>CAZQUB010000015.1:0-26948 GCA_964596225.1 uncultured Acidimicrobiaceae bacterium
CACGGCACCGACTACTGCATCGGCTTCTCCACCGCGGTCACCCGCGGGGTGCAGTTCATCCACAACCTGCGTACCGCCACCGGTTCCCACGAGCGGATCGCCGTCATCGAACTGTTCGGGCGCTACAGCGGCGAGACCGCCCTGGTCACCGCCTACCTGGCGGGCGTGAAGCGCACCATCATCTCCGAGGTTCCCTTCGACATCGATCACCTTGCGGAGCTGCTGGTCCAGGACAAGGCGGAGAACCCGTCCAACTACGCCATGGTGACGATCTCGGAAGGCGCCCGCCTCCTGGAGGGCGAGATGGTGCTGCGCGGCGAAGCGGACGCCTACGGGCACCGCAAGCTGGGTGGGATCGGGGCCCTCACCGGCGAGTTGCTCAAGGAACGCACCGGCGAAGGCATCATCTACCAGCAGGTCGCCTACCTGATGCGGTCGGGCAGCCCCGACTCGCTCGACCTGATGGTGGCAACCAACTACGCGGTGATGGCCGCCGACCTGGCCCTCGAGGGCTCCACCGGCCGCATGGTGGCGCTGCGGGGCGGCACCTACACGACCGTCCCGATCGGGGTCACCAAGGAAGGCGTGAAGCGGGTCGACACCGACGAGCTGTACGACATCGAGCAGTACCAGGCGAAGGTCCGCCACGTGACCGGCAAGCCGATGTTCCTGTACTGAGCGTCAGGGCACAAGCAACACGGGGCAGGGTGCCTCCTGGCTGACGCGGGCCGCCACCGAACCGAGCATGATCCGTTCGATGAGCCCGGCGCCGCGCGTCCCGAGGACGAGAAGATCGGCGTCCGCCTCCTCGACGTGTTGGATGAGCGTCCGGCCCGGGTCACCCACCTCCTCGACGGTGAGGTGCTCGACCCCGGTGAGGTCGAGACCGGCCAGCACCGAGTCCAGGATCTCATGCTGGGCGTCGGCCAGTGACCTGCTGAGCGCGGTCGGGGTGGGCGGCGAGCCGACGATGCCCCACCAGCCCTCCGGCGGGCGCACCACCGTCACCAGGTGGACGACGGCGTCGTTCTGACGGGCGATCGCCACCGCCACCCGAGCGGCATGGCGCGAGTGCTCGGAACCGTCGACACCGACGACGATGGTCTTCGGGTTCCACGTCGGACGTTCCATTTCTGCCTCCGATGATCGCTGGCGGGATGGATCACTGCGCGCCCCAACCTACCGTGCCCGGTGCCGGCGAGGTGGTTCAGGGCGGATTCGGATTCGTCTCGGATCATCGTCGGTACCCTGGAGGGGTGGTACCGTCCGCGCAGCCCAGTCTGGAGTCCCATCATGCAGGTTCTAGGAATCCTCACCGCCGGGGGTGACTGTCCCGGACTCAACGCGGTCATCCGTGCGGTCACCACGCGGGCAACCGAGGTCCACGACGCAGAAGTGGTCGGGATCCTCAACGGCTGGGAAGGCCTCATGGAAGGCCACACGATGGCACTCGACCGGGACGCGGTGCGGGGCATCCTCACCAGGGGCGGCACCATCCTCGGGACGTCGCGCATGGATCCCTACGTACATGGCGAGGGGTACGAGAGTTGCCGGCGCACCATCCAACGCAACGGCATCGAGGCACTGATCGTGGTGGGCGGTGACGGCACCCTCGCCTCGGCGCTCAAGCTCGCCGACGAGGGCCTGCCGGTGATCGGGGTTCCCAAGACGATCGACAACGACATCAACGGCACCGATGTCACGTTCGGCTTCGACACCGCGGTCCAGATCGCCTCCGACGCCATCGATCGTCTCGCCAGCACCGCCGAAGCCCACAACCGCGTCATCGTGGTGGAGGTGATGGGTCGGACCAAGGGTTGGATCGCCACCTATGCCGGCATCGCCGGCGGGGCCGACTCGATCCTCATCCCGGAGATTCCCTACGACCTCGAAGAAGTGGCGAAGGTGATCCGGCACCGCCACCGCCGTGGCAAGAGCTACTCGATCGTGGTCGTGGCCGAAGGTGTCGAAGCACCGCCCGGATTCGAGGCCGAGGAGAAGAAGGACGCCTTCGGCTTCGCCCGCCTCGGCGGCGTCGGCTACGCCCTCGCCTCCTCTCTCGAGGAACTCACCGGATTCGAGACCCGGGTGTCCGTGCTCGGCCACATCCAGCGCGGCGGCACCCCGACCGCGTTCGACCGGGTCCTCGGCACCCGCCTCGGAGTCGGAGCGGCAGATCTGGCGGAGGCCGGCGAGACCGGGGTGATGGTGGCCGTACGCGGCAACGAGATCGTGCCCGTTCCGATGGAGGAGGCGTGCGCCTCGGTCCGCGGGGTGAGCGACAAGCTGTACGACACCGCCGCCACCTTCTTCGGCTGACCGGCGCTCACCCGGGGACGGGGATCTCCCCGCCGCGGGGAGTTCCGAGACGATCCAGCGAGGCGGCGAGGTCGCCCGGCAAGGGCGCTTCCACCTCCACGGTGCGGTCCTCGACCGGATGGGGGAACCGGAGACGCCAGGCGTGCAGCCACACTCGTCCCGGTTCGGCGGCAGGGAGCGTCCGTCTCCCGTAGACCGGGTCCCCCACCAGCGGCGCTCCGATGGACGCCAGGTGGACCCGGATCTGATGGGTGCGCCCGGTGTCGAGCGTCACCTCCAGCAACGTGGCCTCGTCCCACCAGGCGAGGCGCCGGTAGTGGGTGCGAGCGGCACGGCCCGCCGCCGTCACCGCCATCCGGGTGGGGTGTCGTGGGTCACGACCGATGGGAGCCTCGACGGTCCCGGTGGCGGCGTCGACGCTCCCATGCGCCAGCGCCAGGTAGGTGCGCCGGATCTCGCGCCGCCGCAGCGCCCGCTGCAGGGCGCGGTGCGTCTCTGCGCTGCGGCCCACCAGGAGCAGGCCCGACGTGTCACGGTCGAGCCGGTGCACCAGGCCCCAGCGGGACTCCTTCCCCAGGGTGGCCAATTCGGGAAAGCGATACACCAGACCGTTGACGAGCGTGTCGTCACGGTGCCCCGCGCCGGGATGCACCACCACGCCGGGCGGCTTGTCCACCACGATGACGGCCGCGTCCTCGGCCACCACGGTGAAGGGAACCGGGGCCGCGGTGAGGCGGGCAGGAGGAGGGGGTGGGGAGAAGACCACCACCGCCCCGGCATCGAGACGTTGCGACGGAACGGCGGGGCTGCCGTCGACGGTGACGAGTCCCTGCGCCACGAGGTCGCGGGACGCGGACCGGCTCATGTCCCCCAGCACCGCCACCACACGATCGACCCTCGAGCCGGCCAGCGTCTCCGACACCACGAACCGGGCGGCGTCGCTCACGGATCCGGCCGCACCAGCGCGACCAGCAACAGGACCGCGATGCCGATGGTGAGGGCGCTGTCGGCGACGTTGAACGACGGGAAGAACGAGAAGTCGATCCAGTCGACGACCTTGCCGTCGAACACGCCGGGACCCCGGAAGATGCGATCGAGGAGGTTGCCGGTGGCACCCCCGAGAATGGCGCCCATGGTCACGATCTCGACGGTCCGTTGCGAGCGCCCGATGAAGACCGCCAGCGCCCCGATGACCACGACCGCGATCACGGCGATGAACCTGCCACCCCCGGTGAAGCTGGAGAAGGCGGCGCCGGAGTTGCGGCTCACCCTCAACTGGAGGAAGTCCCCGATGACATGGATCGGCTCATCGAGGGTGACGACCCACGACTTGGTGATCTGGTCGAGGACGATCACCCCCAGGGCGAGCAGGACCGCGGCGCGGCGCGCCGTCAGGTGCGGTGCGCCCACTCGACCACGGTGGTGGCGTATGGCAGCGCTTCGAGACGCGCCACCGGGATCGGCTCCCCCGTCACCTCGCATGTCCCGTAGACCCCCCTATCCATGCGTCCAATGGCATGGCGCACCTTCTTGAGCAACTCCTTGGCATTCTGCTGCACGGAGAGATCCATCTCCAGCTCGAACGCCAAAGACCCGCCGTCGGCGTTGTTGGGGTCCGCGTTGTGCTCGGCGGCGGTCTCGGCGAGGCGTGCCTCCTCGAACACCCTGTCGTACTCGGCGATGACCGAAACGAGCCTGGCTTCCTCGGACTCGAGCTTGGCGCGGAGACGCTCCATCGTCGACTTCGCGAGCTGTCTGCCCATGCGGGACCTCCTTGCGGTCGCCGGACGATACCAGGTCGGCCGACTCGATCACCGTCCCAACGAGTCGATGATCTCGGTCGCCGCCGCCGCCGTCATCCCCCGCAGCAAGAAGCGCTTACGGCGCGACACGGCTCCCCCCATCTGGCGGACCTCGGTCCCGAAGGTGAGGCGCAGGATCTCGATGACCGCCCGGTTGGCGCGGCCCTGCTCGGCGGGCGCCGCGATCCGCATCCGGAGGGCGTCCCCGTGCAGACCGGTGATCTCGCTGCGGCGAGCGCCCGGCACCACCCACACGGTGATGGCGACACCGTCGGGATGGGAGCGCAGCGGGCTGGGGTCTCGCACCCGGCGATCCTACCGGCGCGCCGATCGGCCCCGGGAGAGTGTGTAGATTGGCGCCCGACGCGATGACGGGGACGTGCCTGCGCCCTCCCCCCGGGTGGAGCGAGCCGACGACGGTGCGAGGTCGGTGCCGGGTGGCACAGGACATCACCCCTGAGCTGCGGGAAGAACCCGGGTCCGCCGGGCGTAGACCCCGCCGGAGCCCACCGAGACCGGGCCGAATGAAGCGACCGGAGCAGCGGCTCCGGTAAACCGGGTGGTACCGCGGGTCCCCTCGTCCCGGAATGACAGGCAGCCGGGCTGCACGTCGGGAAGGACGGACCGTGAGCGACCACAGCACATCATCAGGAGACGGCGGGTTCCGGCGCGTCCCACCCCAGCTCGACTTCGCCGCCCTCGACCACCGCATCCTCGACCTGTGGGACGAGATCGACGCCTTCGCCCGCTCCGTCGAGCTGCGGCCCGCCGCCTCCGAATACACGTTCTACGACGGGCCCCCGTTCGCCACCGGGAGCCCCCACTACGGCCACATCCTCCAAGGCGTGGTCAAGGACATCATCCCCCGGTACTGGACGATGCAGGGGCACCGGGTGGAGCGCCGCTTCGGTTGGGACACCCACGGGCTCCCGGTCGAGATGGAGGTCGAGAAGCAACTCGGCGTCTCCGGCCCGCGCCAGATCAACGAGCTGGGGGTCGCCCAGTTCAACGCCGCCTGCCGCGCCATGGTCGAGCAGACCACCGAGGAGTGGGAGACGATCACCCGCCGCATCGGCCGCTGGATCGACTTCGAGAACGACTACCGCACCATGGACGTCGACTTCATGGAGAGCGTCTGGTGGGTGATGAAGTCGCTGTGGGACAAGGGCCTCATCTACCAGGACTTCAAGGTGCTGCCCTACTCGTGGGGAGCCACCACCCCGTTGTCGAACTTCGAGGCCAACCTCGACTACCGGGACGTCGTCGACCCGGCGATCACGCTCCGACTCCGCATCTCCGAGGACCACGGCCCTGCCGCAGCCGGGGACTACCTGCTGGTGTGGACCACCACGCCGTGGACCCTTCCGGGTCACATGGCGGTGGCGGTGGGCGCCGACCTCGAGTACGTGCGGGTCGACGGTTCGATCGGCGGGCGGGAGGGTCACTACTGGCTGGGGAGTGAACTGGTCGCCTCCACCTTCGACGACCCGGTCGTCACCGGCCGCGCCACCGGGACGGAACTCGCCGGCACCCACTACCAGCCCCCCTTCGACTACTTCCCCGACCTCGACGCGCAGGGCGCCTTCCGGGTGATCCTCAGCGACGACGTCAACATGGACGAGGGCACCGGTCTGGTGCACATGGCCCCCGCCTACGGCGAGGCCGACTTCTTGGCGCTGCAGGCGGCCGGGATCGGGGCGCTGGTCGACCCGGTCGACGCCGAGGCCCGCTTCACCGACGAGGTCCCCGACGTCGCCGGCCAGTACGTCAAGGACGCCGACGCCACCCTGATCCGGCTCCTCAAGGAACGCGGCATCCTCGTCAAGCAGGAGCAGATCCACCACTCCTACCCGTTCTGCTGGCGCACCGAGACCCCGCTCATCTACAAGGCCATCCCCACCTGGTTCGTCCGGGTGGAGAGCTTCCGGGACCGCATGGTCGAGCTCAACTCCACCATCCACTGGGTGCCGGAGGCGATCGGGGCGCGACGCTTCGGGAACTGGCTGGAGGGAGCACGGGACTGGGCGATCAGCCGCAACCGGTACTGGGGCAGCTGCCTCCCCATCTGGGAGTGCGAGCAGTGCACCGAGCGGGTCTGTGTCGGGTCCCGCCAGGAGCTGTTCGAGCTGTCGGGGGTGATGCTCGACGACCTCCACAAGCACGTCGTCGACGAGGTGACGTTCCCGTGCACCGCATGCGGGGGCACGATGCGGCGCATCCCCGAGGTGCTCGACTGCTGGTTCGAGTCGGGCTCGATGCCGTACGCCCAGATCCACTACCCGTTCGAGAACCAGGAGCGGTTCGCCCACCGCTTCCCGGCCGATTTCATCGCCGAGGGCATCGACCAGACCCGAGGATGGTTCTACACCCTCGTCGTGCTCGCCACCGCCCTCTTCGAGCAGGTGCCGTTCGAGCACTGCGTCGTCACAGGCCACATCCTCGCCGAGGACGGCCGCAAGATGTCGAAGAGCCTCAAGAACTACCCCGACCCCTCGAACGTGCTGGAGCGGTACGGCGCCGACGCCCTGCGCGCCTACCTGATCGACTCCCCGGTGGTGCGGGGCGACAACCTTCGGTTCTCCGAGGACGGGGTACGGGAGGTGGTGCGCACCGTGCTCCTCCCCTTCTGGAACGCCTATTCGTTCTTCACCACGTATGCCGAGGCGGACGGCATCACCCGGGACGACCTGGAATCGGCCCCGGCGCCGGAGGACCGCAGCGAACTGGATCGTTGGATCCTGTCGGTACTCCAGAGCTTGATCCGGCAGGTCAACGTGGAGATGAAGGGGTACCGCCTCTTCGCGGTGATCTCACCGATCCTCGGGTTCATCGACGATCTGACCAACTGGTTCATCCGGCGCAGCCGCCGCCGCTTCTGGTCGAAGCGCGGGGCCACCACCGAGACGGACAAGCTGGCGGCCTTCGCCACCCTCTACGAGGTGCTGGTCACCTTCGCCAAGGTGGCGGCGCCGGTGCTCCCGTTCATCACCGAGGAGCTGTACCAGCGCCTCGTGGTCGACGGGGAGGCCGATGGCGCCGCCAGCGTCCACCACACCGACTACCCGCAGCCGGACGACGCCATCATCGACGAGGAGCTCGAAGCCGCCATGGCGACGGTGCGCCAGATCGTCAACCTGGGGCGTGGGCTCCGCAAGCGCCATGAGATCAAGGTGCGCCAGCCGTTGGCGCAGCTCACCGTCGTCACCCGCGACGACGCCGCGGTGGCCGCGGTCGAGTCCCATGTGGCGCTCATCGCCGACGAGCTCAACGTGCACGCGGTCGAGGTGGACCGGGAGGAGGAGCACCTGGTGCATCTCTCCGCCAAGGCCAACTTCAAGGTGCTCGGGCCACGCCTCGGACCGCGTACCAAGGAGGTGGCCGCCGCCATCGCCGCCCTCGACCACGCCGCGGTCAACCGGCTGGTGGGAGGAACCCCACTCGAGGTCCTCGGCGAGGAAATCACCGCCGACGACGTGGTGGTGCAACGGGAGCCCCGGCAGGGCGTGGTGGTGGCGAGCGAAGGCCGCGTCTCGGTGGCGCTCGACGTCACGGTGACGCCGGAGCTGGTCGCCGAGGGCCTGGCCCGCGAGATCGTCGCCCGCCTCCAGGGGTTGCGCCGTGACGCCGATCTGGCCGTGAGCGACCGGATCGACCTGACCTGGCAGACCGCCAGCGAGGAGCTGGCCGCCGCCTTCTCCCGTCACCGCCAGCTCATCGCCGACGAGGTACTGGCCGTCGAGATCACCCGTGGCGACGCCACCGGAGGGATCGTCGTCGACGTCAACGGCCACGACCTCACGGTGCGGATGGAGCAGGTGGCGCGGTAGCGGCCGGCCGGGGCGGTCTCCGCGAAAGAGGCCGGTCAGGGCTCGTAGAGGTGCCCGGCGTTGTGGCGTTCGAGCCGTTCCCGCAACCCGGCGAGACGCCGCTCGTAGAACCCTTGACCCGTCGTGTCGTCCCGGTCCTGGATCCTGCGCACGAAGGCGCTGGGCCCATCTTCGGCCCCGTCCTCGGACGCTTCGTCGCGGGGGACGGTGCCGGGGTCCGTGGCGGCGGAGGGGACGGGAGAGGGCTCCGCCAGATCGATGACGTGATCCGGCGAGAGTTTGAGCGACTCGATCTCTTCGAGGGCACCGGTCTCGAGCGCCAGCAGATCGCCGAGCATGCGCAACTCGGTGAGGGCGTCACCGGTCAGGCTCCGGATGCGGCTCTCGGCGTCGCTGAGCGCGGTGCGCAACTGGGTGAGGCGACGGTCGAGGTGGCGCACCTCTTCCTCGGCGGCACTCGTCACCGCGGCGGCGTGGCCGATGGCGTGGTCGAGGGTCGCCTCCACCTCCTCGTCGAGGGCGGCGCGGGTGGCGGCTCGCAGTGCGGTCAGCTCTTCAGCGGTGATCTGGCGCAGACCTCGGGACTCCTCGCGGGCGGCGGCCAGCTCCTCCTCCGCCATGGCTCGCAGGATGACGGCTTCCTGCCAGATCTCCATGCCCTCGGCGATGGACGGCATCTTGCCGCTCAGGACCTCGGCCATCATCCGGCTGGTGAGCTGGACTGCCTGGTCGCGGGCACGGCGGGCGGCGGCGACGTTGCCGGCGCCGTCGGTGTCGGCACGTTCCGCCAGGGCGGCTTCGAGGCCGGCGATGCGCGCCACGGCGTCGGAGGACAGGCGCTCGCCCTCTTCGAGGGCAGCGATCACGCGACGGCGGAAGTCCTCGACCTCCTCCCGGTCGTAGGATCCTCCGCTGCCCGAGAAGCGGACGGTGCGCGCGTCACCTGCCGTGAAATCCACCCCGTCACCATACCGGATGGAGGAGGGGCACATCCGGGGACGGGGGGTGTTTCCGGCCCCGAATCGGTCAGTGTCAACACACGATGCGTTGCAGGATCGCGATCACGAGGATGAGCACGATCGGTGACAGGTCGAGGGCGGCGTTGCCGATCCGGACCGGGCCGAGGATGCGCCGCACCGGGGCGAGGATCGGATCGATGATCCGATTCAGGGCGTCGTAGAAGCGGCGGACCGGATGGCCCCAGGGGAGGCGGCCGTAGGCGGCGATCCAGCTCAGCACCACCCAGATGAGGATGATCCACAGGGCGACCGTCAGAGCGGCGCAGAGGAGGTTGCCCATCGACCCGGCCTCAGCTCCCGATCGCGGCGGTGTAGAGGCCGAGATCGGCCAGCCGGCGCTGTTCGGACACCGGGATCACGACGCCGCCCGGCGTGACGAGGATCACGCCTTTTGCGATCTTCACCATGCGGCCGTCGAGGGCGTAGGTGAGGCCGCTGGAGAAGTCGACGAGACGGCGCACCATGGCGCTCTCGGTGTCACGGAGGTCCAGCACCACGGCCTTGCCCGCCCGGATGTGGTCCGCCAGCGTCTGGGCGTCGGAGAGGGTACGGGCCGGGATGATCGGTGTCTCGTCCGGGCCGCCGGCCGGCGCGGCCGCGCCGGGCCGGATCAGGACGCCGGCCTCGGCGTGGTCCATGTTGTCGGACACCTTGCGTCGGGTGGCGGCAGGTGGCTCGACCCGGCGTCCGGCGACGACGGAGGGCGGCCGCAGCGATCGCGGCTCCTCATTCGCCGGCGTCGGGGTGGGGCGAGACAGCGGGGGCTGCACCGCCATGCCGCGGGGTCGGCGCGGCGGTTCCACGGTACGGACCTGGGTTTGGGGGTCCTGCGGTGTCTCCTCGGCAGCCTCGATCTGCTCGTCGTCGACGAGCCCGAGATAGAACAGTGTCTTCTGCCAGAGTGATGCCATCGATGTCCCCTGGATTCGCCTTCCGGGCTCGCTCACCCGGCGACCCTCGCCCCAAAGATAGCCCGTCCCACGCGTATGAGGGTGGCACCCTCGGAGACCGCGACCTCGAAGTCGTCGGTCATCCCCATGCTCAGCTCGGTGAGGGAGGGCCAGGTGGGAAGGAGTCGGGCCCGGAGCTCTGCGAGCTGCGAGAACCAGGGCCGGCTCTGCTCGGGCTGCTCGGGCTGCGGGGGGATGAGCATGAGACCGCGGCAGGTGATCCCGGCGGCCGTAGCCGATGCGAGCAGGGTGGGGATGTCGCCGGGCGCCACCCCATGCTTCTGGGATTCGCCGGCCACGTTCACCTGCACGAGGGCCGGCGGCGCCGGGCCGTCGCCGCGGCTCCATGCGGCGACGAGGGAAAGGCGGTCGAGGGAGTGGAGCAACGTCGTGTGCGGTCGGGCGAGGGGAACCTTGCGCCGTTGCAGGGTCCCGATGAAGTGCCAGCGGATGTCGCCGGGGAGGAGGGGGGCCTTGGCGGCGAGCTCGGCGGCCCGGTTCTCCCCGAAGTCGCGCTGGCCGGCGGCGTAGGCGGCGCGCACCGCCTCCACACCGTGTCCCTTCGATACCGCCACCAACGTGATCTCGTCGGGAGCGCGGCCGGCGCGGGATGCGGCCTGCGCCAGGCGGCGCCGCACCGCGGCTAGTCGGTCGGCAACCACGCCACCGCCACTTGCCGGTGCGGAGTCTGATCCCGTCGCCATGAGTGCAGGGTACCGGCGGTGAACGTGCAGACATCCGACCGCCACACCGTGAGGTCGGCGAGCTGCGCCGCCAGGTAGCCGGGCAGATCGACACTGCGGGTGCCCCAGGTGGTGCGGGCGGTGAACCCGGGAAAGTGGTCGGCGACCTCGTCCCCGACCTCGTAGCAGCAGGGTCCGATGGCGGCGCCGATGGCGGCCCGTGTCAGCGAGTATCCGGCGGCGGAGATGGCGTCCCGGGCTCGGAGCAGCACGCCGGCCGCCGCGCCTCGCCATCCGGCGTGGACCACCGCCGCCACGCCGGCGCCTTCCAGGATCACCGGGACACAGTCGGCGGTGGCCACCGTGAGCGGGAGGCCGGCCACGGTGGTGAAGGCGCCGTCCGCCTCCCCGAGCGGCCCCGGTGCCATCGCCGCCACCACCCGGTCACCGTGGACCTGGGAGAGGAACGCCCATTCGGTGGAGATGCCGAGACCGGCGGAGATGGTGCGGCGGGCGGCCGGGTCGTCACGCCCGTTGCCGTCCCGGGCGGTTCCGAAGGCGGCCCCGTGAAACCCGGGGGGCCGGATCATCCGTGGACGAAGCCGGGGATGTCCAGATCGTCGCCCTCATCCGATCGGGTGATGCCCTCACGGCTGAGGGCGTCGCGGGCGATGCTCTCGAACGGGGACGTGGGTCGAGTGGTGGACCGGCGGTCGCGCTCGAACCCGGCAGCGATCACGGTCACCCTCAGCTCGTCGCCGAGGGCATCGTCGATGGTGGCGCCGAAGATGATGTTGGCGTCGGGGTCGCTGTGGTCCGAGATGAGCCCGGCTGCGGTGCTGATCTCGTGCAGGGTCATGTCCCGCGGCCCGGCGACGGACAGCAGCACACCGCGGGCGCCCTCCATCGACGTCTCCAGCAGCGGGCTGCTGATCGCCTTCTCTGCCGCCTGGATCGACCGGTGCTCGCCGCTGGAGGTCCCGATCCCGAGCACTGCCGAGCCGGCGTCCGTCATGACGGCCTTGACGTCGGCGAAGTCGACGTTGATGAGGCCCGGGGTGGTGATGAGATCGGTGATGCCGCGCACCCCGTTGGTGAGCACCTCGTCGGCGAGGCGGAACGCTTCGAGGACCGGCATCTTCGGCTCGGCGATCTCGAGCAGGCGTTCATTGGGAATGATGATGAGGGTGTCGACCGCCATCTTGAGGCCCTGGATGCCCTGCTCGGCCTGGACGGAGCGACGCCGCCCCTCGAAGCCGAACGGGCGGGTGACGACTCCGACGGTGAGGGCGCCGAGACTGCGGGCGATATCGGCGACGATGGGAGCGCCACCGGTGCCGGTTCCCCCGCCTTCCCCGGCGGTGATGAACACCATGTCGGCGCCCTTGAGGGCGTCCTCGAGTTCCTCGCGATGAGAGTCGGCGGCTTCCCTCCCGACGTCAGGATCGGCGCCGGCGCCGAGCCCGCGGGTCGCGTCGCGGCCGATGTCGAGCTTGAGGTCGGCATCGGACATGAGCAGCGCTTGGGCGTCGGTGTTGACGGCGATGAACTCCACGCCATGGATACCGGCGTCGATCATGCGGTTGATGGCGTTGACACCTCCGCCACCGACGCCGACCACCTTGATGACGGCGAGGTAGTTCTGAGGCTTGGCTGTTTCGCTCACCATGGATCGTCTCCCCTGGGTTCAACCACAACCTTAGCTCGGGGTCTCAGGATCGGTGTCACCTTCATGTCCACTCTCAACCAATGGTTGAGGGTTGCCGACGGCGGGCCGCGTCGGGGACACCAGGTTGACGGTGGCGTCCTCGGGGATGCCGTCGTCGAGGACCGCGGCGAGGGCGAGCGCCTTCTCCCCCATGTTGACCGGGGATCCCAGCTCGACGGCGTGCCCGGCCACCGTGGCGGTGAGGGCCGTAGGCCGCACTTGTATGGTGACATCGTGGCGCAGTTCTTCGGGGAGACGAGCGACGAATTCGAGGGCGGCGGCGGTGGCGGCGTCCTCGACGTGGTCTCCGGGTGTGAGGGTGCCGGCGTCGGCGGTGATCGTCGGGAGGTCCCCTGCCGCGTCGGCGGTGCTGAGGACCGCCCCGCCCTGGGCGACGATGGTCCCGGGGCTACCGGCGAGCCACGCCAGGGGTTCGTGCTCGAGGACGATCACGTCGATCTCGCGGGGCCAGGTCACCCGTACCTCGGCCCGGGCGATCCACGGGTCCTCCAGCAGGGCATCCTCGACCTTGCCGGCCCGCACCGAGATCATGGCGACGCCTTCCTCGACGCCGGCGCGTCGCAGGATGCCGGCCACGTCGGACACCTGCGCCCCCTCGATGCGGATCTCGGAGACGGCGAGCCAGGGAGATTGCAGCACCGCGACGACCAGTCCCCCCAGGAGCAGAACCATGATGCCGCCCACCACCCACCGGAGGCGGCGCCGCGCCGAGGCCTCCCGGACCCGGCGCCGGCGGGCCGCGATGCGGGGATCGACCACCTGCTCTGCCCGGCTCATGCCCCTGCCTTCCCGAACGAGCCGAGGAAGGTGATCTCGGGCTCCAGCCAGATGCCGGTGGCGTCTGCCACCCGGGCCCGGACCGCCGCCACCAGGTCGTAGACGTCCTGGGCGGTGGCGCCCTCGCCGGCTTCGAAGAAGTTGGCGTGGCGGGGAGACACCGTGACCGCGCCACAGCGGAATCCTTTGAGCCCGAGGGAGTCGATGAGGCGCCCGGCGGCGTCCCCCGGGGGGTTCTTGAAGACGCTGCCGGCGTTGAAGGTGCCTCCCGGTTGGTGTTCCTTGCGCCAGCGGGTGATCTCCCGTAGCCGCCGCTCCCCCTCCTCGGCCGGCTGCGGCACCGTGCGAAAGCGGGCGTTGAGCACCACGTCGCCGTCCCGCAGCCTGCTGTGCCGGTACCGCAGTTCGAGGCTGGTCGGGGTGGCGGCGGTGATCTGACCCCGTGCGGTGTCGAGCACGGCGGCGCTCACCAGGCAGGCGGCGGTGTCGGTGCCGTGGCCGCCGGCGTTCATGCGGATCGCTCCCCCGACGGTGCCGGGGATGCCGACGAAGAACTCGAGTCCGCCCCGGTCGTGGGCGACGGCGGTGCGGGCGACCCGGGGCAGCGGAACACCTCCCCCGGCGATCACCTCGCCTTCGGAGGTGACGGTGACCTCGAGGAAGTCGCCGACGAGACGGACCACGAGACCGTCGAAGCCGGCGTCGCTGACGACGACGTTGGAGCCCCTCCCCAGCACGAAGAGGGGAAGGTGGTGCGGTGCGGCAGCTTCGAGCACCCGCCGCAGTTCCCCCTCGCTGGCGACGTCGGCGAGGTAGGCGGCCGGTCCGCCGAACCGGTAGGTGGTGAGGGGGGCGAGTGGAGCGTCGCGGCGGACCACACCGGAGCCGACGAGGGCTTCGAGGGAGACGGCGGTCACGGCGTCACCCCCTCGAGACGGGCCGCGATGTCGTCGGCGATGGCGTTGACGTCGCCGGCGCCCAGCAGCAGCACCAGGTCCCCGTCGGTGAGTTCGGGGACGAGGAGGGCGGGGACGTCGTAGACCGACGGGACGTAGGCGACGTCGCCTCCTGCGGCCGAGACCGCCTCGGCCACGAGCCGCCCCGACACGCCGGGCTGGGGCGGCTCCCCTGCCGAGTACACGTCGGTGACGACGACACGATCGGCGGCGGCGAGCGGCTCCCCGAAGGCGGGGCCGAGTTCGGCGGTGCGGGTGTAGCGGTGGGGCTGGAACACGGCCACCACCCTCCGCCATCCTCCCAGCCGGCCCGACGCGATCGTGGCCGCCACCTCGGTGGGATGGTGGGCGTAGTCGTCGACCACCGTGACTCCCGCGACCCGGGAGCGGATCTCGAAGCGGCGGCGTACCCCGCTGAACTCGGCCACACCGCCGACCGCGGCGGTGACGTCGTAACCGAGTTCACCGAGCAGGGCGAGCGCCCCGGCGGCGTTGCGGGCGACGTGGAGCCCGGGCCGGGGGATCCGCACCGGGACGGCGACATCGGGACCGACCAGCCGGAACCCGACCTCGCCGTCGCCGTGCACGACGTCTTCGAGACGCCAGGCGGCGTCGGGGTCGGTGCCGTAGCCGATCACCGGGGCTCGTTTCGCGAGGCGGCGCACCCCGGGGTCGTCGATGCAGCCGACGACGGGTCCGCGCACCCGGTTCGCCACCTGCGCGAAGGCTTCTTCGAGGGCCGCCAGCGAGCCGTAGTAGTCGAGGTGGTCCGCTTCGATGTTGGTGACGACGAGACCGCGGAGGTGGAGGTGGCGGAAGGTCCCGAACGCCTCGTCCGCTTCGAGGACGAACAGCTCCGGATTGCCCAGGTGGGCGCCGGTGTTGAGGGCCACCAACTCGCCGCCGACGAGGAAGGTAGGGTCGCGGCCCAGCCCGTGGAACGCGGCGACCGCCAGCCCGGTGGTCGTGGTCTTGCCGTGGGTGCCGGTGATGCCGATCCCGGGGAGGTGCCGGGTGAAGGCATCGAGGAGCCGGGGCCGTTCCCACACCGGGACCCCGGCGGCGGCCGCTGCGGCCAGCTCCGGATCCCGTTGCGGCACCGCCGAGGACGCCACGACCAGGTCGGCGGCCGCCGCCCGCTCCGGGCGGTGACCGAGCCAGGTCTCGATCCCGGCGTCGAGCAACGATTCGAAGAGGCGTCCCGGCTTGAGGTCGGAGCCTGTGACGACGTGACCCTGGCCGGCCAGGAGTTTGGCGAGGCCGCTCATCCCGGCGCCTCCCGCCCCCACCAGATGGATGTGGTGTGCGGCGATGAGGAGGTCCAGGTCATCCATCGCCGCCTCCTCCCGCGGCGACCGCAGCGGCCCGGAGGGCGGCTGCGATGACCTCGGCGGCGTCGGGCCGTCCCTGGGCGCGGGCGGCGTCCGCCATCATCCGGAGCTGGGCCGGGTCGCCGATGAGCTGCTCGATGGCGGCGGGGACCCGGTCGATGTCGCCCTCCTCCATCACCACGACGCCGCCTGCCTGCTCGAGGGCGGCGGCGTTGGCGGCCTGGTGGCCGGCGGTGCCGAGGGCGTAGGGCACCACCACGGCCGGGGTGCCGGTGGCGGCCAGTTCGCTGATGGTGAGCGCCCCGGCGCGCGAGAGCACCAGGTCGGCGGCGGCGTAGAACCACGTCATCTCGTCCTCGAAGGCGCGCACGGTCCACACCGTCGGGGAGCGAGATGCCCGCGTCTCTACCTCGTCGAGATGGCTGCGACCGGTGAGGTGGACGATGGCGATGCGGTCGGCATCGAGGGTGTCGGCGAGGTGGATGGTCACCTCGTTGAGGACCCGGGCCCCGAGGCTGCCTCCGAGTACCCCGAGCACCGGCACGCCGGCGGGCAGGCCGTAGCGGCGGCGTGCCTCCGTGATGAGGGTGGCCCGGTCGAAGTGGGCGAACGAGGCCCGCAGCGGATTGCCCGTGACCTGGGCACGTGGCAGTTTGGCGGCGGCGTCGGGGAAGCCGACGAAGGCCGCGGCGGCGCGGCGCGCAACCAGGCGGTTGGCGAGACCGGGCACCGCATTCTGCTCCTGGACGAAGAGGGTCGCCTTCACCCGGCGGGCGGCCCCGGCGGCGGGAACCGCCACGTACCCACCGAAGACGGTCATCACGGTGACGTGGCGGGCTTCGAGCTGCTCGGTGATGGCCTGGCGGGCTCGCCGCACGACGCGCGGGAGGGAGAGGTTCTCGGGAGACAGGGAACGTCGCAGGCCCCTCATCTCGACCGGGACGAAGTCGTATCCGGCGGCGGGAACGGCCCGTGCCTCCATGCGGTCGCCGCCGATGAAGAGGATGTCGTCGGTGGGCACCCCGGAAGCCACCAGGGCGTCGGCGACGGCGAGCGCCGGATAGACGTGTCCCCCGGTCCCGGCGGCGGCCAAGGCGTACGTCATGCCGGAGCCTTGGCGGGTTCCGTTCCCCGCCTGCCGGATGAGGCGATGTTGAGCAGCACCCCGACGACGAACAGGTTGGCGAGCATGGCGGAGCCCCCGGCGGAGACGAACGGAAGCGGGACGCCGGTGATGGGCAGCACCCGGGTGACGCCCCCGATGTTGACGATGGCCTGGAGACTGATCCAGGAAACGATGCCGACTGCCAGCAGCCGCCCGAGACGGTCGGGGGCGCGCATCGCCACCGCGGTGCCGACGATCGAGAACGCCAGGAAGAGCGCGATCACCGCCAGTGATCCGGCGAGACCGGTTTCCTCGCCGATGATGGCGAAGATGAAGTCGGTGTGGGCGTTGGGGAGGAACGACCAGCGGGCGCGGCTCGCCCCGAGACCGACCCCGAACCAGCCCCCGGTGCCGAGCGCCACGAGGCTCTGGAACGCCTGGAACCCGTCACCGAGGCGGTCGGCGCTCGAGTCGAGGAAGCTGGTGACCCGCCGGGCCCGGTAGGGGGCGGCGAAAGCGAGGGCGACCGCGGCGCCGGCCCCGAGCGTGCCGAGGCCGATGACGTGACGCAGCGGCGCCGCCGAGACGGTCAGGACCGCGAAGGCGGATGCGGCGATCAGGACCGCGGTCCCGAGGTCGGGTTGCAGCAGCAGCAGGCCGCCGACGATGCCGAGCGTCGCCACCACCGGCCAGAAGACATGGGAGAACTCGCGGAGGTGCTTCTCCTTCTTCGTCATGACGGTGGCGAGTACCACGATGACGGCGAACTTGGCGAACTCGGAGGTCTGGATCGGGATCGACCCGATCTCGAGCCAGCGCCGGGCGCCGCCCCGTACCGTCCCGAACAGGAGCGTGGCGACGAGGCCGGCGACGGCGATCCCGAAGATGGCGAGCGCCCAGCGTGCGTAGAACCGGTACGGGATGCGGCTGGCGATCAGCAGCGCCCCCACTCCGGCCAGGGTCCAGATGACCTGCCGCTTGAAGTAATAGAGGTTGTCGAGGTCGGCCCGGATCGCCACCACGGACGATGCCGACAGCAGCGCACCGAGCCCGATGATGAGCAGCATGGCGATGGGGAGGAGCAGCAGCACCGCGGTGCGGTCGTTGGTGGCGGCGGACTCGGCCCGCCGCACCGACTTCGCTGCCGTGATCGGGGTCACCCTACCGGCCATCATCCGCTCCCTTCGTGGCGCGCACGATCCGGGCGAATTCGTCACCACGGTGAGCGTAGGACTCGAACATGTCGAAGCTGGCGCATCCCGGGGCAAGCAGCACCGTGTCACCGGAGACGGCGATGGCGTCCGCGACCGCGACGGCTTCCTCCAGGTCGGCGGCCCCTGTGTAGCGCGCCGCCTCGACGGCGGCGGCGAGTTCCGCCGCGGCCTCGCCGATCCCGATGATGTGGCGCACCGACGCCACTGCCGCCAGCGGCGACAGGTCGAGGTCCTTGTTGCGTCCGCCGGCGATGAGCACCACCGACGGGTAGGCCGCGGCCGCCGCCACCGCCGAGTGAGGGTTGGTGGCCTTCGAATCGTCGACCCACGAGATCCCGTCCCACACCCCGACCACGGTGCGCCGGTGGAGGGCGGGCGCGAACCCCTTCACCACGACTTCGATGGCGTCCTTCCCGGCGCCGAGAGCGGCGGCGAGGGTGGCGGCCGCCACCAGATCCATGGTGAAGGCGGCGTCGAGGTCGGGACTCGGCACGGTCATGGCGTCGATGCGGAGCACGTCACCGTCGCGGCCGTTGCCGTGGAGCGGCACCCGCCGCCCACTGACCGGGACGCGCCTCGACGGCGCCGCCGCCACCGCGGCGATGGCGCCCGGGTCGTCGGCGTCGTACACGAGGACGTCGTCGGGGGTCTGGTTGGCGTAGATCCGCTGCTTGGCTTCGCTGTAGGCGGCGAAGGTGCCGTGCCAGTCGAGATGGTCGGGAGCGACGTTGAGAATGGCGGCGGCACGCGGATGGAAGCGTTCGGTGAAGCGCAGCTGGAAGCTGGACGCCTCGATCACCACCGCGTCCCATGCCGCGTCGGTGACGTCGGAGAGGGCGCGCCCTATGTTGCCGGCGACGACGACCCGCAGCCCCTGCGCCTCCAGCATGGCGGCGGCGGCGGTGACGACGGTGGTCTTGCCGTTGGTGCCGGTCACCGCAGCGTAAGGGGCGGTGAGCTGGCGGGCGGCGAACTCCATCTCGCTCCACAGCGGGATGCCGGCATCCGCCACGTCACGGATCGGGGGGGCGTGGGGCGGGATGCCGGGGCTGGTGACGACGAGATCGATGCCGGTGAGCACCGCCGGGTTCCAGGGACCGCTCCGCACCGCAATCTCGCCGCCGAGGCCGGCGACCGCCTCCGGGGCGCGGTCGTAGACGGTGACGTCGTGACCGAGCCGGCGCCCCAACCCGGCGGCCGCCTTGCCACTCACCGCGGCTCCCAGCACCAGCAGCTTCATGGCAACACCCCGCCGTTGGTGGACTGCAGGAAGTCGGCGTAGAAGACACCGACTCCGATGGCGACCATGATGCCGGCCAGGATCCAGAAGCGAACGATGATGGTCGTCTCCGGCCAGCCCTTGAGTTCGAAGTGGTGCTGGAGCGGTGCCATCCGGAAGATGCGTTTCCCCCAGACCCGGAACGTGAAGATCTGGAGCACGACCGAGAGCATGATCATGACGTAGAGGCCGCCGAGGAGGACCACCAGCAGCTGGGTGTTGGTGAGGAGGGCGAGGGCGGCGAGAGACCCGCCGAGGGCCTGGGACCCGGTGTCGCCCATGAAGATCTTGGCGGGCGCCGTGTTCCACCACAAGAAACCGAGGCAGGCGCCGACGAGGGCGGCGGCGAACACGCCGAGGTCGAGGGCGCCGGTCACGCCATAGAAGGCGTCGTTGCGGAATTGCCAGAACGTGATGAGCACGTAGGCGCCGAAGACGAGGGCGCCGGACCCGGCCGCCAGCCCGTCGAGCCCGTCGGTGAAGTTCACCGCGTTGGCGAAGGCGGTGAGCATGAGGAGCACGAGCCCGGCGTAGAGCCATGGTCCGAGGTCGATGCCGATGCCGCGGGTGACGGACAGCTCGGTGCTGACGTCGATGGCGGCCGCGGCCGAGGCGAAGAGGGCGGCGACCGCGAGCTGACCGAGGAACTTCCACCGCTTGGAGAGCCCGAGGTTCTGGCTGCGGGCGTACTTGACGAAATCGTCGACGAAGCCGATGGCCCCCATCCCGACCAGGGCGAGCACCGCCAACCAGCCTTCGAAGGCGAAGGGGAGGAGTTCGAAATCGAACCCGGATCCGAACCTGAAGAACCGGAGGTGGGCGAACACGTAGCCGAGCACCACCGCCAGGATGATGACGAGGCCGCCCATCGTGGGGGTCCCCCGCTTGTGGCTGTGACCGGCGAGTTCATCCTGGATGAACTGACCGATCTCGTAGCGGCGCAGCACCTTGATCGCAGCCGGAGTGAGCAGGATCGAGACCAGGAAGGCGATCGAGGCGCCGAGGAGGAGCGAAATCATGCCCCGGCCTCGTCTCGGAGCATGGCGGCGACACCTTCGAGGCCGATGGCGCGGGATGCCTTGACCAGCACGACGTCACCCGGTTCGATCAGGGTGTCGAGGAGGCGGAGGGCGGCCGCCGGGTCGGCGGCGGGGCGGGTGATGGCGCCGGCGCCACGGGCGATGCCGGGGTCGTCGCCGACCGTGACCACGGTCGCGAAGCCGAGGTCGGCTGCCAGCGTGCCGATGCGCACGTGTTCCTCCTCTTCGACGGGCCCCAGCTCGGCCATGGCACCCAGCACGGCGACGTGCCGCCCGGGCATGGCCGCCACCGTTCGCAAGGCGGCCTCCACCGAATCGGGATTGGCGTTGTACGCATCATTGACGACCGTGAAGGAACCCCGGTGGATTTCCATCCGCCATGGAGAGCCCTCGGCCTGGACGATGCCGGCCACCAGCGTGTCGAGATCGGCCCCGAGCGCCAGGCCGGCCGCCACCGCGGCGGCGGCGTTGAGCGGCTGATGGCTGCCGGGGATGGCGAGCCTGATGTCCCGCTCGCCGGCGGGGGTGACGAGGCGGAAACGGGCCCGCCCGTCGTCGCCGGGGACGATGTCGTGCACCGAGACGTCGGCCTCGGGCTCGGTCCCGAACGTCACGGTACGACCGGCGTGGGGGCGGCGGAGGCGGGGCTCGCCGGCGGGGAGCACCGCCACCCCGCCCGATTCCAGCCCCTCCACCAGCTCCCATTTGGCGTCGGCGAGACGTTCCACCGTTCCGAAGGTCTCGAGGTGGACGACCCCGAGGTTGGTGATGACCGCCACGTCGGGGCGGATGGCGGGGAGCAGCCAGCGGAGATGACCGGTGCCACGGGAGCCGGCTTCGACGATGAGCACGGTGGTGTCGAAGCCGGCGGAGAGGACGGTGAGGGGAACCCCGACCTCGTTGTTGTAGGAGCGCAGCGAGGCGGTGCTCCCGGGAAGGGCGGCGGCCAGCAGGTCCTTGGTGGTGGTCTTCCCGGTGCTGCCGGTGATGGCGACCACCGGGACGTCGAGTTCGGCGCGGCGGTGGGCAGCGAGGTCGCGCAGGGCGGTGGCGGTGTCGGGCACGACCACGGCGGCCTCGTCTTCGGGTTCGGGGACGGAGACCAGCACCGCGACGGCGCCGTTGCGGCGGGCTTCGGCGGTGAAGCGATGCCCGTCGAACCGCTCGCCCCGCAGCGCCACGAACAGCACTCCGGGGACGACGGCGCGAGAGTCGACTGCGACATCCGTGATAGGGGTCTGCGGGTCTCCGACGAGGCGTCCCCCGGTCGCCTCCGCCACCGTCTCGAGGGTCCATGGCCGGATCATGAATGCTCCCTCGCCAGGCGGGCCCGCACCGCGGCGGCGGCGACGTCGCGATCGTCGAAGGGAATCACGATACCGCCTGCCAGCTCCTGACCCTGCTCGTGACCTTTCCCGAGGATGAGCACGGCGTCGCCGTCCCCGGCGGCTTCGACGGCGAGGGTGATGGCACGTTCACGATCGAGTTCGGTCTGGACCTCCGCCCCGGCCGGGACCCCGGCGGCGACCTCGGCCAGGATGGCGGCCGGGTCCTCGGACCGCGGGTTGTCGGTGGTGAGCACGGCGAGGTCGGCGGTGGCGGCGGCGGCCCCCATCATCTGTCGCTTGCTGTGGTCCCGATCGCCACCGGCTCCGAGCACGACGATGACCCGGCCCGCGATCAGCCTGCGGGTTTCGGCGACGACGGCGGAGATGGCGTCGGGGGTGTGGGCGTAGTCCACCACGACGGTGAACGTCTGGCCGGCGTCGACACGCTGGAACCGTCCCGACACCGGAGGGAGACGGGCGAGCCCGGCGGTGATGTCGGCGGCGGCGATGCCGAGTTCGAGGGCGCAGGCGACCGCCACCGCGGCGTTGGCGGCGTTGAAGCGTCCCGCCAGCGGAACCGTGACCGGGATCGCCCCGTCGCCGGTGACGAGGCGGAAGCGGGACCCGGTCCCGGTGAGGAGCAGGTCGGCGACCTGGAGGTCACCGTCGGGTTCCCACCCGACGGTCCGGGTGGGGATCGTGACGGAGGCGGCGAGACGCCGACCCCACGGCTCGTCGAGCCACACGACGGCGCGCCGGGCGTGCCCCGGCTCGAAGAGGGTCGCCTTGGTTGCGAAGTAGTCCTCCATGTCGCGGTGGAAGTCGAGGTGGTCCTGCGACAGGTTGGTGAAGGCAGCCACGTCGAACTCGATCCCGGTCACTCGGCCGTAGGCGAGGGAGTGGGAGGACACCTCCATGGCGACGAGGCGCACGCCTTCGTCGACCATGCGGCGCAGCAGCCGCTGGAGGTCGCTCGATTCGGGGGTGGTGCGACCCAGGGGAACGGGGGTCCCGTCGATGCTGGCGCCGATGGTGCCGATCACCCCGGTGGGAATGCCGGCCTGGCGGGCGATGGATTCGAGCATGTAGGTCACGGTGGTCTTGCCGTTGGTACCGGTGATCCCGACAACGTCGAGCGAGCGGGCGGGGTGCCCGTGGACTTCGACCGCGGCCCACGGCAAGGCTGCCCTGGCGTCGTCGACGACGAGTTGGGGCACGTCGAGAGGGAGCCGGCGCTCCACCAGGAGGGCGGCGGCACCGGCGGCGACGGCGGCCGGTGCGAAGTCGTGACCGTCGGCGCGGGATCCGGGCACCGCGACGAAGAGCACTCCGGGGCCGGCGTGGCGTGAGTCGTGCTGGACGTCGGAGATGACGACGTCGTCACCCACCACCCGAACGTGTTGATGGTCGGCGAGGGAGGCGGCGAGCCGCCTGAGGGTGAGGTCAGGGGGCATCGGGGGCCACCCCGAGGCGGTTCAGCGACGCCTCGGTGACCTGGGCGAACACCGGTGCCGCCGAGACGCCGCCGAAACGAAGATCGACGCTCCGATCACCCTCGGTGATCTCGCCGTGCGGCGAGTCGAGCACCACTGCCACCACGATCCGCGGGTCGCTGAGCGGGGCCATGCCGATGAAACTGGCGATCCGGTCGTCCTCGCTGTAGATGCCTTCTTCGCTGAGGTACTTCTGGGTGGTGCCGGTCTTGCCGCCGACGGTGTACCCGTCGATGGCGGCGCGGTGGCCGGTACCGACCTCGACGACGCCTCCGAGCAGGGTGCGCATGGTCTCGGCCGTCGCCTGAGAGAGCACGGGGCGCTGCTGGGGCTCGGTCGACTCGGTGGTGCCGTCGCTGTCGACGATCTCCTGCACCACGTGCGGTTGGACCCACACGCCGTCGTTGGCGACGGTGGAGAAGAGCGCCGCCATCTGGAGGGCGGTGACGTCGACTCGGTAGCCGATGGCGGTGGAGGGACCGCAGACGTTGGGACACCATTCTTCTGCGGGTCGGAGCAGGCCGGAGACCTCCCCGGGGAGGCCGGAGCCGGTCGACTGGCCGAGCCCGAACGAGCTCAGGTAGCGATGGAAGTCGTCGTTGCCGAGCTGCTGTTCGATCTGGATGGTTCCGATATTGGAGGAGTGGGCGACGATGTCGGCGACGCTCATGACTGCACCCTCGGTCCGGCCTTCGTCGGAGTAGGGCTCCTCCTTGGGCGGGATCTCGAGTTCGGCGGGAACCAACCACGAATCGTCGGGCGTGACGATCCCCTCTTCGAGGGCGGCGGAGATCGTGACGACCTTGAGGGTGGATCCGGGCTCGTAGACGTCGGTGACGGCACGGTTGCGTACCGCCCCGGAGTCGATGGTGTCACGCTGGTTGGGGTCGAAGCCGGGGGCGCTCGCCATGGCGAGGATGTCGCCGGTCCCGACCTCGAGCACGACGATCGTGGCGCCGGCGGCGTTGGTGTCGATCAGCGCCTGGTCGGCCGCCTCCTGCGCCGCGGATTGGATCTCGCGGTCGATGGTGAGGACCAGGTCGGACCCGGGGATGGCCGGCTCGACGAGCAGCTCACCGGACAGGATCTCGACGCCGTAGGGATCGCGCTCCAGGATGCGGGTGCCGGGCGTGCCGGACAGCAGGTCGTCGTACTCCAGCTCGATGCCTTCCAGTCCCGCCTGGTCGTCCTGCCGGACGAACCCGAGCACCTGAGAGGCGAGGGTCCCGGCCGGGTAGACGCGGTCGGGCTCGGCGATGATCGAGAGGCCCTCGAGATCCTGTTGCGAGATCACGTCGCGGACCCGGTCGGCGACCGCGGCGTCGATGCGGCGGGCGACGTAGGTGAATTGGGATTCGGGGTCGGCGAGGCGGGTGGCGAGCGAGGCCTCGTCGAGGCCGAGAACCGGGGCCAGGGCGCCTGCGGTGGCGACCGGGTCGGTGATGACGCTGGGGTTGGCGACGACGGTGGAGGCGTTGACGGTGACGGCGAGTTCGATCCCGTCACGGTCGTAGATGGTGCCCCGCTTGGCGGGTGTCTCTTCGTGGCGGACCCGCTGGTCGAAGCCGGGTTCGGCGTACTCGGCGGCGTGGACCCCTTGGACTTCGAAGAGCCGGTACCCGATGCTGATCCACGCCGCGACGAGGACGACCCCGACGAGGACGAGGCGGATGTCGGCGACGCGCCAGCGGGGCCGCCCCACGGCTACTCCCCCGCCTTCCCGGTCATGGCTGGGCGCTCAGAAACGCCTTCAGCTGCGCCCACCGATACTCGGCGTCGAGTGGTTCCTTGTCCATCCCCGGCACCGAGAGGGCGACGCGGGTCTCGGGGTACACGAACCCACGATCGGCGATGAGGGTCTCGATCCGTTGCGGGCTCTGCAGCTCGGCGACGTCGAGCCGGAGCTGCCAGTAGCGGGTCTCTTCGGCATTGATGCGCTGTTCGAGCTCTTGGATCTCGAAGGCGGAGCGGTCGAGCGAGATGCGCGAGTAGATGAGGCCGAAGAAGGCGACGATGACGGCGAGGGCGAACAGCACCCAGAGCCGGACCCGAGGCTTGAAGTGGGCCGCGTCGGCGACTGCTTCGAAGTCGGCGGCGGGGTGGGCCCTGAGGGCTCCGGCTGTCATGACGCCACCTTCTCGACCGCCCGCAGCATGGCGGAGCGGGACCGCGGGTTGCGGGCGATCTCGTCGGCGTCGGGGCGGAGACCTTTGCGGGCGAGCAGCCTGAGCTCGGCGGCTCGCCCGCATGTGCACACCGGGAGGTCCGGAGGGCAGACGCAGCCGCTGGCTCCAGCTGCGAACCTGCGCTTGACGATGCGGTCCTCCAGTGAGTGATAGCTGATCACGACGACTCTCCCTCCGGGGCGGACCCGGTCGAGGGCGGCGTCGAGGCCGCGCTGGAGAGCATCGAGTTCGGCGTTGACCTCGATGCGGAGCGCTTGGAAGACTTTGCGAGCGGGATGACGGCGACGGCGGGCCGGCGCCGGGACGGCTTCGGCAACAACATCGGCGAGTTCGGCGGTGTCGGCGATGGGCCGGCGCCGGACGATGGCTTCGGCGATACGTCGTGCCATTCGCTCCTCGCCGTAGCGCCGGAAGATGCGGACGAGCTCGGCGACGGATCGCTGGTTGACGACATCTGCGGCGGTGGGGCCGTGGGTGGGATCCATCCGCATGTCCAGCGGGCCCTCCCGCCGGTACGAGAATCCGCGCGACGCTGCGTCGAGTTGGTGGGAGGAGACACCAAGGTCGAAGAGGATTCCTGCCACGGCCCCAGCACCACGAATTTCCCGGTCATGCTGCCGGTCTTCCGATGCCCGGGTGTCCAGTACCTGGCCCAAATCCGCGAAATTGGCCGCCACGAATGTGAACCGCGGGTCGTCCGGGACCTCGGCTGCCGCGTCGGGATCCCGGTCGAGTGCGAGGACGTGGATCTCCGGCATCGCGGCGAGCAACGCTCGCGTGTGCCCTCCCCCACCGAAGGTGGCGTCGACGATCGTTCCCCGCTCCAATGGCAGGAACAGCTCCACGACCTTCTCCACCATCACCGGTTGGTGGTAGGGAGCCGGACTCGGCGGCGTCGTTGCTGGGTTCTGATCCATGGTCAGCCCCCCGGAGCGCTGGCGCCATGATGGAAGCGGGCGGAGTAAGGGGCCTTCCAAATGGCATCCGGGGGACTGACCGTGGGCCAGAACCGTTGGTGATCGGTGGCGTGCTGTGCGATGGGGTGCGGTACTCGGCGGGGATCACAGTTCCTCCCCCCCGAGCCCGAGGACTTCCTCGATACCGGAGTAGTACTCGTCGGCCTCCGCCTCTTCGGCCTCCCACACGGGGGTCGACCAGATCTCGACGTGGTCGGCGCTCCCCACCACGGTGACGTCCTTCTCGAGGGAGGCGTAACCACGGAGTTTCTCCGGGATCTGGACACGTCCCTGCCGGTCGAGACTCAGATCGCTCGCTCCGGCGAAGAGGGAGCGAGCGATCTTCCTGGCCCGCCGATCTGTTCTCGGGAGGTTGCTGACCCGGGAGGTTTCTTCCTCCCACCGGGCCATGGGAAAGACGTAGAGGCAATGCTCCTGGCCCTTGGTGATGACGCAGCCCTTGTCCAGGTCTCCCCGGAACTTGCTGGGCATCACCAAGCGGCCCTTGCCGTCCAACGAATGGTCGTATGTCCCTAAGAACACGTGAGACGCACTCCGTTCCGATCGTCATCTCCCACGATGCCCCACTCTCCCCCATTTCATACCCCTTGTCAACCACTTTCCGCCCCCCGGCCCCCACCGCTCCCCACGATCACCAACCGGGTCCCCCCACCCGGCCACCCGGCCACAGTCCGTGGCAGGCCCGTATCCATTGGGTATTCGCGTCCTGCACCGGACCACGCCCCTTGTCTGGACGCGACGCAGCGCCACTCCGGGGCATACCGAAATGGGTCGGTCGACCTATGCGACCGATGACGACCGGGCGACGGGCTCGCCGTCCCCCACCCTCAACGTGAACCCCTCAGGGCGACCCCCTCAGGGTGAACGGCCGCTCGAGGCGTCGACGTGGCCGAGACGGCTCACCCACCACCCGGCGCTCCGCTACCGCCTGCT
>CAZQUB010000016.1:0-26900 GCA_964596225.1 uncultured Acidimicrobiaceae bacterium
GGTTGTAGGCGGCGACGGTGAACCCGTGGTCGTCCATGTTGAGGATGAGGTTGCGCCCCATCACCGCCAGGCCGACGACGCCGATGTCGGCACCCGGCGGCGTGGTGTCGTTGTGGTCCATCGCTCCGAGGCTACTGCTCGCCAGGGAGGTCGGGGAGCGCCGGCCCGTGGAGCCAGGCGTCGAAGAAGGCACCGAGGTCCCGACCCGAGACCTCCTCGGCCACCGCCACGAAATCGGCGGTGACCACGTTCCCCCCGGCGTAGCGGTCGGCGTAGGCGCGCAGGGTGGCGAAGAACGCCTCGTCTCCGATCTCGAGACGGAGGGCATGGAGGGTGAGGGCACCGGTCAGGTACACCGATCGGTTGAACAGGTCGTCGGCGGGGGGATCGCCCGGTGGGGGATACCCGCCGGCGGCCATCTGGGCGTAGGTGCGCTCCACCGACGAGGTGAGGGCGGCGTCGCCGTGACGGTGCGCCAGCCAGAGCCATTCGGCGTAGGTGGCGAAGCCCTCGTTGAGCCAGATGTCGCCCCAGTCGCCCACGGTGACCGAATCGCCGATCCACTGGTGGGCCAGCTCATGGATGGCCACCGTCTCGAAGACCTCGTCGGGGGTGGCGAAGTCCCGTCCCACCAGCGACAGGGTGGCGTTCTCGAGGGCGGCGTCGAATCCGGGGACGATGGCGATCCCGGACGCCGCGAACGGGTAGGGGCCGAAGAGGTCGGCGAGGAAGGCGAGCATCTCCCCTTGGAGGGCGAGTGAGGCGGGCGGGTCGGCGGCCAGGTCGGCCGGGAGCACGTTGCGCACCGGGACCCCGGAGGTGTCGGTGGAGGCGGGGTCGTCGACGATGTCGAGGTCGCCGATGACGACGGTGGCCAGGTAGGTGGGCATCGGCTCGTCCATCTCCCAGACCCAGGTGGAGGCGCCGAGGTCGGTGATCTCGTCGACGAGCACTCCGTTGGCGGCGGCGGTGAGCGGCCCGGGCACGGTGATCTTGAAGGTGTAGGTCGCCTTGTCGAGGGGGTGGTCGTTGCAGGGGAACCAGGCATGGGCCGCGTCGGGTTCCGCCACCACGTACTGGGTGCCGTCGTCGGCGCCGATCCAGCCCACCGGGACCGAGATGGCCGGGGTCGACACGGGGGCCGGCACTCCCGAGTACAGGACCTCCACCGAGAATGCCTCCCCGGCCTCGATGGGGGCGGCGGGGGAGACTCGCAGCTTGGCTCCGTCGCGGGCGTACTCCACCGGGACGGTCGCCATCGTCACCTCGCCGACGTCGAATCCGGAGAAGTCGAGCGAGAAGGTCTCGAGCGGCGCCACGGCGCGGGCGTCGACGGTGACGAGGGCGGTCAGGGTGGTGGTCGTCGGTTCCCAGGTGAGGTCGATCGTGTAGTGGTCGACGTCGTAGCCGGCGTTCCCCAGGTCGGGATAGAGGGAGTCGCCGAGACCGCGGTCGTCGCCGACTCCGGTGAGGGGGCTGGGGGAGGGGACGGTGGTGGTGGTGGTCGGCGCCGCGGTGATCGAACTCGCCGTGGTGGTGGTCGGCGCCGCCTGAGACGTGGTGGCAGCGGTGCCGCCGGAGCAGCCGGCGGTGAGGAGCGCCACCACGGCCAGGGGGAGGGCGAGCCTGCGCATCTCCGGTCAGCTTAGGGGTCTCCGGGGGGTCGGGGAGGGGGCGTTCAGAGCGCGGCGACGACCGCGTTCCCCATGGCGGAGGTGGCGACGCCGGGGCCGCCGGCGGCGATGTCGGCGGTGCGAAGCCCGGCGTCGAGGACCCGATCGACCGCGGCCTCCACCGCGGTGGCGTCCGCTTCGAGACCGAGGGAGTGCCGCAGCGCCATGGCGCCGGCCAGGATGGTGGCGAGGGGGTTGGCGATGCCCCGACCCGCGATCGTGGGGGCCGAGCCGTGGATCGGCTCGTAGAGGCCGGGCCCGTCGCTGCCGAGGGAGGCGGAGGGCAGCAGCCCCAGCGAGCCGGGCAGCATCGACCCTTCGTCGGTGAGGATGTCGCCGAAGAGGTTGCCGGTCACCACCACGTCGAAGTCGCGGGGCCGCGAGATGAGGTGCATCGCCATGGCGTCGACCAGCACCACCTCGTACTCCAAATCCGGGTACTCCTCGGCCACGACCTGGGCGGCCACCCGGCGCCACAGCCGCGACACCTCGAGCACGTTCGCCTTGTCGACCGAGGTGAGGTGGCCGCGGCGGCGGCGGGCGGCGTCGGCCGCGAGCCGCACGATGCGCTCGATCTCCTCCCGGCGGTACTCCATGACGCTCTCGGCCCGGTCGCCGTCCGGGTCGAGGGTCTGGCGCCCGAAGTAGATGCCACCGGTCAGCTCCCGGAAGAACAGGATGTCGACCCCCTCGACGAGCGAGGGACGGAGCGGCGAGGCGTCGATGAGCTGGCGATGAGCCCGGATCGGCCGCAGGTTGGCGAACAGGCCCAGCTCCTTGCGCAATGCCAGCAGCCCGGCCTCCGGGCGGGTCTTGGCGTCGGGATCGTCCCACTTGGGCCCCCCGACCGCGCCGAGAAGGATGGCGTCGGCCTCGCGACACGCCGCCAGGGTGGAGGCGGGGAGCGGATCTCCGTAGTCGTCGATGGCGTTGCCACCCACCGGATACTCGTGGAAGGCGAAGTCGTGGCCGCCCCGCCGGGCGACCGCGTCCAGCACCTTGCGGGCCTCGGCGACGATCTCGGGTCCGATCCCGTCGCCGGGCAGGAGCACGATCGACGCTTCCATCAGTCTTGCCTCCCGTCGGCCACCGTCAGGCGACCGTCGGCGTCGGCGCCGGCGCGGCGCACCAGCACCTTGTTGAGCGCCGCCACGATGGCCTGGGCCGAGCCCTCCACCACGTCGGTGGAGACGCCACGCCCGGAGAAGGTCGACGAGCCGACCTGGACGATCACGTTGACCTCCGCCATGGCGTCGGCTCCCGAGGTGAGCGGGCTCACCCGGTAGTCGAGGAGTGTCGCCTCGATCCCGAATGCCTCCTGGATGGCGACGAAGGCGGCGTTCACCATGCCGTCGCCTTCGGCCTCGCTGTGCCGTTCCTCTCCGGCCTGACGCAGCGTGACCGCCGCCACCGGCACCTCCTGGTTGCCGCCGGAGACGTGGATCCCCACCAGCTCCATGAGGTCGGTACCACCGCCGGTTTCGGCGTCGACGATGGCCCGCAGGCCCTCCTCGGAGATCTCGCCCTTGCGGTCGGCGAGTTGCTTGAAACGGGCGAAGGCCCGGGCCAGCTCCTCGTCGTCGAGGGTGATGCCGAGGTGGCCGAGGGCGTCGATGAAGGCGGCCCGTCCCGAGTGCTTCCCCAGCACCAGCGAGCTGCGCTGCCCGACGGAGTCGGCGTCCATGATCTCGTAGGTCTCCCGGTTGCGCAGGACCCCGTGCTGATGGATCCCCGATTCGTGGGCGAAGGCGTTGCGTCCCACCACCGCCTTGTTGTACTGGATCGGGTATCCGGTGAGGCGCGACACGAGCCGCGACGTCTCGAAGATCTGGGTGGTGTCGGCGCCGATCTCGACCCCGAAGTAGTCCTGGCGGGTCTTCACCGCCATGATGATCTCCTCGGTCGAGGTGTTGCCGGCCCGTTCCCCGATGCCGTTGATGGCGCCTTCGATCTGGCGGGCACCGGCCCGGATCGCCGAAAGCGAGTTGGCGACGGCCAGCCCGAGGTCGTTGTGGCAGTGGGTCGAGATGATGACGTCCTCGTTGCCGCCCCGTACCTCGCCGTAGACCCGTTCCATCAGTGCCACGAAGTCGGACGGGACCGCATACCCGACCGTGTCGGGGATGTTGATGGTGGTGGCGCCGGCTTCGACCGCCCGCCGGCACGTCTCGACCACGAAGTCGGGATGGGTGCGGGTGGCATCTTGGGGGGAGAACTCGACGTCGTCGCTGTAGCGGCGGGCTCGTTTCACCCCTTCGGTGATGGCGTTGAGGACGTCGGCCTCCGACATCCGCAGCATGGTCTCGCGCTGGATCGGCGAGGTGGAGATGAAGACGTGGATCCGTTTCCGTTCCGCGGCGGCGACCGCGTCGGCGGCCCGGTCGATGTCGTCGGGGAGGGTGCGGGCCAGGCTGGCGATGACGGGGCCCCGTACCTCGGCGGCGATGCGGGAGACGGCTTCGAAGTCACCGGGGGAGGAGGCGGCGAAGCCGGCTTCGATCACGTCGACGCGCAGCCGCGCCAGCTGGTGGGCGATGGCTACCTTCTCGTCGGGCGACAGGGCGATGCCGGGGGCCTGCTCCCCGTCGCGCAGGGTGGTGTCGAAGATGATGAGACGGTCGTTGGACATGGCGGTGTGCTCCTTGTGAACGTGGTGGGAGAAGGGGGGAGAGGTGGTGCCGGTCGAGCCGCGTCGGCTCGGCCGGCTAGGTAAGGAGCAGGCGGGCGGCGCCGGTGGGGGGCCGGCGGATCATGCCTCGTCCTCGGGGCTGCGCTCGACCAGGAACGGCATCATGGCGCGCAGTTTGCGGCCGACCACCTCGACCGGGTGGTCGGCGAGGGCGGCCCGGGCCGCCAGCAGGTTCGGAGTCCCGGCCGCGTTCTCGGCCATCCACTCCTTGGCGAACTCACCCGACTGGATCTCGTCGAGGATGCGGCGCATCTCCGCCCGGGTCTCGTCGGTGACGATGCGGGGCCCGCGGGTGATGTCGCCGTACTCGGCGGTGTCGGACACCGAGTAGCGCATCCAGGACAGGCCCCCTTCGAACAGGAGGTCGACGATCAGCTTGAGCTCGTGGAGCACCTCGAAGTACGCCATCTCGTCGGGGTAGCCGGCGCCGGTGAGGGTCTCGAAGGCGGCCCGGATCAGGGAGTCGATGCCGCCGCAGAGGATGACCTGTTCGCCGAACAGGTCGGTTTCGGTCTCGTCACGGAAGGTGGTCTCGATCACGCCGGCCCGGGTGGCACCGATGCCGTGGGCGTAGGACAGGGCGAGCGCCTTGGCGTCCCCGGTGGCGTCCTGTTGGACCGCCAGCAGCGCCGGCACTCCGCTGCCCTCCTGGAACTGGCGGCGCACCAGATGGCCGGGGCTCTTGGGGGCCACCATGGCGACGTCGATGTCGGGAGGGGGCGCGATGTAGCCGAAGTGGATGTTGAAGCCGTGGGCGAAGAAGAGGGCGTCGCCCGCCTGGAGGTTGGGGGCGATCGCCGACTCGTAGAGGGGTTTCTGATGCTGGTCGGGGACGAGCACCATGATGACGTCGGCCCAGTCGGCCGCCTCGTCGGGGGCGACCACCTTGAGCCCGGCGTTGGAGGCCGCCGCCCGGCGCCGGCTGCCGTCCCGCAGGCCGACGACGACGTCGACCCCCGAGTCTTTGAGGTTGAGGGCATGGGCGTGCCCCTGGCTGCCGTAGCCGATCACCGCCACCTTGCGGTTGGCGATGATCGCCGGGTTGGCATCCTTCTCGTAGTACATGGTGCTGGTCATGCCGGTGTGCTCCTCGGGCGCGTCGTCCGCATTCAAGCCGATCTCAGGGTGGACTTGGCTCCGTTCTTGGACTTGGCGTCCCGACCGAGGGCGATCCGGCCCGATTTGGCGAGGTCGACGATCCCGTAGGGCTTCATCAGCTCCAGGAAGTCGGCGAGCCGATCGGGGTCGCCGCTCACCTCGAACGTGATGCTGGAGGCGCCGACGTCGACCGCCTTGGCCTCGAAGATGCCGGCGGCGTCGAGCACCTCTCCCCGCTGGGCGCGGTCGGCATTGACCCGCAGCAGCATGACCTCTCGCTGCACCATCTCCCCGGGGATCATCTCGGTGACCTTGACCGTGTGCACCAGCTTGTAGAGCTGCTTGATGATCTGCTCCATGTCGGGGCCGTCGATCACCATCGTGATCCGGGAGAAGAGCGGATCGGTGGTGGGGCTCACCGCCAGCGAGTGGATGTTGAAGCCGCGGCGGGCGAACATCGAAGACACCCGGGCCAGCACCCCCGGCTTGTTCTCGACGAGCACACTGATGACGTGGTTCATGTCAGGTCCTCCGGGCCGAGGGCGATGTCGTCGTTGGATCCGCCTGCGGTGACCATGGGGAACACCATGGCGTCCGGGTCGCAGCGGAACTCCACCACGACCGGGCGATCGTTGATGGCGAGCGCCTTCTCCAATGTGGGGGCAACCTCGTCGGGATGGTCGGCCCGCAGCCCGACGCATCCCATCGCCTCCGCCAGCTTGACGTAGTCAGGGATGTCGCTGCCGAGTTCGGTGGCGCTGTACCGCTCGTCGTAGAAGAGCCGCTGCCACTGTTTGACCATGCCGAGCCAGCCGTTGTTCATCACCGCGATCTTCACCGGGATCTTCTCGGTGGAGGCGGTGATCAGCTCCTGCATCGTCATCTGGAAGCAGCCGTCTCCGTCGATGGCGAACACGATCTGATCGGGGGCCCCTGCCTTGGCGCCGACCGCGGCGGGGACCGCGTAGCCCATCGTGCCGAGGCCGCCCGAGTTGATCCAGGTGTTGGGGCGCTCGAATCCCCAGAACTGTGACGTCCACATCTGGTGCTGGCCGACCCCGGCGACGACGATGGCGTTCCCGCCGGTGAGGCGGTGCAGCTCCTCGATGACGAACTGCTGCTGGATCGGTCCGTCGGGGTCCTGCTCGTAGTGGAGGGGGTGCGCCTCCTGCCAGGCAGCCAGGGTGGCGAGCCATGCGGCGCGGTCGGGCGCAGGGCCGTCCCCGAGCCGTTTCTCCAGCTCGGTGGACAGTTGTTCGAGCACGGCGGCGGCGTCGCCGACGATGGGGACGTCGGCCGCCCGCACCTTGCCGATCTCGGCCGGGTCGACGTCGACGTGGATGACCTTGGCGCGGGGGGCGAAGCTGGCGACGTTGCCGGTGACCCGGTCGTCGAAGCGGGCCCCGATCGTCACCAGCAGGTCGGCCTGCTGCATGGCGGTCACCGCGGTGTAGTTGCCGTGCATCCCGGGCATGCCGAGCGCCAGCGGGTGCGAATCGGGGATGGCGCCGCGGGCCATCAGCGTCGTCACCACCGGCAGGGTGGCGGCCTCGGCGAAACGGCGCAGCTCATCGGCGGCGCCGGCCCGGATGATGCCGCCGCCGGCGTAGAGCACCGGCTGGGTCGCTTCGAGCACGAGGTCGATGGCGGAGGCGACCTGGCGGGGATGGCCTCGGGTGCTCGGCTTGTAGCCGGGAAGGTCGAGTTCCCCGGCGCGGTGCCACTCCATGGTGCCGGCGAGGATGTCCTTGGGGATGTCGACCAGCACCGGTCCGGGGCGTCCGGTGGAGGCGAGGTGGAACGCCTCCCGGATGACGTCGGGGATCTCGTCGACGCTCGCGATGAGGTAGTTGTGCTTGGTGCACGGCATCGAGATGCCCCAGGTGTGGGCCTCCTGGAAGGCGTCGTTCCCGATGGAACCGGTCGCCACCTGCCCGGTGATGGCCACGACCGGGATCGAGTCCATGTGGGCGTCCTGCAGCGCGGTGATCAGGTTGGTGGCGCCGGGGCCGGAGGTGGCGATGACCACCCCGACCCTGCCGGTGGCGTGGGCGTAGCCGGAGGCCATGTGGCCTGCGCCCTGCTCGTGGCGGGCCAGCACGTGGCGGATCGAGCTGTCGAGGAGGGGGTCGTAGGCGGGGAGGATGGCGCCGCCGGGAACCCCGAACGCCACCTCGACGCCCTCGAGCTCGAGGGCTCGGATCAGCGCTTGCGCTCCGGTGAGTGTCTCGGTCATGGTGGCTCCTGGGCTCGGGGTGGCGGCGGGTATGAAAAAACCCTCCGGGTGGAGGGTTCGAGGCGCATACGAGTCTGTGGCGACGTATGCGCCTACGTGACGAGTACGAGGATGGTGTGGGTGGTCATGGTTCCTTGGTTTCGCTACCGGCTGCGAGTATGCCACTTCGGTGTGAGGTGTCAAACCCACGACGGGCATGGCCGCGGTGTTCCACCGCGACAAGGTTGCGTGATCGGCACGGCATGATGGGGTCATGAGGGCTTTCGATTCGGCGCTGCTCGAGACACTCGCCGCCGCGGTCGAGGCGGCGCGGGCCGCGCTGCGCGATCTCGAGGACGACGAGATACCGGCGCCGTTACAGCGAATCGCCGCCAGCACCGCCGGGAGGCTCCCCCCGCCGCTGGCGAGCCGGGTGCTGCGGGAGCTGGATCGCAACGAGTGGTTCCGCGGCAAGGCGGTCGAGGCGTTCGACGGCGTGGGAGACGAGGCGCCGGGGGCGTTCCTGGAACGGCCCGAGGGATGGTGGGCGACGGTGGCGACCTCCGTCGCGGCGCGGCGGGTCCGTGCCGCCGAGGAGCAGCGCGCCGACCTGGCCCACCGCACCGAGGTCTTCGCGGCACGCCTCGAGGAGGCGAAGCGGCGCCTCAAGGAGGCCAAGGCCGAAACGGCGGACATCAAGACGCAGGCGGAACGCCGGATCGAGGAGCTGCGGAGGCGCCTGGCGCGGGAAACGGCGAGCGGCGACGGGCCGGACCGGCGCGAGGAGATCGAGTCGTTGCACCGTCGACTGGCCGCGGCCGGCGCCGCCGCCGAGGAGGCGGGGGCCAGGGTGGCGGCGTTGCAGGAGGAGGTCCGTCGGCTCCGGAGGGAGCGTGCCGAGGCCGAGCGACGCCTCGCGGCCGGGACCTCGTCGTCCCTGCCGGCCGACCCTGTGGAGCTGGCGCGGTTCCTCGACCTGCAGGAGGCGGCGTTGGGGCGGGCGCTTCCTGCCGGAGTGCCGGCCCCGGCGCCGGTGGCGCCGCTGCGGCTTCCGGCCGGGGTCGGGCCCGATACCGGGGAGGCGCTGCGCTGGCTGGGCACGGTGACGGTGCCGGTGAGCGTGGTCGTCGACGGCTACAACGTGCTCCACAAGCTCGATCCGGCGACCGGGGGCGGGAGCGTGGAGCGGCGCCGCCTCGGCGATGAGCTGGCCCGTTGGCAACGGTTGGCGTCCTCCCGGCACCGGGTGGTGATCGTGTACGACTCGGCGCAGCCCGAGGAGCCGGTGGGTCAGGGCGTCGTCGGCGGGATCGAGGTGCGGTTCGTCGTCGACGGCCGCAGCGCCGACGAGGAAGTGATCCGGCTGGCAGGGGCGCTGGCAGGCCCGGTGGTGGTGATCAGCTCCGACCGGGAGGTCCGGGAGGGAGCAGAGGAGGCGGGGGCGCTGGCGCTGTGGGCGGAGGCGGTGGCCGGTTGGGTGACGAAGCGGTGACGGCCCGGACGCTCCGCCGCGGCGGAGCCTTCAGAGCACCAGTTCGGCGAGGGTGCGCAGGGTCCCCGCGTCGGTCACGGTGACCGCCAGGGTGGTGACACCGGATGCTTCCCACGCCGCGAGGCGCTCCCGGATCCTCTCGCGGGGCCCGATGAGGCTCACGTCGTCGACCAGCGCATCAGGCACCGCGGCAACCGCGTCGGTGCGTCGCCCGTCGAGGTAGAGATCCTGGATGCGGGTGGCTTCCTCCTCGTACCCGTAGCGGCAGGCCAGGTCGAAGTAGAAGTTGCGGCCGCGGGCGCCCATGCCACCGACGTAGAGCGCCAGGGTCGGCTTGAGCAGGGCACGGCCTGCGTCGAGATCGTCGGTCACCACTGCCCCCAAGGTGGCGACGATCTCGAAACGGGCGGCCTTGTCCGGGTCGCCGGCCGCGGCGAATCCGGCGGCGAGGTGGGGGCCGAACAGGGCCGGCGCCTTGTCGGGTGCGTAGAGGAACGGGAGCCACCCGTCGGCGATCTCGGCGGCGAGGGCGGTGTTGCGGGGCCCGATGGCGGCGAGGTAGATCGGGACCGGATGGTGGGGATGGGCGAGGAGCTTGAGCGCCTTGCCGAGCCCGGTGGCGTCGGGTCCCCGGTACGGGATCTGGTAGTGGTCGCCGTCGTGGGTGAGCGGCTCCTGGCGCGCCACGGCACGGCGCACGATCGCCACGTACTCTCGGGTGCGGGCGAGGGGGCGCCCGTAGGGCACGCCGTGCCAGCCTTCCACCACCTGCGGGCCGCTGACGCCGAGACCGAGCAGGAAACGCCCGCCGCTCAGTTCGTTGAGGGTGACGGCGGTCATGGCGGTGGTGGCAGGGGTGCGGGCCGGGATCTGGAGCACCGCCGAGCCGACCGCGATGGTGCGGGTGCGGGCCGCGATCCACGAGAGGACGGTGACGGCGTCGTATCCCCACGCCTCGGAGGCCCACACCGAGGAGTACCCGAGCCGTTCCGCCTCCTCGGCGAGGTCGGCGCCCCCTTGGGCACCGAAGTAGCCGATGTTGAGTCCGAGCTTCAGGCGTCCTCCGGGAGTCGACGTGGGCAACCTACCAGTGGCGCCGGGACGGTGGCGGTGGCGTGCCGCGGGGTTTCTGTCACTGCCGGTCGATACGGTGCGTGCAGGAATCGGGACGCGACGAGGAGACGAGGAGGTGGCTCGTGATCATCGACTGCCAGGACTGCGCGATGGAGCACACCGCCGCCTGTGACGATTGCATCGTGCCGGTGCTGCTGCACCAACTCGCCGGCCCGTTCGAGCTGGCCGACGACGAGCGGCAGGCGCTCGATCACCTCTCGGAGGCGGGTCTGGTGGCGCCGCTGCGCCTCGTCCCTCGCGTCGATCGGCATCGCGCCACCGGGTGAGGTCGCACGGGGTGGATCGGAGTCTCGGTGGCCTCAGGCGGTCGGCCCGGGACCGGTCACCCGAGGGCCAGGCGGCTCAGAGGCCGGCGCCGCCTCGCCGTCCTGTCCTCCTGCGCCGGGGTCGGTCGGCGCCGGGCCGCCGGTTCCCGCGGTGCCGCCCTCACCCATCATGCTGCCGCCCGGATCGGGTTCACCGGCGACAGGGTCGACGGTGGACGGGGTGCCGTCGTGGTCCCGGACCTGATCCTGGCTCTGATCCAGGGTTCCCGTCGCACCGTCGCCGCTGTCGCCGCCGTCTCCGGTTCCCGGGGTGCCTGGGGGACCGGAGCGGGACGGACCGGCAGGATCGTCGGCCTGGCCGCCCGATCCGGTGCCGTCGCCGGCCCGACCGGCGAGAGACGTCGAGGTGACCGTGGATCCATCGCCGGACGGATCGGTGGCAGGATCCTGGCCATGACGGTCGCCCCCCGTGCCGCCGTCGCCGCCCGGGCCGTTGCCCGCACCATCACCGTTCTGCTCCATCCGGCCCAGCGCATGCTGGAACCGCAGCTGGAGCTCCGCGTTGTCCCCGACCTCGTCGAGGGCGAGGCGGGCCCGCGTCATCTGCCGGGCGAGCGTCTCCTCGTCGGCGCCCCGGTCGAGCAGCGTCTCCAGCTCATCGACGCGATGCTCGGCGACGATGTCGTGGTCCACGACCGAGCGGATCCGCTCCGTGACCTGTTTCACCGGGTACAGGAGATCGCCGGGGACGGTTCCTTCGGCGGCGACCGCCGCGCCCACCGGCGCTCCGGCCAGGACGAGACCGGCCAGTGCCGCCGCGGCCCGGTGCCGGAGGCGCCGGCGGGGGGAGAAGGCGATTGCGGGGGCCGTGGCCTGGTCTGCCTCGGCCAAGGCGGAGTGGATGGCGGCGAGATGACGCCGCGCCACTGCCTCGTCGACTTCGACCTCGTAGGCGCGGAGCCGTTGCAGGCGATGATTCGACCGGCGGCTCATGAGCCCGCCTCCTCGGGGTCGCGGGGTTCCGTCATTGGTGAAGACGCCGTGGCCGCCGCAGATTCGACGCTCGGGAGCAAGGAACGCAACCTCCGCTCGGCTCGAGCCGTGGCAGCGTAGACCGCGGCCCGGTTCCCGCCCACGATGCCCGCGATCTCCTCACCGCTGAGGCCGACGACGTGTTTGAGGACGAGGAGGCTGCGCTGCCGGTCGGTGAGAAGACCCATCGCCTCCTCCAGTTCGGGGTCCAGTCCGACCTCCTCCCCCTCGAAAACGGCGTCGTCGACGGCCGCCGACTCCGGCAGGGTGGCGGCAAGCTGCTCGGGGTGGCGGCCTCGCCGGCGAAGCTCGTCGAGGCAGGTGAAACGGACACTGCGGAACAACCAGGCGCGCAACGACCGCCCATTGCCACGCAAGGTAGGGGCGGCCTGCACCAACTCGAGGAAGGCCTGCTGGACCGCGTCCTCGGCGGCGCGGCGATCGTGGAGCATGCCGAAGGCGAACGAGGTGAGGGCACCCGCGGTGAGGTGGTAGACGGTGGCAAAGGCATCCTCACGGCGTGCCTTCACCCCGGCTACCACCTCGTCGAGTTCCGGGTAGCCGCTCACGCGGCATCCCGGGTGCCGGCGTCAGAGCAGATTGAAGAGCTGCCGCATCCAGGCATGCCACCACTGCTGCATGTTGGCGAATCCGGTGCCATCGTAGAGGGCGGCGGCGGGAGCGGCGGCATTCGGCGTCCCTGCCGAATCAGGGGCGGCGAGTGACAGTTGCCACTGCGCCATCAGCCTGAACCGCTCGGCCAACGCGGTCCGCACCGTGGTGAGGATCTGTTCCTGTCGTTGCCGGACCGTGGCCCGCACCTGAGCGGCAGTCGCGTCGTCGGGCATGCCCGTCCCGTCCTGGGCCTGGACCCGGTCACGGTCCTGGTCGGCGGTGCAGTCGCCGGTGAGGCAATCCTCGTCACGGGTCTGGTCGCGGTCCTGGGCCTGGACCCGGTCACGGTCCTGGTCGGCGGTGCAGTCGCCGGTGAGGCAATCCTCGTCACGGGTCTGGTCGCGGTCCTGGGCCTGGACCCGGTCACGGTCCTGGTCGGCGGTGCAGTCGCCGGTGCCGACGGTGTCGGCGACACAGTCCTGATCGCGCACCTGGTCGCGGTCCTGATCCATCAGGCCGACGCCTTGGCCATTTCCTGCGCCGTCCGCGGCCGGCCCGCCGGCGGCGTAGGCCGGAACGGCCATGGCCGCCACCAGGACGGCCACCGTGGCGATGAGCGTTGCTCGTTTCATGAATCCTCCTGGGAAGCGTTCATCGATGGAGACGCCGCGATCGGCACGGATTCGACGGTCGCGTTCCCATGCCGTCGACCGCCGCCGCCGGGGCGCCGTAACCTCGCCCCATGACCACCCGGGACGAGCTGGAACAGATCGCCCGGCGCCACGGCTGTGCCGGGTTCGGTGTGTGCCGCGCCGACCCTTTCGCCGACACCGCCGGCGCCATCGAGTGGCGCCGGGCCACCGGTCTCTCCGGGCACCTCGCCTTCACCTACCGCAACCCGGCCCGCGCCACCGACGTGGCGGTGTCGTTCCCGTGGGCGCAGCGTCTCGTGGTGCTCTCGTGGAGTTACCTCCCCGCCGCCGGTGATCCGGGTCCGGCGCGTCCCGGGACCGGCCGGGTCGCCCGCTTCGCCACCGCCGATCACTACCGGGGGCTGCGCCGGGCCCTGGAGGCGGTGCGCGACCGCCTCCGGGCCGACGGCAGCCGGGCGGTGGCCCTCGCCGACGACAACCGGCTCGTCGACCGCGCCGCCGCGGTCCGGGCCGGGGTCGGGTGGTGGGGCAAGAGCACGATGGTGCTCGATCCCCGCCACGGCCCGTGGCTGCTGCTCGGGAGCGTGGTCACCGACGCGGTGCTGCCGCCGACCACCCCGATGGTCCGCGGCTGCGGTACCTGTACCGCCTGCCTCCCCGCCTGCCCCACCGGCGCCATCGTCGCCCCCGGCGTCCTCGACGCCCGTCGCTGTCTTGCCCACTGGTCCCAGGTGCCGGGGATCATCCCGTGGGTGTTCCGTCCCCTCATGGGGGACCGGGTCTACGGCTGCGACGATTGCCTCGACGCCTGCCCACCCGGTGGGAAACTGCTGCGGCGTTCCTCCGCCACCAGGGGACGGGTCGACCTGGCGGCGCTGCTCGCGGTCGATGACGCCACCCTGCTCGCCACGTTCTCGCACTTCTACGTGCCGCAGCGGGACCCCCGCTACCTGCGGCGCAACCTGCTCGTCGCCCTCGGCAACAGTGGGGGAGTGGATGCGGCCGGGGCGCTCGCTTCCCACCTCACCCACCCCGATTGGCTGCTGCGGGCCCACGCCGCCTGGGCTCTCGGGGCCGCCGCCGGCGCGGTCGCCGCGCCCCGGCTCGCCGCCGCCCGCCGCCGGGAGCGTCACCCCGCCGTCCGCCTCGAACTGGAGATGGCGATGGACGGCGCTGCCAGTGCGCCTCCCCGTCTACGCTGAGTCGCCGAGCCGCCCGAACCTCCGGAGGTCCCATTGGTCGCCGTCGCCGCCGTCGCTCTCGTGATCGGGGTGCTCGGGCTCCTCGGATGGGTGGTGGCGGGCTCCGTCGGGGAGTCGGTGGCCGGATGGTCCCGCCTCGACCCGGAGGCCCGTTTCGGTGCCACGGGTCGGTTCACCGTCGCCGGTCTGGTCGGGTTCGGCATGGGGGGACTCTCCTCGTCCTTCGCCGGATGGCCCGGATGGGCCACGATCGCCGCCGCCCTCGCAGGGACCGCGGTGGCGATCGGAGCATCACGCCTCCTCGGACCGGCCGGGAGGGGCGGGCAGGATTGATGCGCCTCGTCTCCGACGTCCACGGCGCCTCCGCCGCCCTGCGCCGGGTGGCGGCTGAGCCCGGCCCGCTCCTGGTCCTCGGCGACCTCATCAACTTCATCGACTACCGGACGCTGGACGGGATCGTCGCCGACGTCTCCGGACGCCCCTTCGTCGCCGAGATGGTGCGCCTCCGGGCCGCGGCGGACGACGCCGGAGCGGCCCGTCTCTGGAACCGGCGCCAGCAGGGACAGGAAGGCGAGGTACGTGCCCGCTACCGCTCCGCCATCGAGGCGGCCTACGTCGATGTCTGCGCCGCGCTCGACGGCGCCGAGGCCTACGTCACCTACGGCAACGTGGATCGTCCCGATTTGTTGGAGCGCCACCTCCCGGACGGGGTGACGTTCGTCGACTCCGGGGTGGTCGAGATCGAAGGCTGGCGGGTCGGCATCGTCGGGGGCGGCACGGTCAGCATCGGGACTCCGGGGGAGATCACCGAGGAACAGATGGCGGAACGGCTCGCCGCCCTCGGTCCGGTGGATGTGCTGTGCACCCACGTGCCACCCGCCATCGGGCCTCTCGCCCGCGATGTCGTCGGGGGGAGGGAGAAGGGGTCGGCCGCCATCGTTGCCTACCTGGAGCGGACTTCGCCGGCCTTCCACTACTTCGGGGACATCCACCAGCCGCAAGCGACCTCGTGGCGGTTGGGGGCGACCCGGTGTCGCAACCTCGGGTACTTCCGGGCCACGGGGCGGGCATTCCACCATGGATGACGCCGGCGCCGGCGTCGACCTCGAGGCGCTCGCCGCCGGCTACCGGCAACGCCCCGCCTCGGAGGCATCGCGGCGCCGGGCTCGCCGCGCCGCGGCGGAGGCTCAGCTGCAGCCGGGGGACTGGGCCGTCGACGTCGGGGGCGGCACCGGGGCGCACGCCGCCTGCTGGGCCGAGGCCGGTCTCCGTGCCCTCGTGATCGATCCGAGCCGCGGCATGCTGCGCCGCGCCGCCGCCCGGCCCGGGGTGCGGGCGGTCGGGGGCCGGGCCCAGGCCCTGCCGCTGGCGACGGGATCGGTGCACCTCGTCTTCTTCCACCTCTCGATCCACTACGGCGACTGGGAGCGGGCGATCGACGAGGCGATGCGGGTGTTGGAGGACGGCGGGGAGTGCTGGGTGTGGACGCTCGGCGCTGAGCACCACCGCGCCTCCTTCCTCGCCCGATGGTTCCCCTCGGTCGCCGCCATCGACACCGCCCGCTTCCCTGATCCCGAGGCCCTCGCCACCCGCTTCGCCGCGGCCGGAGGTGCCGTCACCCGCGGCCGGGAGGTCGAGGTGCCCGAGCGCCGCGCCGGGGAGTGGCTGGAGGCGGTCGACGCCGGGTTCGTCAGTACCCTGCAACTGGTCCCGGCCGAGGAGCTTCAGGCCGGAAGGGAGCGGTTCGTGGCGGCGTATCCCGACCCGAGAGAGGTGGTGCGCTACCGGCTCGACTTCGACTGGCTCCGCACGCGCAAGTAACCGCTACGCTTGCAGGAGCAACCACGCGACGAAGGATCGGACAATGGGCATGGAAGGGACCGTGCAGAGCATCGAGGTGTCGGCGCCTGCGGCGCAGGTGTTCGAGATCGCCCTCGACCTGGACTCCTATCCGGAATGGGCCACCGGCGTCAAACAGGTCGACATCCTCGAAGAGGACGAGAAGGGGAGACCGAGCCGGGTCGCCTTCGTCACCGACGCCATGATCAAAGAGATCTCCTACGTGTTGCGCTACCACTACGACCTCGACGACGGCTTCTCCTGGGACGCCGAGCCGGGCAACGACATCAAGGCGATGGACGGCAGCTACCGCTTCAACGAGGTGGAATCTGGCGCCACCGAGGTGCTCTACGCCCTCCGGGTCGAGCCCGCCTTCACCGTCCCCGGCTTTCTGCGGCGCCAGGCGGAGAAGCAGATCGTCTCCAGCGCCCTGCGCGGGTTGAAGAAGCGGGCCGAGAGTATGTGATGCGCGTCGTCCTCGTCACCGGCAAGGGAGGCGTGGGCAAGACGACGGTGGCAGCCGCCACCGCGGTGCGGGCGGCCGAAGCGGGTCATCGCACGCTCGTGATGTCCACCGACCAGGCCCATTCCCTCGGTGACGCGTTCGCGTGCGATCTGGGTGACCGCCCTTCCGAGATCGCCCCCCGCCTCTCCGGGCAGCAGATCGATTCCCAGCAGCGCCTCGAGGACTCGTGGGGCGAGGTCCGTGACCACCTGACGGAGGTCTTCGATTGGTCGGGGTTGAAGGGGGTCGAGGCCGAAGAACTCACCGTGTTCCCCGGCATGGACGAGATCTTCTCCCTGGTCGCGGTGCGCGACCACGCCCGCTCCGGGGACTACGACTGCATCATCGTCGACTGCGCCCCCACCGCCGAAACGCTGCGTCTCCTCAGCCTCCCCGACGTGCTCTCGTGGTACATGGAGAAGATGTTCCCCATCGGGCGGCGAGTCGCCAAGGTGGTGCGGCCGGTGCTGACCAGGGTGACGTCGATGCCGGTCGCCGACGACCGGGTCTTCGCCGCGGTGAGCCGGTTCTACGACCGCCTCGACGGGATCAGGGAGATCCTCGCCGACCCGGAGGTGACGAGCGCCCGGCTCGTGATGAACCCGGAGCGGATGGTGATCGCCGAGGCCCGCCGCACCTACACCTACCTGGGGCTCTTCGGCTACGCGGTCGACGCCGCCATCGTCAACCGGGTCCTGCCCGAGGCCGTCGCCGATCCCTACTTCGCCCGCTGGCGCGAGATCCAGCAGGAGTACCTCGCGGTGATCGAGGAGGGCTTCGCCGACGTGGACGTGCGCCGCCTCCGACTCTTCGACGAGGAGATGATCGGGCTCGACCGGCTGCGGCGGGTCGGCGAGGAGCTGTATGCCGGGGTCGACCCGGTCGGCCGCCTCTCGGAGGGTCGGCCGTTCCGGGTCGAGGACGAAGGCGACGACGTGGTGCTGGTGATGTCGGTGCCGTTCGCCGAGAAGGGCGACGTCGACGTGATGCGGCACGCCGACGAGCTGCTGATCTCGGTGGGCCCCTACCGGCGCTCCTTCGTGCTCCCCGACTCGTTGAAGCGACGCCAGGTGCGCCGCGCCCGGCTGGTCGACGGGTCGCTGCGGGTAACGTTCGGATTGGCGACGTGAGGAGCCGCGATGGATGAGGGGCCAGGTCTGCGCCGCACCATGAGCCAGGGTCTGCGCCGGGCCGGTCTGCACTGGCTGCGCGCCGGGTACGAGATGGTGGCCGGCGTCGGGGCGCTGCTCGACGAGCTGGTGCGGGTGCGTCGCGATCCGCCGGACGGCGGGGCCGGCGCCTCCAAGGAGGGCGGCGGTCTCACCCGTATCGACCTGGAGTGACCGGCCCGCCCCGCCACGGGGCGAACTGATACCCTGCCGCCGCGAACGGAAGGGACCAATGACCACCACCATCGGCATCGACCTCGGCGGCAGCAAGCTGCTGGCCACCCGTCTCGAGGACGGGGTGGTCGTCGCCGAAGAGCACTTCACCACCCCGGCGGAGGCCACCGGGCTCACCGCCGGGGCCCTCGCCGCCATTCGCGAGGTCTGGGTCGACGGCGTCGACGGGGTCGGTGCCGGCGTCGCCGGGCTCGTCCGCTACCCGGAAGGGATCTTCGTGTGGGGGCCGCACGTGGCCGGCACCGAGGTACGCCTCCGGGCCGAGCTGGAAGCGGAGTTGGAGGTCCCGGTGGTGGTCGACAACGACGCCAACACCGCCGCCTGGGCGGAGATGCACCGTGGCGCGGGCCGCGGCTACGACGATCTGCTGTTGGTGACGTTGGGCTCCGGCATCGGAGGCGCCATCGTCGTCGGGGGTGAGATCTACCGGGGCTCCACCTTCGCCGGGGAGTGGGGCCACATGCTCTACCAGGAGCATGGCCTGCTCTGCGACTGCGGCAAGCAGGGCTGCTGGGAGACGGTGGCGTCGGGGCCGGCGCTGGTCCGCCTCGCCCGCGAGTTCGTCACCCTCAACCCGGACGGCCAGCTCGCCCACCGGCTCCGTGGCGGCGTCATCACCGGCGAGGCCGTCACCCGGGCCGCCGACGCCGGCGACGAATCGGCCCGTGGCCTGGTGGCCCAGGTGGGGGCGGCGCTGGGCCGGGGACTGTGCAGCCTGATCGCCATCCTCGATCCACAGATCGTCATCGTCGGCGGCGGCCTCGGCTCGATCGGGGAATCGCTGCTGGGTCCGGCCCGGCGGGTGGCGGCCGACGCTCTCCACGGCGGGGCCCACCGTACGCTGCCTCCCATCCTGGTCGCCGACCTCGGGCCGGCGGCGGGAGCGATCGGAGCGGCCCTCCTCGCCGAGGAGCGTCTCAAGGGACGCCTCGTCCTCGACTGAGGCAGGGTCCCCGGCTGAGGTACGCTTGCAGCCGGAGGTCACCCGTGTCCACCACCAACAGCCATGCCGATCCGTCCCGGCCGGCGCCCGGCGGTCACCGTCTCGACACCCGCACCGCGGTGGAGGCCCGTACCCGGGCCGACATCGTCCGGGAGGGGCTGCTGCTCCTGCCGAACCTCGGCAAGCTGCTGTTCCGGTTGATGCGCGACGGGCGGGTGCCTCCGAAGCGCAAGGTGGTGATGGGACTCGCCGCGCTCTACCCGCTGTTGCCGATGGACGTGATCCCGGATTCGATCCCGGTTCTGGGCCAGCTCGACGACGTGCTCGTCCTCGCCCTCGGCATCAAGCACCTCCTCGACGGGGCCGAACCCGAGGTGATCGCCCAGTACTGGGACGGCACCGACGACGCCCTCGACGTGGTGGCGGCGCTGGTGGAGTGGGGCGTCGACATGGTCCCCGGGCCGCTGCGCCGGCTCGTGGAACGATGAGCCCGGGCCGGGTCGTCGTCGGCCTCGGCCTGGTTGCCACCGGGGTCCTCTTCGTGCTCGACAGCGCCGGCGCCCTCGACGCCGGCGACACCATCGGCAACTGGTGGCCGCTGCTTCTCGTCGCCCTCGGGATCTTCCAGCTGGTCACCGACCCGCGCACCTGGCTCGGGTCGGGCATCCTCGTGGCGGTCGGCGTGGTGCTCCTCGGAACCCATCAGGACTGGCTCCACGGTTCCGCCTGGTCTCTGCTGTTCGCCGCCATCCTCATCGTCGTCGGGCTCCGCCTCCTCAACGTGTCGCGGCGGGGTGGCACGGTCGTCACCGGCCCGGCTCCTGCGCCGGCACACGGCGAGACCGCCACCGTCGACGCGGTGGCGGTCCTCTCGAAACGGCGGGTGACCGTCACCTCGCCGGCGTTCCTCGGCGGCGACATCACCTCGGTGCTGGGGAGCCTCGACCTCGACCTCACCGGCGCCACCCTCGGCCCCGGCGCACGTCTCAACGCCACCGTCGTCCTCGGAGGCCTCAACGTGCTGGTGCCGCAGGGGTGGAGGGTGGAGGTGACCGGCACTCCGATCCTCATCGGCTGGGACAACACGACCCGGCGTGACGTCATCGGCCCCGACGCCCCCGTCCTCCAGATCAGCGCCGTCACCGTGCTCGGAGGTCTCGAGGTACGCCATCCGGAGCGCTGGTCGTGACGCCGGCCCCGATCGCTTTCCCTGCTGCCGCCGCCCACTAGCCTCCGGCCCCGAGGAGGTTCCATGGAGTTCCGTCGCATCGGCAATCTGCCGCCCTACGTCTTCGCACAGGTCGACCGTCTCAAACTGGAGGCACGGCGGGCCGGCGAGGACATCGTGGACCTCGGGTTCGGCAACCCGGACATCCCGACGGCCGGGCCGGTCGTCGAGAAGCTGGTCGAGGCCGCCCGCAACGGCCGCAACCATCGCTACTCGGCCTCCCGTGGCCTCCCCAACCTGCGCAAGGCCATCGCGGAGCGCTACCGGCGCCGCTTCGGGGTCGAACTCGACCCCGACACCGAGGCGATCAGCACCATCGGCGCCAAGGAAGGCCTCGCCCACCTCATGTGGGCACTCGTCCAGCCGGGCGACGTGGCGCTGGTGCCCGAGCCGTCGTATCCGATCCACATCTACGCCGCGGCCCTCGCCGGCGCCGAGGTGCGCCGGGTCCAGGTCACCCCGGACGCCGACTACTTCACCCGGCTCCACGAGTCCTTCCTCGATTCCTGGCCCCGGCCCCGGGTCGTGTTGGTGTCCTTCCCCCACAACCCGACCACGATGACCGTCGGCGACGACTTCTTCCCCCGGCTCGTCGCGTTCGCCAAGGAACACAACGTGATGCTGGTCCACGACTTCGCCTACGCCGACATCACGTTCGACGGCTACGAGGCGCCGAGCCTGCTGCAGGTTCCGGGGGCCAAGGACGTCGGCGTCGAGCTGTACACCCTCACCAAGGGTCACTCCATGGCGGGGTGGCGGGTCGGCTTCGTCGTGGGGAACCCCGAGATGGTCGAGGCGCTCGCCAAGCTGAAGTCGTACCTCGACTACGGCACGTTCCAGCCGATCCAGATCGCCGCCATCGTGGCCCTCAACGAGGGCGACGACCACGTGCGCGAGGTCCAGCAGATCTACGAGAAGCGGCGGGACACCCTGGTGGACGGCCTCAACCGGGCCGGGTGGGAGATCCCGAAGCCGTTGGGGACCATGTTCGTGTGGGCCCCCATCCCGGAGCAGTTCCGGGAGATGGGGTCGCTCGACTTCGCCGTGCACCTCCTCGAGAAGGCGAAGGTGGCGGTCAGTCCCGGCGTCGGGTTCGGTCCCAGCGGGGAAGGCTACGTCCGCTTCGCCCTCGTCGAGAACGAGCACCGCATCGGTCAGGCGGTTCGGGGGATCCGCAAGATCCTGGGCGGGGAGTAGGGCTCAGGCCCGCCGGGCCTTCCGCCGCCGCGACCGCACCACGCCGGCGCCCGCGCCGGCGGCGACGGCGACGATCACCAGCAGCAGCGGCAGCAGCGCCCCCGACGACGTGTGCCCCTCGGGGTCGGGATCGGGCAGGTCGGGCAGCACCAGCGCCGCGGCGGCCCCGGCCGCGGCCGGCTCCAGCAGCAGCGGGCCGGCGCCCACCGTCAGCTCGGGTCCGGCGACATCGGAGACCCCGCCCGCCAGGTCGTGGACTCGGGCGCCCGCCCACTCCGCCGGGAGGGTGATGGCGACAGGATTGCCGCTGCTCCACACCACCCATGCGGTCGTGCCGTCCGCCTGCTCCAGCGTCACCGACCACAGCGGTCCCGACACCTCCCCGGACGTCATACGAGCGCCGGTGAGCCACTCGGCGGTCTGGCGGTAGGCGGTCCCCGCCGGGGTGACGGCGGCGTAGTCGTCGGGCGTCACCGATTGGCTGAGGGCGACGAAGCCGCGGGTGCGATCCTCGTAGATGTCCCAGGCGTACCAGTTGAAGTCGGTGACGCCCGATGCCCACTGCACCAGGTAGGCGCGGGAGACCGCCCCGGCGGCGGTGGTGTCGTCGAGGCCCGCGGCGAGGTCGTAGGTGACCGCGCCTTCCGTGTTCCACAGTGGGGCGTCTCCCATGCCGTACGCCGCCGCCGCGTCCCGGTAGCCGATGATGAGCGGCACGCTGTCCTCGGGACGCAACGAGGGATACTCGTGGAAGGCGAGGACGTCGACGTAGGCGCCGCCGCCGGCGGCGAGGAACTCCTCGAACTGGTTGACGGTGGTGAAGTCGGGGGCGATGACGACGTTGGCGGGATCGACGTCCCTCAGCTCCTCGGAGGCGATCCGGGTCAGATCCACCAGATCCTCCATCGATCCCTGCCAGAAGCGGGCGATGTTGGCCTCGTTCCAGATCTCCCAGAAGGTGATGCGGCCCTGGAATCGCTCCGCCACCGCCCGCACGTAGCGGCGCCAATCCTCGAGGTCGTCGGGGGGCAGGGTGGGATCGGGACCGGCCCACTCCGGGGTCATCCCCATGGTGTAGATGATGCGGGCCTCAGGGTCGTTCTCCTCCGCATAGGTCACGTAGCGGTCGATGCGGCGGGCCGGCCCTTCCCACCCGGCCGGATCCTGCAGGGCGTCCGGCTCGGGCTCGATCCGGGCCCAGTTGGTGCCGGTGTCCCATAGGCGGAGCGTTCCGATGCCGACCGGGGGCCACGTCTCGTGGACCCCGAGCTTGTTGACGTGCATCCCGAAGAACTGGTGGGGGACCACCGTCGTGTTCACCACCGGGTCGGCCAGCGCGGCGGTGGTGACGTCCCGCAGCGAGGCATCGTCGACGAACACGGTCCCGGTGGACTCCACCATCAGCGCCAGCCGTCCCTCGATCACCTCGGGGGTGTTGTCGTCGTCATTCCCGAACCCGCCCCGGATCACGACCTGCTGCCACTCTGGCCCGAGCCGCACGGTCCGGCGCGCCCCGACCTCGTAGTCGGGCTGGCGGCTCTGGAGCACGAACACCACGGTCGCCTCCGTTTCGGCCCGGAGCCACAGCTCCGCCTCGTACACCCTCCCGGCGAAGAAGTCGTGCTCCTGGGCGAGGAGGGTGCCCCCGTCGCCGACTTCCCACACGTCGATGCGCTGGGCCCGCTCGCCGCCATGCACCGGGTCGTCGCTCTTCGACCAGTCGGCGCTGGCGGTTCCCCACGAGTTCTCGTACCAGCCGGAGGCGAGGCCGCCACCGCGCTCGAACCCGGGGTTGTCGAGGAGCTGGGGAGAAGCCTCCTCTCCGGCCGTCCCGAGGAGAGGCGCCAGCAGCAGGATGGCGAGGAAGAGCCGGGTCACGTTCGATCACCTCTCCGGTCTCGGGCCGGTGTGCTCCAGGATCGTAGATGGGCGGAGGGACTGCGGAGGACCGGTCGTACAATGCGCCGATGGCCTTCCCCGACGGCATCGCCGATTTCCGGTCCGATACGGTGACCCGTCCCACCGATGAGATGCGGCGGGCGATGGCGGACGCCGCCGTGGGCGACGACGTCTACGGCGAGGACCCGACGGTGCGGGCTTTGGAGGAGGAATCGGCTGCCCTCCTCGGCAAGGAGGCGGGGCTCTACGTGCCGTCGGGGACCATGGGCAACCAGCTCGCCCTGGGGATCCAGACCCGGCCGGGCGAGGAGATCATCTGCGCCGAGACGGCGCACGTCCGCAACTACGAACACGGCGCCGCCGGTGCCCTTTGGGGAGTCTCGATGCGTCCCGTCGCCACCGACGACGGGGAGATGACCACGGCCCAGATCGGGGAGCTGCTGGAGCGGATGCCCTATCACCTGCCCCGCATCTCGCTGCTGGCGTGGGAGAACACCCACAACGTGTCGGGAGGAACCGTGGTGCCGGTGGAGACGATGGAGGCCGGCTCGGCACTGGCCCGCAGCCAGGGGCTGGCGGTGCACCTGGACGGCGCCCGCATCTGGAACGCGGTCGCCGCCTCCGGGGTGCCCGCCTCCCGCTACGCCGCCGCGGCCGACACGGTCATGTTCTGTTTCTCGAAGGGGTTGGGGGGACCGGTCGGGTCGGTGCTCACCGGCACCGCAGAGCTGATCGAGGTGGCGCGGCGGCTGCGGTCTCGCCTCGGGGGTGGCATGCGCCAGGCGGGGATCATCGCCGCGGGAGCAGCGGTGGCGTTGCGGGACCGGGACCGGCTCGCCGACGACCATGCCCTGGCCACCTCGCTGGGGGCGGCGCTGCGGGAACGGTTCCCCGAGGCGGTGGGTGAGGTGGCGACCAACATGGTGATGGTCGCCGAGTCCGGCCTGCCGTGGAAGGCCGGAGCCTTCCAGGAGGCGCTGCGGACCGAAGGAGTGCTGGTGGGATTCATCCGGCCCGGCGTGCTCCGCTTCTGTGCCCACCGCGACGTCGACGCCGGCGACGTGGACCGGATCCTGGCGGTGGCCGACCGCCTCGGGTGACGCCGGTAACCGATCGCGGCGTCCTAGGGTCTCACTCCCAATGCGCTACGCCATCCTGTTCCCGGGACAGGGAAGTCAGTTCGTGGGTATGGGGGCCGACGTCGTCGCGGCACGCCCCGACCTGCTCGGCGACCGCGCCGATGCAGTGCTCGGCTGGTCGCTGGGTGCCGTGTGCGCCGAGGGGCCCGAGGAACGGCTCACCGCCACCGACGTGGCGCAGCCCGCCCTCTTCGCAATCTCCTACGCCTTGTGGGAGGCGCTGGCGGCGGCCGCGGTGCCGCCCCCGGTGGCGGCGGCCGGCCACAGCCTCGGCGAGTACACCGCCCTGGCGGCGGCCGGCTCCGTCACGTTCGAGGACGGGTTGCGGCTGGTGGCGGCGCGGGGGGCCGCCATGGGACGGGCCGCGGCGGAGCACGCCGGCGGCATGGCCGCCCTGATCGGCGGCGACGTCGAGGCGGCGCAGGCGGTGACCGCGACCCGCCGCGAGGCGGGCGGCAGCCTCTGGGTCGCCAACGACAACGCTCCGGGCCAGGTCGTCGTGGCAGGATCGGCCGCTGACGTCGCCTGGCTCTGCGACGAGGCACGCAGCCTCGGGTTCCGGAGGGCGATCCCGCTCAAGGTGGCGGGAGCGTTCCACACCCCGTTGATGCAACCCGCCGCCGACGAGCTGCAAGCGGCGCTCGACGGCACCCGGTTTGCCGCTCCCTCCTTCCCGGTGTGGAGCAACGTGAATGCTCGCCCCGGAGGGGACATCGCCGCCGACCTCGCCTCCCAGCTGGTGGGCCCGGTCCGTTTTCGGGAGAGCCTGGAGGGCATGGCGGCCGCAGGTGTCGAGGCCTTCGTCCACGTCGGACCGGGGGACGTCACCGCCGGGATGGCGCGGCGCATCGTGCCGGACGCCACCGTGGTCTCGGTGTCGACGCTCCAAGACATCGTCCCTGCCGTGGAAACCCTCGCCATACAATGACAGACGACAGGGAAGGGAACCTGATGCGCAGAGCCACGATCACCGGGTGGGGGAAGTACGCTCCGCCGGCGGTGTTGACCAACGCCGATCTCGAGACGGTCATGGACACCTCCGACGAGTGGATCACCTCCCGCAGCGGGATCAAGGAGCGCCGCATCAGCCACGTCGGGACGTCCGACATGGCGGCCGCCGCCGGACGGGAAGCCGTCGCCGCCGCCGGTCTCGCGCCGGAGGACATCGACCTGGTGGTGGTGGCGACCTGCACTCCCGATCGGACGGTGCCGTCGGTGGCGTCGTTCGTCCAGAAGAAGATGGCTCTCGTCAACGCCGGAAGTCTCGACATCAACGCCGCCTGCAGCGGCTTCGTGTACGGGTTGGCGGTCGTCAACGGCATGGTGGCGACCGGCGCCGCCCACCGGGTGCTGCTCATCGGCGCCGAGCGGCTCTCCGCCCACCTCGACCTCGAAGACCGCGCCACCGCGGTGCTGTTCGGGGACGGCGCCGGCGCCGTGGTGCTGGAGGGCACCGAAGGAACGGACGGGGTGTTGGCGGTCAACACCCACGCCGACGGCACCCTCACCGAGATCCTGGCGATCACGGGAACCGGGACCGAGCGAGCCTTCGACCCCACCGTCACCGAGGCGATTCTCATGGAGGGGCGGGAAGTCTTCCGCCACGCCGTGACCCGGATGGGGGAGGCCGCCATCGAAGCGATCACGGCGGCCGGTATGGGTGTGGAGGACGTCGACCTGCTCATCACCCACCAGGCCAACATCCGCATCATCGACGCCACGGCGCGCCGCCTCGAGCTGGCGCCCGAGCAGGTCTACGTCAACATCGCGTCGTACGGCAACACCTCCGCCGCCAGCATCCCGATCGCCCTCGCCGAGGCGCTGGAGCAGGGCGTGGTGGACCCCGGCGATGTCGTGGTGTTCGCCGCCTTCGGCGGCGGTCTCACCTGGGGCGCGGCCGCGGTGCGGTGGGGGGAGCGGGTCACCCCGCTCGGCACCGCCGATCACGAGATCCCCGGGACCGACGCCACTGCCCTCGAGCTGCTGGCGGCTCGGGTGAGGAACGGGCGTCGATGAGCAGGGTCGCCCTCGTCACCGGAGCCTCGCGCGGCATCGGGCGGTCGATCGCGGTGCTGCTGGCCGCCCGCGGCCACCATGTCGCGGTCAACTACCGGACGAACGCCGGCGCCGCCACCGAGGTGGTGGAGGCCATCGAAGGCACCGGGGGAGAAGCGCTCGCGGTGCAGGCCGACGTGAGCGACGCCGACCAGGTCACCGCCATGTTCGCCGCCGTCGAGGAACACCTCGGGGCGGTCGAGGTGCTGATCAACAACGCAGGCGTCACCCGCGACGGGCTGCTGCTGCGGATGCAGCCGGAGGCATGGGACGAGGTGCTGGCCACCGACCTCCGCTCCGCCTACCTGTGTTCCCGGGCCGCGCTGCGGGCCATGGTGAAGGCACGGTGGGGACGGATCGTGTCGATCGGGTCGGTGAGCGGGGTCGCCGGCAACGCCGGCCAGGCCAACTACGCCGCCGCCAAGGCCGGTCTGATCGGGTTCTCCAAGTCCCTTGCCAAAGAGGTCGGATCCCGCGGGATCACCGTCAACGTGGTGGCGCCCGGCTTCATCGAGACCGACCTCACCGCATCGCTCGCCGCCACGTCGGCAGAGCGACTGCTCGAGAACATCAGTCTGGGCCGGTTCGGCCGGCCCGAGGAGATCGCTTCGGTCGTGGGCTAT
>CAZQUB010000017.1:0-26316 GCA_964596225.1 uncultured Acidimicrobiaceae bacterium
CCATCACCTCGGCACTCATCTTCGGGTTCATCAAGTCCACCATCGGTCTCCGGGTTTCGGCGGCCGACGAAGAGGCGGGCCTCGATGCCTCCGAGTTCACACAGCCCGGGTACGTGGGCTGACGAAGGAAGTCAAGACGGAGAGACACAAGAAAGGATCGAGAACATGCATTTCGTCGCACTCGCAGCATTCGTCCTGATGTTCGTGGCGTTCGTGATCTTGCCGAAGCGCCTCCTCGGGCGTGGCGAGGAGGACTGACCACCGGTCGTATCACTCGACTGTGCCGGGGCCCGGAGACACGTGGCCGGGGCCCGGCCGGCAACCTGAGGCCGTGATCTGAGCCGTTCGGACACGTCTGTCCGTCACTCTCGATCCGTGTCCGTCTCATCGTGACTCCGTGACGGCCACTGCGTGGGGAGCCCCGCTTCGGCGGGGCTCCGTCGCGTCCGGGGCAGGATGACCGCGGGCGCTGTTGTTGGCGCTATGATGACCACGTGACTTCAATGAGAATTGATTCGAGTTCGACTGAAATGTTGCTGGAGCGGCTCGCCGCCCTCGCCGACCCGATCCGGCTCGCGGTCGTTTCCCAGCTGAGCCACGGTGCCCGCTGCGTCTGTGACCTGCAGGAGGCGGTCGACGTCGCCCCCAACCTGCTCTCCTACCACCTCAAGGTGTTGCGGGAGGCGAGGATCATCGCCGGAACCCGTCGCGGTCGATGGATCGACTACACCCTCGTGGACGGTGCGCTCGACGACGTACGCCGTGCCCTGCCGGAGCCGGGACCCCACGGGCCGGGATGCTCATGCAGCGAGTGATCGGCCTGCAGCACCCCACCCGGGGACAGGCCTGGCGCCGCTGGGTCCCTGCGGTGGCGGCCGTGGCGGTGTGGGTGGGCGTCCTCTTCGTCAACGAACCGATCTGGGACCGGATCGTGTACGGCCTCTTCGGGCTCCCGGAGGGGTCGAGATGGACCGGGGCGGTGCACTTTTTCGTCGTCGACACCACCAAGATCCTCGTGCTGCTCGCCGGGATCATCTTCGCGGTGGCGGTGCTGCGCAGCTACGTCACGTTGGAGCGCACCCGGGCCGTGCTGGGCGGCCGCCGTGAGGGACTCGGGAACGTGGCCGCGGCAGGGCTCGGGGTGGTCACTCCCTTCTGCTCGTGCAGCGCGGTGCCGGCGTTCATCGGTTTCGTGACCGCGGGCGTGCCGCTGGGCATCACCTTGAGCTTCCTCATTGCCAGCCCCATGGTCAACGAGGTGGCGATGGTGATGCTCTTCGGCCTGTTCGGATGGAGGATCGCCCTGCTCTACGTCGGATTCGGCCTCGCGGTCGCCATCGGCGCCGGCTACCTCCTCGGCCGGGTGCGGCCGGAACGATGGGTCGAGCCGTTCGTGTTCGACCTGCCGGCGGCACGAGGCGAGGCGGGTTCCGAACACGCCCCGTCGTGGAGCACCCGGCTCGCCATGGGCCGCGAGGAAGTGCGGACCATCATCCGCAAGATCTGGCCCTACCTCCTCGTCGGCATCGCGCTGGGGGCGGTGGTACACGGATGGGCTCCGGAGGACCTCTTCACCCGTCTCGCCGGACCGGGGAACCCGCTGGCGGTGCCGGCGGCGGTCGTTCTCGGCATCCCGCTCTACTCCAACGCGGCGGGCATCATGCCGCTGGTCGAGGCGCTCGCCGCCAAGGGCCTGGCGATGGGAACGGTGCTCGCCTTCATGATGTCGGTGGTGGCGCTCTCGCTGCCCGAGATGATCCTGCTCCGCCGCGTCCTCCGCCCCCAGTTGCTCGCCACCTTCACGGCCGTGGTGGGGGGCGGCATCGTCGCCGTCGGCCTGCTCTTCAACGTGCTCATCTAGCGAAAGGGATTGGACATGGACATCAAGGTGCTCGGGTCGGGCTGTCCCAACTGCCGCGCCCTCGAGGAACGCACGGCGTCGGCGCTCGGTGTGCTCGGCGTCGAAGCGGGGATCACCAAGGTCACCGACTTCGCCGAGATCGCCGGCTACGGGGTGATGAGTACCCCCGCCCTCGTCGTCGACGAGCAGGTGGTGGTCGCCGGTCGTGTTCCCTCGGTCGAGGAACTGCAGGCGATCCTCGTTCCCGTCACGACCTGAGCCGCCCCGCAACCACACGCCCGCCCGGTCACCGGGTGGGTTGGCGCGCCCGACGCGCCGTCAGGGGGTCGGAGGCGAGGGAGGCTCCGGTTCCTCGGGAGCCGGGTGCTCCAGGATGAGCCGGGCACTGCGCGAGTAGGTGAGGTAGGAGCGGGTCCACTCGAACAGCACCACCGCCCGGTTGCGGAATCCGATCAGGAAGAAGATGTGGACAAAGAGCCAGCTGAGCCAGGCGGCGAGACCCCACACGTGGGCCCGCCCGATCACCGCCACTGCCGCTTTCCGTCCCAACGTCGCCATTGATCCGCGATCGACATAGCGGAACGCCTCCGGTTCGCCACCGTCGATCCGGCGCAGGATGCCGGCGGCGGCGTGCCGTCCCATCTGGATGGCGGCAGGGGCGACGGCCGGGATCGCTCCGCCGGCACCGCTCACCGAGGCGAGATCCCCGATCACCGTCACCTCGGGATGGTGCGGGATGCTGAGATCGGGCTCGACGACGACCCGCCCCTGCCCGTCGAGCGGTGCTCCGAGGGACGCGCCCAGCGGGGAGGCGGCGACCCCGGCGGCCCACAGCACCGTGCCGGTGGGGACCTGTTCCTCCCCGAGGTCGACGCCACCGGCATCGACGGCCGTCACGATGGCACCGGTGCGCACTTCGACCCCGAGACGCTCCAGCTGGACCTGCGCCTTGCGGGACAACGGCTCCGGGTAGGTGGGAAGGATGCGCTCGCCGGCCTCCACAAGAAGGATGCGGGTCTCCGCCGGATCGAAACGCCGGAATTCCCGCGCCAGAGTGTGGCGGGCCAGCTCGGCGATGGCTCCCGCCAGTTCGGCACCGGTGGGGCCGCCACCGACGATGGTGATGGTGAGCCAGAACCGGCGCTCGGCGTCGCTACCGGCCAGCTCGGCTCGTTCGAAGGCACGGAGGATGCGGCGCCGGATCTCGAGGGCGTCGTCGATCGTCTTGAGGCCCGGAGCGTGCGCCTCCCACTCGTCGTGGCCGAAGTAGGCGTGGCCGGCGCCGGCGGCGACGATGAGGAAGTCGTAGGGGAGGTGCTCTCCGCCGGCGAGGACCACCTGTCGTGCGGTGACGTCGATACCGGTCACCTCGGCGAGCAGCACCGTCGTGTTGGCCTGGCGCCGCAGGATCCGGCGGATCGGCTCGGCGATGTCGATGGCCCCCAGGCCGGCGGTGGCGACCTGATAGAGCAGCGGCTGGAACAAGTGGTGGTTGCGTCGATCGACCAGGGTCACGGACACAGGGGCCTGTCCGAGGGCCTTGGCGGCGGAGAGACCGCCGAAACCTCCACCGACGATGACGATCCGCGGGAGGGGAGAAGGCATGGTGGGCAATCTACCCGTGGGAAGATCGGCCCGAAGAGGATGTCTACGGTGCCAGGTTTGCTAGATCCGCCAGGCGGGAGCGCTCGGGGCCTCCGCCATGTCCTCCGGGGTCATGGCGCTCACCTTGGGGAGGGACAGCTCGAAGCGGGTCTCGTGTTCGGTGCGCCGGTACACCAGGTCGCCTCCCATGTGGCGGGCCAGGTACCGGCCGGTGGCCAGCCCGAGCCCCATCGCCCCGGGGCGTCCCTGCGGAGTGTGGGCGTTGAAGTACGGATCGAAGATCCTCGCTTCGTGTTCGGGAGGGATCCCCGGCCCGTTGTCGATGATGCTCAGCATCAGCAAGTCCGACGTCTCGTCGATCGTGACCCGGATCTCCGATCCTCCATGCTCGTTGGCGTTGGCGACCAGATTCCGCACGATCTGGCGCACCCGGGCAGGGTCGGCGAGTGCAATCGCCGGCACGGCGGGCGGCTGGATCGTCACCTGATCGGTGAGCCGGAGGGCATCGACGACGCGGACGGTCTGTGAGAGCAGGTCGGTGGGGAGCGCCTCGATGGCGAGCGTCCCGTAGTCGGCACGTGCCGCCACCAACAGATCCTCCACGATGTTGGCGACGTCCGAGGCCTCCTGTGCGATGGCGGAGATGATCTCCTGGCGCTCCACCGCGGTGAGCTGGGGGGCCTCGTCCCGAAGCAGCTCGGCGAATCCGAGCACCGCGGTGAGGGGGGTGCGCAGTTCGTGCGACACGGTGGCGACGAACTCGTCCTTGGCCGCGGCGTCGACCCGCACCTGCACCAGGCCGCGTTCCGCCTCGAACCGCTTCCACTGCGCCGACACCGCGATGGCCGCGATGAGGGTCAGGGCGCACCCGAGAACGAGGATCCAGAAGGTGCCGAACCCGGCACGGATCGGCGAATTCGCGGTGGGGGCGACGTCGATTTGCCAGATCCGGTCGGCCACCTTGATGTGCTCGGTGATGGAAACGATGTCGCGGGTCGCTTCCTGGGCGCCGAGGTCGGTGATGTCGCGCACGGTGACGTCGAGCACCGAGGCCTCGGTCTCCGGAAGGCTGGCGGCGACGAACTCGTCGAAACGGACGGGTACGTCGACGATGCCCTGGAGATCGTCGTTGGTGTCGAAGACGGCGCTGAAGAGTTCGAACCCTTCCTCACCGGTGAAGGGGAGCGGAGCGAGCTTGGTGGCGCTGATGCGGCCCGTGAAGACCGCCCGGGTGATGTCGGCGAGGCGGTCGGGGTAGGAGGCGACGTCGTAGCCGTGAATCCGGTTCTGGTAGGTGTAGGGCTCGAAGTAGACCACCGGATAGTGGAGCACCCGATTGGTGACGGGGACGCGGCCGCCGACGGTGTCGAGTTCGAACACCTCGAAGCTGGGAAGGGTCTCTCTGACGCGATCGACGAAGCCGGGGAGTTCGCTCGGGGTGGCGACGCCCAGCAATCCGATCCCGACCATGCCGGGCTCGATGCCGATGTCGCTGATGAACCGCCAGTACTCCGATTGGGTGACCTCGGTGCTGGCTCGGAACAGCGCGGACACCGACTCCATGTGGAGTTCGATGGTCGTGACGCTCTCTTGGAGGGCGGTGGCGACGCTCTGGCCCTGGAGCTCGAGGCGGGCCATCACCTGACGGTCTGCGGCGCGCTGCGCCGCAGCCGTGATGACGGCGGAGATCACGACCCCCACGATCACGATCATCCCGACCGTGAGGTATCGCGCCAATCTTGACCGTCGGTCGTGGCGACCGGTCGTCCAGACCATGGTGTTCTTCATCGGAAGGTCGAACCTGGAACCTGAGGACGACTCGCGAACTTCTGGGAGCGGTCTCGACCAGTGATGACGGGCTGGATCGGGGATCGCGGCACATGGCGCGATGCCGCGCCGTGAACGCTAACGGAGTCTTGGCGCGATGCCACACCGTGCCCGCGGCGGAATCTCACCGTGATGCCAGGGCGTCGGCGACCTGACGGGACACCGTGTGCCACGAGTAGCGGTCCTTGACCAGCTGCCATCCGGCGTCGGCGAGGGCGCGTGCTCGGGGTGGATCGGCCGCCAAGGCCACCACCGCTTCCACCATGTCGTCGACCTCGTCGGCGAGCAGGAGGTGCGTGCCGTCCTCGACCGCGAGGCCCTCCGCCGCCTTGTGGGTCGCCACCACCGGAAGGCCGGCGGCGAATGCCTCCAGCAGTTTGAAGCGACTCCCGCTCCCGGCCTGCAGCGGCGCCACCATCATGTCTGCCTCGGCCAGGACCGGAGCCATGTCCACCACGGGTCCGATGACCCGCACCTCGGGCATGCTGTGGTGGGCCTCCATCATGTCGGAGCTCGGATACCTCCCTGCCAGGACCACCTCGAACGCGGCAAGCCGTTGGCGCAACTTCTGCACCATCTCGTCGATGATGATCGAGGCCGCCTCCCGGTTGGGCGGGTAGGAGAAATCGCCGGGGAACACCAGGCGGACCTCGTTGGTCGCCCGCGCCGGGCGCTGCGGACGTTCCGGGGGGAGCGACAATGCGTTGGGGATCACGAAGACGCCCTCGGTCCGACCGTAGCGAGCCGCGATCCGTGCCTGGTCGCCGGCAGAGCACATCCACACCTGGCTCGCCGCGGTCACCACGGCGAGTTCCAGTCGGGCGGTTCGTGCCGCGAAGCGGGACCGAAGCACCCGTTCCGGCGGCAAGCTGGCACGGGCGGCCAGCTCCTCCTGGAGATCGGCTTCGACGTTGTGTTCGTTGAGGACGCTGCGAGCGCCATCGGCGGTGAGCACCTCGAGATAGGACGCCAGAAAGAGTTGGTCGAGGACCACCACGTCGGGGGAGAAGTCGGCGACGGCCGCAGCGACGTGCCGGCGGAGCCCGTCGGTGAGGTAGGCCACAGACGGATCCCACTCGTCGTCCTGCAGCCACGACGGATCGCGGGCCGGGTCGAGCAACTCGACGAGAGCCACCGCGGCGTCCGGCTCGTACCAGGTGACGCCGGGAAGGGTGGGGCGTGTCAGCGGGCTGCGCAATGTGACGACGCCGAGCGGGCCGCGGTCGGCCAGGATGGCGGCGATCTCGAGACTACGGAGCGCGACCCCGCCCCTCGGCGGGTCGTCCACCGACAGCGTCAGGAGCAGGACGCGCTCGGTCATGATCGGCTCCGTGAGCGGAAGTGGTCCCGCAGGTAGCGGCCGAAGCCAGGTTGGTCACCGTTGCCCGGCATGGCCCGGCGGTAGCGGAACCAATGGCGGATCAGCGCCGACGACCGGGACCCGGGGGACCCTTGCAGCCACTGGTGGTGCTCGACGCGTTCCCGCCGTCCGGCCGTCCCGTCGCCGAGAGCGTCGAGGACGGCAGGAGGAACCGGCACGTCCAGCGTCGCGGTCAGGTAGGCGAGGCCGGCGCCGACCCGGAGCCCTCGCTCCAGATGGCGGCTGGTATCGATCAGGTGATCCCAGTCGATGCGATCGGCACGGATCTCCAGGCCGACGGCCACGTCACCGATCCAGCGCAGCTCGACCGGGCGGCCGTGTCGCAGTCCTTCCAGCAGCGCCATCAGCACGGTATCGGTGAGGGCAGGAACCGGGAGGGTGCGCTCGGCCACCGTCTCGGTGTGGCACCCGGCCCAGAAGGGGTCTCCGGGGTGGTCGGTGAGGGCGGAACGGGTGAGGGCGATCTGGAGGCCGCGGCGATCGGTGAGGACCACGGCGTCGCCGCCGAGGCCCCCGGCCGACCAGCCGGCGGCGACGAGATTGGCGGCGGCGCGGCCGGGGGGGATCTCCCGTACCGCGAGATCGGCACGGCCGACGGTCCGGAGCCCGATGTCGGGGTACAGCATCACCGCGGCTGCCAAGCCTCCGGTTGCCATCGTCTCGATGCCTGCCTCTTGCAGCCGCCCCGCTGCCTCGGCGGCGGCGTCGACGAGGAGTTGGTTGCGAAACCACGACTGGCGGGTGATCCCGACGAGACGTTGCGACGTCGTGTCCTCCACCCCCATCCGACCCAGGTTGGCGGTGAGCAGCGGCAGCATCTCGAGCGACTCCTGATCGATCGCATCCAAGTCGGTCACCTCCCGCCACGCCTCCCAGGCGGCCCGTGCCCGCTCACCGTGGGCGAGGGCGGCGGTGACGAGCAGCGTGTGGGGGCGGGTGAGGCGGAGCCGGGTGGTGCGCCGAGGAGCGATCACGGTGCAGTGCGGTTCGGCTCGGCGACGACCCGGCCTTCGTCGATCCGGTAGAGGCGGTCGACGTGGTCGACGACCCGCGGGTGGTGGCTGATGATGAGCACCGCCGGTGAGTTCTCGAGTCGCGTCAGGTTCCCGAGCACACGTCGCAGCGTCCCGGCGTCGAGGTGGTTGGTGGGTTCGTCGAGGATGAGGAGGCGAGGATTGCGCAGCAGCGCCCGGGCGATGGCGATGCGTTGCCGCTGCCCGCCCGACAGTGTCTTCCCGTCGAAAGTGAGCGGCTCCTCGAATCCGTGTTCGAGGGTGTCGATGAAATCGTCGACGGTGGCGAGGTGCGCCGCCCGCCGCATGTCGGCTCCGGAGGCGTCCGGGAAGCCGTAGCAGATGTTCTCGGCGACGGTTCCCGTGACGATGACGCCCTCTTGGGAGACGACGCCGATCTGGCGACGCAGCGTCGGCATGTCGATCTCGTCGTAGTCGATGCCGTCGACGGTCAGTGTGCCCTCCCAGGGGCGGTAGAAGCCGAGGATGAGGCTCACCAGGGAGGTCTTCCCGGATCCGTTGGGGCCCGCCACCATGGTGACGATCCCCGGCTCCAGCGCGAAGTCGACGTCGGTGAGGAGCGGCTCGTCGCCGTATCCGAAGGTGATGCCGCGGCCCTCGATCCGGCCGATCAGGTCGAGCTTGCGGGTTCCCTGGTACGGGTTGCGGTCCTCTTCGTTGGAGAGGTCGAAGAGGTGGGTGAGCGCCTGGCGCCCCTCCACGATGGCGGGAAAGGATGCGAAGCTGGTCACCAGCGGCCCCCGCAACAGGGCGAGGCCGGCGTAGTAGGCGAACAGGTCGCCGAGGGTGATGTGGCCGCCGGCGTAGGTGATGCCGCCGACGACCAGGATCAAGGTGGCGGAGAGGGCGAGCAGGGTCTGCTGGGTGGTGCCGTAGAGGCCCCGCAACCAGGTCATGCGGGCGTCCTTGCCCTCGAGGGCGGAGAGCAGGCTGTCCTGACGGGCAACGTCCTGCTCCTCGGCGCCGCGGGTGCGGGTCAGCTCGATCGACCGCAGCGAGAACAGCACTCCCGCGCTGAAGCCGGCGTACTGCTTCTGGTAGTCCTTCACCGCCCGTTGCACCCGGGGGCGCAGCCAGCGGTGATTCATCGACAGCAGGGGAACGATCGTGAACGTGACGAGGGCGAGCAGCCAGTTGATCCCGATCAGGATCGCCGAGATCCCGACGGCGAGGAGCACGGTGGGGAAGAAGGTGGAGAGCAGCAGGTCGGTCATCGAGTCGACCCGCTGGGTCTGTTGCACGATGCGGTCGTGGAGCAGACCCACCTCGTGGCGGCGGTGGTAGTCGATCGAGACGTCGTGCAGTTTCATCGCCATGGCGTGACGGATGTCGCGGGTGGCCCGTTTCGTCTCCCGGATCACGAGCCAGCGACGCAGCAGGGTGACGCCACCGCTGGCCAGTTCCATGCCGATGAGCACCGCGCCGATGGTGAGGATGCGGCTGGTGCTGCGGCTCGGGATCGCCTCGTCGAGGGCGTACTTGATGAGGAGGGGAAGGGGGATGAGGAGGCCGGCGCCGAGGAGGGCGAGCCCGATGACGGAGCCGAGCATCAGGTTCGACTGCCGGAAGAAGCTGCGGTACTGCCGCCAAGGCCCCCCGGTCATTGTGATGCACTCCCTCGCCTGCGGTCGATGGAGCGCTTCAACGCACGCAGGTACTCGGCGTGCTGATCGAGGCGCGTCACCCGGCCGCTGTTGGATCCGTGGAGCCGACGGTAGACGACGGCGGCGGTGACGGGTGCCATCTCGAGACCGGCGTCGCGGGCTCGCAGCTGCCAGTCGAGATCGCCTCCGGCCGTGGTCGAGCCGCCGAACTCGCCGATCCGGTCGGCGACCTCGCGACGGAAGAGCAGCGTCGAGGGGAGGGGAGCGGGGTGGCGGCCGGGCCGGGCGGTCACTCCCGCCCGCTCGGCGGGGGGAAGATCGGGGGTGACGAACTCCTCGACGAGGCAGTACGCGATGGCGAGGGTGGGGGAGGAGGCGAAGGCGGCGAGCTGGTGGCGGAGCTTGCCGTCTCCCCACAGATCGTCGGCGTCGAGGAGGGCGATCCAGGGGCACCCGGCGGCTGCGATGCCCCGGTTGCGGGCGGCGCCCACCCCGGCGTGCTCCTGGCGGATGAGGTGCACGCTCTCGCATCCGGCGGCCACTTCGGCCGAGTCGTCGTCGGAGCCGTCGTCGACCACGATCACCTCCACCGGCGGGTCGATGCCGACGCTACCGATGGCTTCGGCCAGGTAGCGGGCCCCGTTGTAGACGGGGATGACGACGCTGACGTCGGGTTTCATGATGGCGCCCCGGCATGAAGCAGCTCGGAGACGGCGGCGGCGACGGTGTCGGGAGGGCCCAGGTCGAGGTGAAAGGCGGGCACCCGTCGCGCCAGGTCTGCCATGAAACGGAGGGCGGGGCTCCCGGCCCCGGGGAGCTGGAACACGGTGGTGGGAGCGAGCGCCAGCAGTGCCTCCGCGGCGGACGCCGGCCGCAGGCGGGAGTGGGCGACTCCGAGGCGGGGGAGCACGATGGCGTCGAGCCGGAGGCGGGGGACGACCTGTGCCGGGAGGGCGCGGCTCAGCAGCACGACGTGTTTGGAGACGTCCGGGTCGTCGTTGATCACCCACCGTTGCAGGTGCGGCAGCAGGGTGAGGGAGGCGTCGTCGAGCTTGGCCGAGTTGTAGGCGGCGTGGATGTCGCCGTCGGCTCCGATCACGACGTAGTCGTCGCCGGCGAATTGGAGTCCGGCGGCGGCGCACAGCACGGCAGTGGTGGACTTGCCCGACCCGCCGGCGCCGGCGATGAGCACGCCGTGGCCGTCGAGGCCGACCCCGGCTCCATGGACGAACTGCCCGCCGGTGGCGGCGACGAACCAGGGGAGGATGGTGCGGAGCGGGGCTGCCTGCATCCAGCCGGGTACCGAGTCGGCGGACTCGATCCAGAACACGGCTCTGCCGGAGTCCCGGTCGAGGATGCTGAGCGCTCCGGGATCGAACCGGTAGGCGATCGAGATGCTGGTGGTGTCGGGGCCCCGGATCTCGCCGCCGTCGGGATAGTCGGCCCGGTTCCAGGGTGGGGTCGGGAGCGGGGTGGCGGTGGAGTGGCTGTCCCACAGCCGGATCCGGAGCGCGGCGTCACCGTGAGGTGGGGAGGTGAGGTGGGCGAGGGCCGGGAGGAGGAGCGGTTCGAGGCCGGGGGAGAACGCCAGGTCGACGCGGTGCCCGGTGAGTTCGATCGTGTGGGTCCGGGTGGCGCCGGTGCCGGCGTCCCACATCGCGGCGAAGAACGAATCGGCAGTGGGCAGGTTCCGCCCCGGAGGCTCGACGTCCATCGTGCCGTCCCGGATCAGTCGGGATCTGCCGGCCGGTGGGGCCATCCCGTCTCGGCGACATCGTGGATCGGATCGAGCAGGAGCATCTCCTGCATGTCGTCGAAGCGGGACAAGGTCGGAGAGGCGTACTCGCCGACCTCCGTCGCTGCGGGCAGGTCGGGTGCGGGGTCGCCGGGCGAAGGTTCACCTGGGGCGACGAGGTGCTCGGTGACCAGTTCCTCCAGCCACCGGTCGAGATCGGGGCGGATGTCACCGTCGGCGAGGCCGTACGCCTCGCGGAGCCGGGCCTCGATGGCGGCCGGGGTGGCTCCCCGTTCCAGCAGCGGCCAGATCTCGGCTCCGGCGCCTCCCAGCAGGTAATAGGTGCCGGTGTCGAAGTTGATCAGCACCACGTCGCCGTCGATCACCTCGCCGATGACGGCAGGGGTGTTCACTCTGAGGATTCGATCCTGGTCCATGTTCCACACCATCCTGTGGGCGGGCCCTCCACCCCAGCATTGTCCACTACCGGTCCGTCAATGTAGCAGCGGCTTCCCGGCACCCATCCCCTGTATCGGGCTACCAGCGGGGAAACACAAGCGACATGCCGCGGTCGACCGTGAGGGTGATGCCTGTGATGCCGGCGGAGAGGTCGTCGTTGAGGAGGAACCACACCGCCTTCCCGATCTCGACCGGATGGAGGGACACCTCTCCGAGGGGAGCACCCCGGCTGTAGACGGGCCGGCCCCGTCGTCCCAATGCGACGTGTCCGGGGGCAACCGCGTTGATGCGGATGCCGGTGGGGGCGACGTCGAGGGCGAGTTCGCGCATCGCCATGGCGAGCGCCGCTTTGGTGGCGCTGTACCCGGGCTGGAGGCGCAGCACCTCGTGGTGGATCGAGGTGATGAACACGATCGACGCCGCGGTGTCCTGCGCCCGGAAGCGTTCCAGGACCTCGCGGGTGAGGGCGAGGGGCCCCAGCACGTTGGTCTCGTAGACGGTGCGCATGGTGTCGGTGTCGAGATCGGCGGGTTCGCGCGGGTAGGGGTCGACGCCGACGTTGTTGACGAGCCCGTCGAGAGGCCGGTCGAGCCCGTCGAGCAGGGCAGCGATGGCGTCGGGGTCCCGCACGTCGGAGATCCTGGCGGCGACCGGCCCGGCGGCGTGCGCCTCGTCCGAGACGAGTCGGTCGAGGGCGTCCTGATCGAGGTCGGTGACGGTGACGGCCGCCCCCGCCTCCGCCAGGACACGGACGATGCCGCGACCGAGGACACCGGCCCCTCCCGTGACGAGGATGTGGCGTCCCTGGAGGGAGCCGGCGATGCCGGCGAGTTGGTTGGGTCGGCGACGCAGCAATCCCATACCGGACGGAGCCTAGGAGATGGCTGCCCGGTGCGGGGGGGAGGGCCGCCTCAGCCGGCGGTGGAGCCGATCACGGTCGGGACGGCCACGACGTTGATCGGTCCGCCGCGGTGGGCGATGGCGACGGTGAAGATGTGGGGACCGGGCGGGAGCGGGGAGGGTGGTACCCAGCTGAGGTCCACCGGTCCGTTGTCCGCCCGCGCATCGACCGCGACCACGTCACCGTCGAGGAGGAGGACGTTGACGCCGTCGCCCGTTCCGGTCCACTCGACGGGTCCGGTCGAGGAGAAGAAGGCGCTCGACTCGGGCCGGGGCGCCGTCACCACGGTCGGGTCGGCGGCGTACCACTCGAGTTTCCACCCGCCGTCCTCGCGCACCGCGGCGAAGACCGCCGACGATGTCTCGACCATGCCTTCGACGGTGCGGGTCCCCTGGAGGGTCACGAGCGCTGCCGGGGGCGATCCGATGTCGATGGCGATGGCGCGCATCGTGGGATTGGCGCGGGCCCACGATCCGAAGCCTTCCTCCATCTCGCTCACGATGGCGTCCCATTGGGTCTGCCCGACGGCCTGCCGGGAGGAGGCGCTGAGCAGGTTCCATGCCGCGGTGGCGTCGCCGGACGCGACGGCCTGGAGCCATCCGTCGACGGCGCCGATCGCCCCGTCGACGTCAAGGGGCTCGGGCGCGAGGGTGGTGGTGGCGGCGGTTGTGCCGGGGATCGTGCTGGTCACGTCCGTTCCTGTGATGGGCCCGCTGTCGCGGGGCGCGGCAGCGGTCGCGATCGCGCCGGCGGCGGCGATCGCCGCCACTGCAGCGGCGGCGCCGAGGCCGATCTGGATGTGGTGGCGGCGCCGGGCGCGGCGGATGCGCGGCTGGAGCTGCTCCCACACTCCGGTGGCGTCGACGGGCGGTGCGGCGGCGTCGAGGGCACGGGTGAGCTGGTCGTCGGTCAACATCACGTCACCTCCAGGTGGCGGCGGAGGGCGGCCCGGGCACGGTGGAGATGGGTGGCGACGGAGCCCTCGGAGACGTTCATGGCAGCGGCGATCTCTGGGGCGGTGAGCCCCTCGTAGTAGTGGAGCACGACGGCGACCCGCTGCCGTTCGGGGAGGGTGCGGAGAGCGGCGACCATGTCCATCCCGGTGTCGGGATCGGCGGCGGCCGGAGGTGGGTCGAGGCGGGCGACGGCGCGGTCGCGACGTTGCCGGGAACGGCGGCGGTTCTTGAGCCGGTTGATGGCGACCCGCCGGATCCAGCCGACGGGGTCCTCGTAGCGACCGACCCGACGCCAGTGGACGCAGGCCTGGATGAAGGCCTCCTGGACGGCGTCCGACGCCTCCTCGACGTCACCGGCGATGAGCGCCAGCGACCGCACCAGCCGGGCATAATCGTTGCGGAACGCGATCTCAGGTCCGGCCGGGGTGAGGCGGGTCTGGCGGGAGCTGCGTTTCATGTGGGGCTCGATGGGTTCGGCGCTGGCGCCGTCCAACCTAACGAGCACCGGTCTCGGTGGATACACGGTGGTTCCTTCGGGCAGCCTTCGGTCGGGGTCACACGAGGAGACACACCGCGGGAACCGGGATCCTTGACAGCAGGTCGCGGCGGGAGGCCCGCCGGCGAGGGGAGCAGGCGGGGCTTCGAAGGCGAGCGGTCAGAACGGCACGTCGACGGCGTCGCAGAGGAACCGCATGAACGGGGCGGCCAGCCGGCAGTTGGTAGCGAAGTCCTCCATGAAGTGGTCGGAGACGACCTGGCCCTGGGTGAGCCGGGTGGAGGCGATGAAGTCCTTGCGCTTCAGATCGGCGATGTGCGGATGGTCGTCGTCGAAGCCCCGCGGTGCCCGTTTCAGGGAGTCGCCGGTGATGGTGAAGACCTCGGTGAAGCGCGGGCTGTGGGAGGCCCGCCGCCACTCGACGGGATGTTCGTGGATGTGGAGTCTGATCGCCTGTGCCGTCTTGCTCTCGGGGCGCCACAGGCCGATGCCCATGAAGCAGGCGCCTGGTTCGAGGTTGAGGTAGAAGCCCGGGGCGTGGACGTCCTTGCCACGGACATGGCGGAACTGCAGGCCGGTGTTCTCCTTGTACGGGGTCTTGTCGCGGGCGAAGCGGGTGTCGCGCTGGATACGGAAGAGGGAGCCGCCGACCTTGCGGGAATCGGCGACGAAGTGCGGCGAGATCCGGGCGAGGTGGGGAGCGAAGTCGTTGACGAACGCAAGCGCCGGCTCCCGCACGTGCCGTTCGTAGGCGTCCTGGTTGGCCTTGAACCAGGCCCGTTCGTTGTGCTTCGAGAGGTCCCGCAGGAAGGCGAACAGCGTGGGGGTGAAGTAGCGAGTTCCCATGGGTACAACCTACCCGGAGGCACCCACGCAAATGATGCGAAATCCTTCCTCCCTTCCTTCAAGCTGGCGGGAGGCCGGGCCGATAGGAGTTAGTGGTGAGGACTCGCAACGATCAACGGTGCCCGAGGTGCACCGGATCGGCAGTGTGTCTTCGTTTGAACAGAACGGCGGAAGGATCGCCGGATCGATGGGCCACAGTTTGCGATGACAGCATTTGACCAACAATCCGCTCCTATCGTCACCGTGCCGGTGAACGCGTTCGAGGAGACGCTCGCCGACTCCGCGATCCCTTCGCTGGTGATCGACGGTGACGGGATCGTCGTCGTCGCCAACACTGCCGCCGCCGACCTCCTCGGGGACGTTGCCGCCGGCACCGACTGGACGTCGCACCTGGCGCCGCGGGGCAGGGAACACCTTGCTCGTCTCGTCGCCTCCGCCATGGGTGGGTACGAGGCCAGCTTCCGCGCCGAGGTCGAACTGGAAGACCGCGTCGGGGAACGCGTTGTCGGCCTCGTCTACGCCTCACCATTGTCCGTGATCTGGAACGGGCCGCCGCTGATGCTCCTCCAGATCCTCGACGATACGGCACGTCACGAGGCCGCCACCGCGCTGCGCGCCAGTGAGCAGCGCTACCGCACCCTGTTTGAGCGGATGCCGGTGGCGCTGTACCGGAGCCGGCCCGATGGAGAGATCATCGCCGCCAATCAGGCCCTGGCGACCCTCCTCGGCTACGACGATCCCGACGAACTCATCGGATGCGACGCGCGTGCGTTCTACGTCACACCGGGCGAGCGTGACCGTGACGCCTCCCACCTCGCCGAGGTGGGACGCAGTACGACCGAGGCGATCCGCATCCGCACCGCGGACGGCCGGTTGCTGTGGATCCGCGACTCCGCCCACACGGTCGGGAGCGGCGCCGACATGATCTTCGAAGGATCGCTCGTCGACGTGACGACGGGATGGGACGCCCGGCTCGAGACCGAGGCCCGGGCCCGCCAGCAGGCGTCGATCGCACGCCTGGGACACTTCGCGCTGAGCCGGACCACGCTCGAATCGCTCTTCGACGAGGCGGTCCTGCACGTTCTCCAGGTGCTCGACGTCGAAGCTGCCGCGGTCTTCGTCGAGGAGCGGCCCGCAGTGCAAATCGCCATCGCCATGCACGACACACCCCGCTCGGTCCGGATCGCCGAGCATCTCGTCGCCGGGACTGCCGAATCCGGATCGGTGCTGTTCGACACGATGGAGGTCGAGGGGGCGTCGGTACGCATCGCCAACCTCGGGATCTGCGCCAGCGACAGCCTGCTCGGAACCCTCGTGGTTGCCCGTCGGGGACGCCAAGACTTCACCACCGACGATGACACGTACCTGCTGGCGGTGAGCGCGGTGTTGGCTGCTGCGATGGAACGGGCCGAAGCGGCCCGCAGACTCGAGGCCATGGTGGAGTCGAAAGACGAGTTCATCGCCTCCGTCTCCCACGAGGTCCGCACCCCGCTCACGGTGGTCGCCGGGATGGCGCAAGAGCTGGCGGAACGGTGGGAGAGCTTCTCGAACGACGAGGTCGACGAGTTCCTCGGCCTCATCGTCGAGCAGAGCCGCGACATGCGCGACCTCATCGAAGACCTGCTCGTGGCGGCGCGAGCCGACCTGGGCAAGATCCACGTCCAGGTCGCTCCCGCCCCGCTGCTCTCCGAGGTGCGGGCCGTGGTGTCCGCCATGCCGGACGCCGATCGGGAACGGGTCGTGGTCTGTGAAACCGACGCCACCGGAATGATCGATCCGGTGCGGTTCCGCCAGATCGTCCGCAACCTCCTCACCAATGCCATCCGCTACGGAGGACCGCACATCGAGGTGGAGATCTCCTGTGACGCCGACACGGTCACGGTAACCGTCGGCGACGACGGGCAGGGAGTGCCGGAGGACAAGAAGGAGCTGATCTTCGAGGCCTTCGAGGGTGCCCACGAGGGCGTGGCCCCCGGGTCGATCGGGTTGGGCCTCGCCGTGTCCCGCAAACTCGCCGAGCTCATGGGGGGCCACCTCGGGTACGACCACGACGGCAGGACCACCTTCAGCCTGGTGGTGAACCGGGCCGAGGACGCCTAGACGACCAGTTCAGCCCGTTGTCTGTGCCACCGCGCCGAGGATCGCGGCCAGTCCCTCTTCGAGCCGGTCCCCGACGGTGACCATCAGCACCCGCCGTCCCCGATCGCGCAGCGCCTGGTTGTCGCCACGGGCCTGGGCCGTCACCAGGGTGCCGAAATCGAATCCGGTCTCGGGGACGTCGATGTGGGGGGCGGGTCGGTCGACGACCTCGAGGAAGACACCCTCGTTGGGTCCCCCTTTGTGGAGCTGCCCGGTGGAGTGGAGAAAGCGGGGGCCGAAGTCGAGGCTGGTGGCCACGCGGTGTCTCGTGCCCAGCATTTCACGCACCCGGGTGAGGGTGGCGCGGGTGGGCGCGGTGGGGGCGAGGAACGCTTGGACGGCGACGTAGTCGCCGGCGGTGATCCCTGCTGCCCATCGCTGGACGGCGGGAACCAGATCGGGCCCGAAGGCATCGATCTCGACGATGCCGGAGGTGTCGAGTTCGCCGGCCATCGCCTGTTTGGCGAGATCCTTGGCGACCTGGACGTCCGGTTGGTCGAACGGTTGGATGTCGATCACCGACCCGGCCGCGGCCACCGCCACCTCGAGCAGGAACATGGCGGCCCCGAGGTCGGAGGTGTCGCCCAGCGTGATCCTCGCCACGGGATGCCCGGCGGCGGCGAGTGCCGCGGCGGGACCGGGTTCGGGGATGCCGAGGGCGAGTTCGACGAAGACGCGATCGTCCCGGTAGGCGGCGGGTTGGCGCACCGCCTCCCCGACGATCGGGACGATGCCCTTCCCCTCCTTGCCGGTCGACTCGGCGATGAGCTGCTCGATCCACGATGGGAAGGCGGCCAGTTCAGGGGCGGCGAGGAACGTCACCTTGTCGCGTCCGGCGAGGGCCAGCTCGCCGAGGGCGGCGCCGAGCCGGAGGCCGGGGTTGGTCGAAGGCTCCGCGTCGGGACCGCAGGAGGCGGCCACGTCCCTGGCGCGGCTCAGCAACGTGGAGAGGTCGACGCCGATGGCGGCGGCCGGGACCAGCCCGAACATGGTGAGGGCCGAGTAGCGACCGCCCACGTCCGGTGTGGCGAGGAACGTGTGGCGGAAGCCGCGCTCGTCTGCCAGCTCGGCCAGTGGCGTCCCCGGATCGGTCACCGCCACGAAATGGCGGCCCGGCGTCTCCACCGACTCCGAGGTTCGCGCCCAGAAGTAGTGGAAATACGACAGCGTCTCCAGGGTGCCACCTGACTTGGAGGCCACGATGAACACGGTGTGGCGGGGATCGATCGCCTCGGTGACGGCCTCCACCGCTCCCGGGTGGGTCGAGTCGAGCACGAGCAGCTCAGGGTGGCCAGGGGCGTTCCCGAAGGTCGCCTGATACACCTCGGGGGCGAGGCTCGAGCCGCCCATGCCGAGCACGACGGCGTGGCGGATCCCTTCGGCGGCGAGTTCGTCGCCGAAGGAGCGCAGCGATGCGATCTCCGCCTCCATGGTCTCGGGCAGCGTCAGCCAGCCGAGCCGGTTCGTGATCTCCGGCGTGCCGGCGGGTCGCCACAGGGTCGGGTCGTGTTCCCAGAGGCGGCGTGCGAACCCTGATTCCGCCCACGCGGTGAGCAGGCCGGCCACTGCCGTCTGGTGTGGGCCGGTGGCGAGAGTGAGGTCGACGCTCACGGTGTGACGGTCCGCATCTTCTCGGCCACCGTTGCCAGCAGGTCGTCGTAGGAGTCGGCGAACTTGCGGACGCCGTCGACCTGGAGCTCGGCGGTGATCTGGTCGAAGTCGATGTCGAAGCCCGCCAAGGCGTCGATGTCGGCCTGGGCGCCGTCGACGTCGGTGGTGAGCGCTTCGGGGTCGATCTCGCCATGATCGATGAAGGCGTCGATGGTGGCGGGCGGCATCGTGTTGACGGTGTTGGGGCCGACGAGCGGCTCGACGTAGAGCAGATCCGGGTAGCGCGGGTTCTTGGTCGAGGTCGACGCCCACAGGGGCCGTTGCGGCCGGGCGCCCCGCTCGGCGGCGGCGGCGAAGGCCGGACCCTCGAACAGCTCGCGGTAGCGGCGGTAGGCGAGCTTGGCGTTGGCCACCGCCGCCCTGCCGCGGTGGGCCAGGGCCTCGTCGGTTCCCACCTTCTCCAGGGCCTCGTCGGTGTTGGTGTCGACCCGGCTCACGAAGAAGGAGGCGACCGAGGCGACCCCGGCGGGGTGCTCGGCGCGTGCCACGCCCCGCAGGTAGGCCTGGGCGGCGTTCTCGTAGTCCTCGAGGGAGAACATGAGGGTGACGTTGACGTTGATGCCGGCGGCGATCAGTTCCTCGATGGCGGGGATGCCCTCGAGGGTGGCCGGTACCTTGATCATGAGATTGGGGCGCTCCACCTCGTGCCAGAGTCGGTGGGCCTCGGAGATGGTGCGTTCGGTGTCGCGGGCCAGGAGCGGGGAGACCTCGAGGCTCACCAGACCGTCGGCCCCGGCGCTGTCGCGGTAGACGGGGAAGAGGAGGTCGGCGGCGCCGCGAATGTCGGCGATCGCCAGCTTCTCGAACACCGTGGCCGGCTCGGCATCGGGATCGGCCGCCAGCACCTCCGCGATCTGGGCGTCGTATTGAGACGACTTGGCGACGGCGTGTTGGAAGATGGTCGGGTTGGAGGTGAGGCCGCGGATCCCGTTGTCGACGAGCTTCGCCAGCTCGCCGGTCGTGAGGGCATCACGCCGGATGTAGTCGAGCCAGACGGACTGGCCATTGCTGTGGAGGTCGTGCAGCTTGGTCATCTCGCGGGGTTCCTTTCCCGGTTGCGTCCCACTCGCGCTCAACGTACTCGATCCGGTGACTCTTCCCGAAGTCGGCGCGCCGGGCGCGATCGTAGTGACGGCGGAGGTGCAGGGAGGCTGCGGTTCAGGACTCGGCGAGGAGGCGCCCGATCCGGGTCCGGACGTCGCTTCCCATGTCGTCCCGTTGCAGGGCGAAGGCCACGTTGGCCTCCAGGAAACCGACCTTGGTGCCGCAGTCGAAACGGGTCCCGGAGAGGCGCATGCCGTGGAAGGCTCCGTCGCCGATGAGCTTCGCCATCGAGTCGGTGAGTTGGATCTCGTCGCCGGCGCCGACGGTGGCGGCGCCGAGGTGATTCATGATCTCGGGTTGAAGGATGTAGCGACCGACGATCGCCAGGTTGGAGGGGGCCGCATCCGGTTGTGGCTTCTCCACCAGGTCCCGGACTTCGACGAGGTGGCCGTCGTCCGCGCCGGGGGTGACCATTCCGTAGCGGCTGGTCTCGTGCGATGGGACTTCCATGAGGGCGACGAGGTTGCCGCCGTGCTGCTCGTAGGCCTCGACCATCTCGGTCAGGCACGGCCGGTCGGAGAGGATGAGGTCGTCGGCGAGGAGGACCGCGAACGGCTCACCGTTGATGAGGTAGCGGGCGCACCACACGGCGTGCCCCAGTCCCAGCGGCTCCATCTGGCGGACGTAGACGACCTGGCCCGGCTCGGGCTGGGAGACCCGGATCTCCTTGAGCATGTCCTGCCGGTCGTGATCCCGCAGCGCCTCCTCGAGCTCGACGTGGTAGTCGAAGTGATTCTCGATGGCGGACTTGCCGCGGCCCGTCACGAAGATGAGCTCCTCGATCCCGGCAGCTCGGGCTTCTTCGACCGCGTACTCGATAAGGGGCTTGTCGACGATCGGCAGCATCTCCTTGGGGAGTGCCTTGGTGGCGGGGAGGAAACGGGTTCCCAGGCCCCCCACGGGAAAGATCGCCTTCCGGATCGGTCTCACGTCAATGCTCCTGGTCGTCGCGGGGGTTTGTTCGGCATGTTTCCGCCGCGTGTTGAGCGCAAACCCTCCGACGCCGTTCTGGCAGGGACGGCACCGAGGCGGGACACGGTCGTCACTCAGGTGCCCAATGCGGTTTCGATCCGAGCGGCGTGACCCTTGGCCCGCACCGCGTACCAGGCGTGTTCGATCCTCCCGTCGGCGCCGACGGTGAAGGTCGAGCGGATCAGCCCTTCGTATTCCCGGCCGTAGTTCTTCTTGATGCCCCACGCTCCGTAGGCCTCGGCCATGGTGTGGTCTTCGTCGCTGAGGAGGGGGAACGGGAGGTCGTGCTTCTCGCGGAAGCGCTCGAGGCGCTCCACCGGGTCGGGGCTGACTGCGAGCACCGTGTAGCCGGCGGCGACGAATCGTTGGTAGCGGTCGCGGAAGTCGCAGGCCTCCGTCGTGCATCCCGGGGTGAAGGCTTTGGGGTAGAAGTAGATCACCAGCGCCCTTCCGGCGAAGTCGCCCAGCGACACCGGGGTGCCGTCCTGGTCGGGCCGGGTGAAGTCGGGGGCGCGGTCCCCCTCGGCGAGTCTCATCGTGCCTCCTCTCCGGAGTCGGGCGTGGCGGGCGGGGCAGGGTCGGGGAGCGTGGTCCCCTCGGCGGCGCGGAGGCGGAGCTGACCGCAGGCGGCGTCGATCTCCTGGCCCCGGGTGTCGCGCACGGTGACGTTGGCGCCCCGCTCCTGCAGGGTCGCCACGAAGGTGTCGACGGCGGTGTCGGTCGAGGGCCGGTGGACCGAAAGTGGGGTCGGGTTGAGGTTGATGACGTTGACGTGGGCCCGCAGGTCGCGGGCGATGTCGGCCAGCTTGATCGCCTGGTCGGGGGTGTCGTTGACGCCGTCGATGAGGGTCCATTCGATCGATATCCGTCGCCCCTTGGCGGCGAAGAAGGTCCGAGCGGCGGCGATGACGTCGGTGAGGGGGTAGCGGTCGTTGAGGGGGACGAGGCGAGAGCGGAGGGCATCGTCGGCGGCGTGGAGGCTGATCGCCAGGTTGACGGCCCACGGTTCCTCGGCGAGGCGGAGGATGCCGGGGGTGACGCCGACGGTGGAGACGGTGATGGAGCGGGCCGACCGGCCCATGGTCTCGATCATGCGCCGCAGCGCCTCCCGGAGGTGGCGGTAGTTGGCGAGGGGTTCGCCCATGCCCATGAACACGACGTTGGTGACCCGGGCGGGACCGGTGGGGAACGGGTGGGCCCGCACGTGCGCGTCGGCATACGCCAGTTGGGCGACGATCTCACCGGCGTCGAGGTGCCGCTCGAACCCGAACTGGCCGGTGGCGCAGAAGGTGCACCCCATGGCGCACCCCGCCTGGGAGGAGAGGCACAGGGTGGCCCGGTGCGGGTAGCTCATCAGGACCGTCTCGATCGAGGCGCCGTCCGTGGCCCGGAACAGCCATTTGCGGGTGGTGCTCCCGTCGGCGGATTGGGTGATGTCGACGGAGAAGGGCCAGAGGCGGTCGGCGAGGCCGGCCCGCACCCTGAGGGGCAGGTTCGTCATGGCTTCTGCCGTGAGCACCGGGGTGCGGTACAGCCAGTCGCGGAGCTGGCGGCTCCGGAAGGGGGGCTCACCCGGCAGCAGGGTCGCCAAATCGTCCGGGTCGGGCCGGTAGGGCGACTCGGTGAACCGGGCGGCCGCGGCGGGAGCTTGGCTCAACCGAGGAGCCGGCGGGCCTGGGCGGTCCAGTCGGAGATGCGGCTCTCACCGACCCCGAGCGCCTCGCCGAGGGTGGCGGCGTCGGCGTCGACCAGGGCCCGGAAGGTCGTGATGCCGTGCTCGGCCAGCCGTCCCGCCATCACGGGACCGATGCCCTTGACGGCGCGCAGGTCGTCCGGTGCGGCAGCCGCCTCCGGAGCCGGGGCCGGGGCCGGAGGCGTGCTCCGGAACGGAGGCGCCGGTTCGCCCGAGACGTGGGGGGCCGGGAGCAGGCGCTCCCGGGTGAACCAGAGCACGAGACCGATGGCGGCCGCGAGCCCGATGATGCGTACCAGTTTCTTCACCATGGTCCTCACATTGTACGGCCGGGCGGGGTGCTGTGTCGGGACCGCGGCGACCGCCTACGGCTTGCAGGGGGACCAGTGGGCCCAGGGATGGTCACCGGCGTCGATCGATTCCTGCACCAGCCAGGCTGCGGTGTCGACGTTCGCCTCCGGGTCGAAGACGCTGGTGCTGCCCCATCCGGCCAGCGGGCTCGCCCAGTTCCAGGTCGAGGGGATGAATTGGAACAGGCCGGAGGCGTTGGTGCGGGGGTTGACGGCGAGGGGATCGCCGTTGCTCTCGCACTTCATCACCTCGAGGGCTTCCTCCACCCGGTCGGCCGGGAACGAGGCCTCGACGAGCGGCCGCCATTCCTCGACGTCGCGGATGCCGCCGGCGACGAGGGTGGTGGTGGGTCCCGGAGGCACGGTCGTCGTGGTCGTCGCTTTGGTCGTGGTGGTCGTGGTGGTCGGCGGGGTGGTTGTGGTCGTGGTTGTGGTCGTGGTCGTGGTCGTCGCTTTGGTCGTGGTGGTCGGCGGCGTGGTTGTGGTCGTGGTCGTGATCGGGGTGGCCTCGGCGGCGAGGCGGAGTGTCGCCGGCGCCTCGGTGGTGGTGGTCTCGGGCCTCGTCGTGGTCGTGGTGGGCTCCTCGATGGCGGGGAGGGCCTGCACCTGGGAGGCGAGGGCGGCGCCGGCGACGCGGGCCGAGACGCCGGCGGGGAGGGCCACCGTCGGGGCGGGAGTTGCCGTCTTCTCGATCGAGAAGGCGGCGAATCCGAGGACGGCGAGCAGCGCCACGATGAGGAGACCTGCGAACGCGAGGGGGGATCGTCGCCGCACCGAGGTTCACTCCGCCTTCCGCCATGGCCGAATCGATGCATCGGCCGTGCGCGCGCCGCAGCACACCACGCGCGTCTCCCAGGAGGCTAGGGCAGGCCGGATCGGCACAGCAACCCGGAACCGAGGCAATGACTGGCAAGGAGGAGGGGTGGGTGGCGGGCCTGCGCCGGCCTACTTGCCCATGACGGGGAGACGCCGGTTGAGGGCGTCGAGCACGGCCCTCACCGCGGCCGACGCTTCGTCGCCGGAGGAGAGCGCCGATCCGACCACCAACTCCTCGTCGCGCTTGCCGGCGCTGACGATGACGGCGATGACGACGGTGCGCATCCCCACCGACGCGATCCCGATCGAGTCGAGGCCGAGCGGGGGCGTGTCGGTGAAGATCGCTTCGATGGCGTCGAGGGTGGCTTCCCCGATGAGGCGCAGCCGGGCGGAGGCGGCGGCCGGTCCGCTGGCGGTCCCGATGTGCTCGCCGCTCTGCCAGGCGAGGGTGACGCGGACGGTGGTGCGGGAATCCTGCGGCTGCTCCTGGATCCGCACCATGGCGGGACGTTCCAAGGTACGGTGCTCGACCGCGTTGGCGGCGAGTTGCACCACCGAGATGACCCGGCGGTCGATGTTGGTTCCGTAGCGTGCCATCGCCAGCGATTGGACGTCGCGCACGACCTGTTTGGGGGCCTTGGCGGGAGCGGCCAGGACGTGGACCTCACTGACCCGATCGCCGTTCATCACGATCCGGACGGCCTCGACCGAGTCGAGCTGGGTGATCGTCTCTTCGAGTTCCTGGGTGCTGAGCACGGTATGCGTCCTTCCCGACTTCGTAGGGTAGTCGCGCCGGACGCGGTCCGAGCAGTGATCGCGGGTCGCGAATTCCGTCCTTGCCAGGAGCGGGCCGGCGCCGTAACGTGGTTGGGACCACATCGTGGTCGAGCTTCGGGCGGAGCTCGGCGGAACGTTTCGGGTCCGCGGGCGAGCAGGCACATCGGACAACGAAGTGACGTCGCGTTTCCTCCCCGAAGTGGGGGAGTGGCCCGGGTCCGATCCATGCCCGGGAAGCGTCGGCGTCTCGATCTGGACCTTCGCCGTGCACAACCGATTCCCCACCCAAGCTCGTGCTCCTTCTCCCTCTCGCCAGGGGGTCGTCGATCATGGCTGAGACGCGGGTCAATCGACTCTCCGCCCTCTTGTGGCTGGCCCTGGCGGGAACCGGCGTCGCACTCTTGATCCAGTCTCATGCCACGGTGCAGACGCTCGTCCTGGGGGTGGCGGCGATGACCGTGGCGCAGCTCGTCACGGTGCCGGCCCCGAGCGGGGAGCGCCTCTACCTCGGGGTGGCGGCGGCGGTGGCGATCCCGTTCGTGGTCGACGATCCGCTCACGACGCTGGCGATCTACGCCTGCGGCATGGCGGGGGCCTGGCTGCTCTTCTTCGTGTTCCGGCTGGTGGACCGGATCGAGATGAATTCGGAGTTCATCGCCGAGGTCGTGTCGCTCGGCGCCTTCGCCGCGGTCTTCCTCCCCGTTGCCGACTACATCGGTGCCCTCGGACCGGACGCCGCCGAGTTCTCCGCCGGCAACGGTTTCCGGGCCCTCGTCGCCGTCGCCGCCGGCGGCCTCGCCTGGTACCTGCTGCGGGCCCTGCTGCGGGCCCTCGTCGGCCTGGAGCGCGACGACCTGTCGGTGCGCTACCTGTGGCTACTCGGTCTGGAGGACTGGTCGGTGATCCTCAGCCTGTTCGTCACCGGGGTGCTCTTCGGTCTGGCGGAGCCGACCATGGGTCTGTGGGCGTTGCCGGTGGCGGCGCTGCCCTACGCCTTCAGCCATCTCGCCTTCGTCCGCTACTACGCCACCCGGGTCACCTACGGCCAGACGATCCGGGCCCTGGCGCAGATCCCCGAGGTCGCCGGATTGGCGCCGCGGGGTCACGCCACCCGCACCGGGGCGCTGGCCCTCGACATCGGTCGGGAGTTGGGGCTGCGGCCCCACGACGTCGAGCAACTCGGCTACGCCGCCTTCATGCACGACATCGGGCGTATCACCCTCAACGAGCCGGCCATCCTGCGGGCCGGCTACACGGACGAGGACATCGCACGCTGGGGGGCGCAGATCATCGCCGAGGCGCCCTACCTGACCGAGGTGTCCACGATCGTGCGCCAGCAGCACCAGCGCTATCGATCGGTGGGGCAGGAGAAGGATCCCGAGCTGCGGCTCGCCTCGAAGATCATCAAGGTCGCCAGCGCCTACGACCAGGCGGTGCACGAGCTGGGGATGACCCCGGTGGACGCCCTCGAGCAGATCCATCGCGGCTCCGCCTACGAGTTCGATCCCGACGTGACCGGCTCCCTGCGCCGGGTCCTCGTCTTCAAGGGCGAGATCCCCGCCTGACGGCCCGGTTCAGCGGGGGGCGGCGGAGCCGGGCAGTCCTTGCACCCTGTGGCGGAACAGCCGCAGCGGCTGCTGCATCTGATCCTCGATGAAGGCGCCGAGCCCGATGGCGAGGAAGACGTCCCCCATCGAGATCACGGTGCGTGGGACGGGGATGATGTCGGCCAGGAACGGCAGGTGGGTGCTCTGATCGAGGAGCACGTGCTTGGCGCCGAGGGCGGCGTTGGCGCTCCCTCCGGCCAGTTCGATCGCCTCGGGCAGGACCGGCATCCCCTGGTTGAGGGAGATGACGGTGAGGTTCATGAGGATGCCGATCCCGGCGATCCACATGCCCTGCTGGTCCCGGTTGAGCCACACCACCAGCAGCAGCGGCAGGTAGGAGCTGAGCACCAGCCACACCGCCAGGGTGGAGCGGTCGTCGGGCACGTAGTCGGCGCCGATCTGCATCCCGAATCCGAGGAAGAGCAGCCACCAGCCGCGGGCGTGGATCTCGGTGATGTTCGACAGCTTGCCGCCGCGCAGCA
>CAZQUB010000018.1:0-22761 GCA_964596225.1 uncultured Acidimicrobiaceae bacterium
TGAAGATCGACGGCACCCGGATCACCGTCAAGGGCCCGAAGGGCACGCTCGAACGTGTCGTCGACAGTCGCATCAGCGTCGACCAGGAGGGCGCCACCTTGGTACTGCGTCGCGCCAACGACGACGGCGACACCCGGGCCCGCCACGGTCTGACCCGCGCCCTCCTCAACAACATGGTCGTCGGGGTCTCCGAGGGATTCCGCAAGGACCTCCAGATGGTGGGCGTCGGGTACCGGGCCAACCTGCAGGGCTCTCGCCTCGAGCTCCAGGTGGGGTTCTCCCACCCCATCGTGGTCGAGGCGCCCAGCGGTATCGACTTCGAGGTTCCCGAACCGACCCGCATCGGCATCAGCGGCATCGACAAGGAGCTGGTGGGGCAGGTGGCCGCCAACATCCGCAAGGTGCGCCCCCCCGAGCCCTACAAGGGCAAGGGGATCCGCTACGTGGACGAGCGGGTCCGCCGCAAGGCAGGCAAGGCAGGAGTCACAGCATGAGGGGTTCCCGAACCGACGCGCGGCATCGCCGCCACGTCCGGGTGCGCAAGACGGTGTACGGGTCGCAGGCGCGGCCCCGTCTCGCCGTGTTCCGCAGCAACCGCTACATCTACGCCCAGGTCATCGACGACGACGGCGGCCGCACCCTGGCTGCCGCCTCGTCACGGGAGGCGGCGCTCAGGGAGCGCACCCTCACCGTCGAGACCGCGGCCGAGGTCGGGAAACTGATCGCGGCCCGTGCCGGCGAAGCGGGCGTGAGCCAGGTGGTGTTCGACAGGGGCGGGTTCCCGTACCACGGACGGATCAAGGCCGTGGCCGACGCCGCCCGAGAAGCCGGATTGAAGTTCTGAGTCATAGAGGAGGCAGCGTGAGCGACAACCGATCCGATCGCGGCCGAGGTCGAGGATCCGAGCGCACGCGCGAGGCTCCCGAGTTCGACGAGCGGGTCATCGCCATCAACCGGGTCGCCAAGGTGGTCAAGGGCGGCCGGCGGTTCTCGTTCACCGCGCTCGTCACCGTCGGCAACGGCAAGGGCAAGGTCGGGATTGGCTATGGCAAGGCGAAAGAGGTCCCGAGCGCCATCCAGAAGGGCATCGAGATCGCCCGCAAGTCCATGGTCGACGTTCCCATGGCCGGCACCACGGTGATCCACGAGATCATCGGGGTGCAGGGTGCGTCCCGGGTGCTGCTCAAGCCGGCGGCCCCCGGTACCGGCGTCATCGCCGGGGGAGCGGTGCGCCAGATCCTCGAGGCGGCCGGGATCCACGACGTCCTCGCCAAGTCGCTCGGCTCGCCGACCCACGTCAACGTCGCCAAGGCCACCATGAACGCCATCACGGGGCAGCAGAACCCCGACCAGGTGGCCCGGGCCCGCGGCAAGCGCCCCGAGGAGATCTTCCCGCCGGCGCTGCTCGCCGCCTACCGCTCCGCCGAGCTGATGAAGACCGAGGTGGGGAGCTGACGATGGCGAAGTCCCTCAAGATCACGTTGGTGCGGAGCACGATCGGCCAGAAGCCCAAGATCCGGGCCACGGTCGAGAGCCTCGGGCTCCGCAAGATCCGCCAGTCGGTGGAGCGTCCGGACACACCGGATCTGCGCGGCATGGTGGCGCGCGCCAGGCACTTGCTGGACGTCGAGGAGGTCTGATGAAGCTCCATCATCTTCGCCCTGCCGCCGGCTCGAAGCAGCGGAAGATCCGCGTCGGGCGTGGCGAGAGCGGTCGCCGCGGCAAGACCGCCGGCCGCGGCACCAAGGGCCAGAAGGCGCGCGGTGCGGTCCGTCCCGGTTTCGAGGGCGGTCAGATGCCGCTGCAGCGCCGCCTCCCCAAGCTCAAAGGATTCAAGAACCGCAACAAAGAGGTGTTCGTCGTCGTCAACATCGATCGCCTCGCCGAGTTCGACGCCAACGGAACGGTGACGCCGGACGACCTGCGGGCGCGCGGCATCGCCAAGAAACGGGGGCGGATCAAGATCCTCGGCGAGGGTGAGCTCGATCGTGCGCTCACGGTGAAGGCCCATGCCTTCAGCCTCGGCGCCGCGGAGAAGATCCGCGCCGCCGGCGGCACCGTCGAAGTCGTCGACTGATGCGCCTGCCGCTGCCGTCCCCGTCCGCCGCTCGCCGCGGTGGACCCGCGACCCTGGTGGGTGGCTAACCTCTCCGCGAACCCGACAAGGACACTGAAGCCTCATGCTCTCCGTCTTCCGCAACATGTTCCGGATCCGGGACCTCCGGAACAAGATCCTCTTCACGCTGGGGATCTTCGCCATCTACCGGCTCGGCACCGCGGTGCCGGTGCCCGGGATCGACCTGACCGCCCTCAAGCTGGCACGGGATCAGGCGGACCAGAACGGTTTCCTCGGGCTCCTCAACCTGTTCTCCGGTGGGGCGCTGGAGAACCTGTCGGTGTTCTCGCTGGGGATCATGCCCTACATCACCTCGTCGATCATCATGCAGCTGCTGGCGGTGGTGATCCCCAAGCTGCAATCCCTCCAGGACGAGGGTGAATCGGGCCGCAAGGTGATCACTCAGTGGACCCGGTACCTGACGGTGGCCATCGCCCTCATCCAGTCGACCAGCTTCACGTTCCTGTTCCACAACGGGTCGTTCTTCGGGACCGACCTCGTCCCCAACTACTCGACCCGCAACGTGCTGACGATCATCCTGACGATGACGGCCGGGACCGCCCTCATCATGTGGCTCGGCGAGCTCATCACCCAGCGAGGGGTCGGCAACGGCATGTCGCTGATCATCTTCGTCAGCATCGTCAGCCAGCTCCCGTCGCAGTTCGCCTACCTGTACTCCAACTCGGAGCGGTACCAGTTCTACGCGGTGTCGGCCATCATGCTGGCCCTCACCGTCGGCATCATCTTCATCGACCAGGGGCAGCGCCGGATCCCGATCCAGTTCTCCCGGCGGGTACGGGGACGCAAGGTCCTCGGTGGCCAGAGCACCTACATCCCGCTCAAGGTGAACATGGCCGGCGTCATCCCGGTGATCTTCGCCACCAGCGTCATGTACTTCCCGGTGTTGATCTCCTCCTCGATCCCCTCCAGCGGTTGGGGGGCGGCGGTGAGGGACTGGATCGACCGCAACCTGCTGTCGTCCCGCGGCGGGGGAGGGCTGTCGCCCACCCTGCCGTACATCTTCATGCTGGGGGTGCTCGTGGTGTTCTTCACCTACTTCTACACCGCCATCCAGTTCGATCCGGAGCGCCAGGCGGAGACGATCCAGCGCCAGGGTGGGTTCATTCCGGGCATCCGCCCCGGCCGGGCCACGGTGCGACACCTCGAACACGTGCTGAGCCGGATCACACTCCCCGGATCCCTCTACCTCGCCGTGGTGGCGGTGGCCCCGTCGCTCATGGGGTGGTACTGGCACATCCCGGTCGGTCTCAGCGGGGTGTCGATCCTCATCGTGTCCGGGGTGGCCCTCGAGACGATGAAACAGATCGAGAGTCAGCTCATGATGCGCAACTACGAAGGGTTCCTGTCCTGATGGGCCGGAGACTGCTGTTCCTCGGACCTCCGGGAGCCGGCAAGGGGACCCAGGCGGTTCGCCTCGCCCGTGCGATCGGGGTGCCCCACATCTCCACCGGCGCCATGCTGCGCCAGGCCGTCGCCGACGGCACCGAGCTGGGTCGGAAGGCCGAGGCGATCATGGCGGCGGGGGATCTGGTCCCCGACGACCTGATGATCGCCCTCGTGGCGGACCGGCTCGGGCAGGGGGACGCCGCCTGCGGGTACCTGCTCGACGGCTTCCCCCGCAACGTGCACCAGGCGGCCGCCCTGGACGATGCCATCGGGGAGGGGGCGCTGGAGGCGGTGGTCCTGCTCGAGGTCGGCGAGGACGAGCTGGTGTCCCGCTTGCTGGAACGGGCCCGCCAAGAGGGACGGGCCGACGACAACGAGGACACCATCCGGCGTCGCCTCCATGTCTACCGCGACGAGACCGAACCGCTCGTCGGCTACTACCCCGAGCACCAGGTCGAAGTGATCGCCATCGAGGGATCGGGAACGATCGACGAGGTGTTCTCGCGGATCGTGACCAGCCTTTCGGAACCGCGATGAGCGGCCACTTCATGACGACGAAGTCGCCCGAGGACTTCGAGAAGATGGCGATCGCCGGTGCCGCGGTTGCCGCCGTCCACGCCGCGGTGCGGGAAGCCGCGGCTCCCGGAGTGCGCACCCGCGAACTCGACGAGGTCGCCGCCGAGGTGATCCGGGAGCGGGGCTGCAGACCCTCCTTCCTCGGCTATCTCGGCTTCCCCGCCAACATCTGCACGTCTCCCAACGACGTCATCGTGCACGGGATCCCCGGCTCGTACCGGATCAAGGACGGGGACATCCTCTCGATCGACGCCGGCGCCATCTACGAGGGGTGGCACGGAGACGCCGCCTTCACCATGGCGGTCGGCGAGGTCTCCCCCGAGGTGCAACGGCTCCTCACCGTCACCGAGGAGGGCCTGTGGGCTGGCATCGCCGCCGCCCAGGCGGGCAACCGGCTCGGGGACGTCGGTCACGCCATCGAGACGACGGCCGATCGGCACGGGTACGGCGTGGTCCGCGAGTACATCGGGCACGGGATCGGGCGCCAGATGCACGAGGCCCCCAACGTGCCCAACTACGGCACCCCCGGCAAGGGGATCAGGCTCAAGGTGGGGATGGCGATCGCCATCGAGCCGATGTTCAACGCCGGCGGCGAGGAGACGGTGCTCGGCAGCGACGGCTGGACGGTGCGGACCGCCGACGGGGCGCTCTCCGCCCATTTCGAGCACACCGTCGCCATCACCGAGGAGGGCACCAAGGTGTTCACGGTCCCCAAGCCCATCCTGGTCTCACCGAAGTAGATCCCCCGAACGAGCGCACCCGGTCGCGCCCGCGCGCGCAGGACGGCTCCCGTCAGCGCAGGCCGCGGATGAAGGGCTGCGAGAGTGCCGCCGGCTGCCGCATCTGCTTGGTGATGGCCACCATCACCAGCAACGTGAGCACGTAGGGGAAGGCCGCGAGGAACTGGGCGTTGACCGAGTAGCCGAGCACGGGGAGCGCCAGCCGAAAGGCGTCGGCGAAGCCGAACACGAGCGACCCGAGGAGGGTCCCCGTCAGGGTCCAGCCGCCGAAGTAGACCGCGGCGATGGCGATGAAGCCGCGCCCACCGACGGCTCCGGTGTCGAAGCTGCCCACCTGGCCGACCACGAGGAAGGCGCCCCCGAGCCCGGCGAGGATGCCGCCGTAGTAGATCGATTGGCGGCGCCGCTTGTTGACGTCGATGCCGGAGACGTCGGCGGCCTGCGGGTTCTCACCCACCGAGCGGACCTCGAGGCCCCAGCGGGTCCGGAACAGGAGCCACCAGGTCAACGGGATCAGGGGGTACAGCAGGTAGGTGGGCCAGGTCTGGCCGAACAGCGCGGGACCGATGAGGGGGATGCTGGACAGCACCGGGATCTGCACGAAGGCGGCCCGTTTCGCCACCGGGTCGAGGATGCCGTTGAAGTAGCCGGCGATGCCTGCCACCAGCACGTTGGCGGTGAGGCCGACGACGAACTGGTCGGCGGTGAGGCGGTGGCTCATGTTCGCCTGGATCCACGAGATGACGAGGCCGCCGGCGATGCCCGCGAGCAGGGCGAGGCCGGTGGAACCGGTGTAGTGGTAGGCGACGGTGCCGGTGAACGCTCCCGCCAGCAGCGATCCCTCGACCGAGATGTTGATCGTGCCGGCCTTCTCCGCCACCAGCTCACCGAGGGCGGCGAACGCCAGGAAGGCACCGAGGCGCACCGCGCTCTCGTACATGGTGCCGCTCCCGAAGATGTTCACGATCGCGTCGAAGACACCACCCACGGCTATGCCTCCCGTGCGGCCCGGGCCCGGGCCTTCTTGCGGTCACGGATGAACTGGATCGCCGGCGGCACCAGCAGCGCCAGCAGGAGGAGGGCCTGGACCACGTCGACGATCTTGCGGTCCACCCCGGTGGCGGCCAGGAAGCCGCTCCCGGTGCGGAGGGCGGCGAAGAGGACCGCCATCGGCATCGCCACCAGGGGCCGGCTGGCGGCGAGCAGGGCCACCAGCAGGCCCTGCCAGCCGATGTTCTGTGAGAAACCGGTGGTGAGGCGGAAGCCGGAAGACCCTCCGGTCAGCATCACCGCCCCCGCCAGGCCGGCAAACCCGCCGGAGAGGAACAGCGCCAGGCTCCCGGTACGAGTGGCGGACACCCCGATCTTCTGCGCCACATTGGGGTTGTGGCCGAGGAGCCGGATCCGGAAGCCCCAGACGGTGCGGGTCAGGGCGAAGGCGACGATGAGCGCCAGGATGACGCCGATCAGGATCCCGATGTTGAACTCGTTGCCGAAGATGCGGATCACCGGGAGCCGGGTGTCCTCGCCGAGGGCGGCGCTGGAGATGGCGCGGCTCGGCCCGGTGGCGTCGAGGTCGCGCAGCAGCCAGTCGGTCGTGACCGCGTAGCCGACGATCTGGAGGGCGATGAATACCAGCAGCAGGGTGGAGATGACCTCGGGCACACCCCGCCGGAAGCGCATGATGGCGGCGAGCCCGGCGTATCCGCCTCCGGCGGCGAACGCCATCGCCAGGCCGAGCACGAGGAGCAGCGGGCCGGGGCCGGCCAGCTTGGTGCCGACCCAGGCCATGGCGAGGGCCCCCATGAGGAGCTGACCCTCCTGGCCGATGTTGAAGAAGCCCGCCTTGACGCCGACCACCATGCCGAGGGCGACGAGCAGCATCGGGGCCGCGATCACGAGAGTGTCGCCCCACCTGCCGGGAGCGAGGAAAGCCCCGTCGAGCAGGGCCTTGAACATCTGGATCCACGAGTTCCCGGTGATGGCAACCAGCAACCCGGAGATGGCGACGGCCCCGCCGATGCTGAGCACGTAGAGGACGATCATCTCGCCGAGGCGGCGCCACCGGTTCGCCTCGACGTATTCGGGGGCGGTCTCGACCTCCAGCACGGTGGGATCCATGTCGGTCATCAGGCGACCTCCCCGGCGGCGGCGGAGCCGCCGATCAGCAGCCCGAGACGCTCCAGGTCCATCTCGGAGCGGGCCATCTCGCCGATGATCTTGCCGCGGTAGATGACCACGATACGGTCGGAGAGGGCGGCGATCTCCCCGAGGTCGGTGGAGAGCAGGAGGACGCCGATGCCATCGTCCGCGGCCTGGCGGAGCCGGTTCCCGATGTATTCGATGGCTCCGACGTCGAGACCGCGGGTGGGCTGGTGGGCGACCAGGATCTTGGGTGCGACGGACAGGGCGGAGGCGAGGACCACCCGTTGCTGGTTCCCGCCGGAGAGCTGTCCCAGCGGCATGTCCGGGCTGGGGCAGTGGATGTCGAAGTCTTCGATGAGATGCTCGGCCCGTTCCTGGATGGCGTGGGCGTCGAGGATGCCCGTCGATGCCACGTCCCGCAGGCAGGCGAGGATGAGGTTCTCGGCGATCGACATCTCCGGGACGCATCCGGAGTGATGGCGGTCGGCCGGGATGACGGCGACGCCGGCGTCGAGCATGGCGCCTGCCTTCCCGGAAGGGACCCGGGCGCCGTCGATGATCACCTCTCCCGATTCGAGGGGGACGAGGCTGGCGAGGAGGCGTGCCAGCGTGGTTTGCCCGTTGCCCTCGACTCCGGCGACGCCGACCACCTCGCCGGGGCGGAGGTCCAGTGTCAGCCCGTCGAGGAGGAGTGCACCATCGGCTCCCCGGGCGGTGGCGTTGTGCACCTCCAAGATGGGCTCGCGGGTGGGGGTGTGAGTGGTGGCGGTCGCCGCGAGTTCCCTGCCCGACACCGTGCCGATGGCTGCCGCGGCGGCGCCGGTGCGGAGCGTGACGTCGCGGCCCACCATGGCCCGGGCCAGGGAGGGAGCGTCGGCCTCGACCGTCGCCACCCGGTCGACCACCTTCCCGTCTCGCATGATGGTGACCCGGTCGGTGGCCTGGAGGATCTCGTTGAGCTTGTGGCTCACCAGGGCGACGGCCCACCCCTCACGATGAACTCCTTCGGCGAGCACCCGGAACAGCTGCTCCGACTCGGCCGGGGTGAGCACCGCGGTCGGCTCGTCGAGGATGATGATGCGAGGTTCGTGCCGGAGGCACTTGATGATCTCGACCCGCTGGCGCAGCCCTGCGGTGAGGTCGCGCACCCTGGCGTCGGGATCGACGTGGAGCCCGTACTTCTCCGTGATCTCGACCACCCGGGCTCGGGTGGTGGCCGGATCGAGCGTCCCTCGTTCTCCCAACGCGACGTTCTCCCACACCGTGAGGGCGTCCACCAGGCTGTAGTGCTGGTGCACCATGCCGATGCCGCGCCGGGTGGCGTCCACCGGATCGAGGATGCGGCACGGCTCCCCGTTGACGGTGATCGAGCCGCTGTCGGGGATGGCGAGCCCGATGACCATCTTCATCAGGGTCGACTTGCCGGCGCCGTTCTCGCCGAGGATCCCGTGGATCTCGCCACGACGGAGCGCCAGGTCCACGTGATCGCAGGCAACGACGCGCCCGTAGCGCTTGGTCATGCCGCGAAGCTCGAGGGCAACGAGGCTCTCGTCTCTGTCGACCTCGAGGGTCATGGTTCAGTCCTCACCATGGGGTGGCTGCGATGGGCGCCCGGCGAGGGGATCCGGGCGCCCATCAGCTGCGCTTCTCAGATCAGGAGTAGGCCTCGGCCAGGATATTCCCGATCTCCTCGGCGAAGTCGCCTGCGCCGATTCTGGCGTTGAAGTCGTCGAGCATCTGGATCTGTTCCGGGGTGGCGTTGCAGAACTCGGCGCCGACCTCGGGGTCGATGCCCACCGTGAAGTAGCGGGCGCCGCCTTCTTTCGCTTGGCCGGAGAGGATCTCCGTGAAGAGTGGCTCCAGATAGTCGCCGGCGTCGAACTTGACCTCGAAGTCGTACTTGAGGTCATCCCGATCGCATCCCTTGGAGGAGCCGGCGGTGTTGACGATGAGCCCGTCCTCGTTGGCGAGTTGCACGATGGCCTCGTGCGCGCCGCCGAGGAATGGGTACACCGCGTCGGCGCCGTTCGCCACCGCGTTGGTGTACGCCTCGGTGGCACCTGCCGTGTTCCCGAAGTCGTACGGGAACGCTCCTGTCGGGATGTAGGTGGCGGTGAACGAAGGATCGACCTGGGCCAGACCGAACTCGAATCCCCAGAAGGACTCGTTCTCGAAGGGAAGGTCACAGCAGCCGAGGAAGGCAACGCTGTCGCCGCCCCGCTCCTGGAGCAGCAACCCGGCGGCGTAGCCGGCCGAGATGTTCAGCTCGGCACCGCTGTCGGCGCTGCGGAGGAGGCCCGGGGTGTCGGCATATCCGGAACCGCAGTTGCAGTACCAGAAGATGTCGTCGTAGGTCGTGAACAGGTCTTCGTTGTCGCGTGCCACCGCTTCGGATCCGATGGCGATGATGTCGACGTTCTGCTGGGCCAGGTTCTCCAGCTCGGCGCGGGAGTTGGCGGTGTCGATCTCGTCGACGATGATCGGGTCTTCGTACCCGCCCGCCTCCGAGATGGCTTCGACCCGCTCGACCAGGGCCTGGTAGTAGGCGCCGTCGTCACGGGGGCCGTCGGTGGCCACCCCGATGATGACCTTGCCGTCGCCGTTGAAATCGGCGACGCCGTAGTCGGGAGCCGTGGTGGTCGTCGCTTCCGTCGTGTCGACCGTGCCGGCGGTCGTCGTCGTTGCTTCGGTCGTCGTCGACGCCGCGGTGGTCGTGGTCTCCTCAGCGTCGCCCCCATCGCTACAAGCCGCAACCACGAGTGCCAGGGCAAGCGCGAGCGCAAACACTCCTCGCCTCCTGCCCGACATGTGATTCTTCATGCGTAGGTACCTCCGAATCGAGCTTGTGTGTCGTCGAGGTCGTGGACGCCACCACCCGGCACAGAGGGGAGAGACCCTGGCGCCGTGGTCCGGGGCATCCGATGGTAATCCCTCTATCGCACTCCTTGGTGGACTGATGGTCAGACCACTTAGCCCGACACGATAGTGAGTGGGAGCGGATACGTCCACCCCGTCCCAGGATGAGCCATGGAGGTCCGTGGTGGACGGGGGAAACGCACGGGCGCCAGACCGAGGGGCTGGCGTGGTGTCGGGGCTAGGAGCCTGCCGTCTTCATGGCGGCGTAGGCCTCGTACCCTTCCGTGGTCGTCGGCCGGCGTCCCAGCCGGCTCATCCTCCCCTGCACCGGGCCGAGGTGGCGTTCGACCGCCTCGAGCATGGCCGGGGTGTCCCGGGCCAGGTAGGCCTCGGCGATGGCACGGTGCTCGGCGGCCAATCGTGCGATGGCGGCTGCGTGGTCGGTCTCGGTGATGCCCAGGATCGCGGCGGAGGACAGGTCGGCGTTCGCCAGCGACTCGAGCACCCGGCCGTAGACCTCGAGCAGGACGGGATTCCCGCAGGCGCCGGCGAGGCTGGCGTGGAACTCGCGGTCGCGGACCGCGTAGTCGTCGAGGTCGGCGGGCATCGGTTGGTGGACCAGCTCGTAGGCGTCGTGGCGCTCGCGTGCCGTCGCCCTCGCCGCCGCCAGCTCGATCAGGGTCAATTCGAGGACCTGGCGCGCCTCCAGCAGGGCCCTGATGGCTTGCTTCCCCGAGTCCGCCGCCGGGAGTTCCGCCCCTTCGATCTGTTCGACCACGAAGGAGCGGTTGCCGCGCCGTTCGATGAGGCCGACGGCCACCAGCCCCTGGATCGCCTCGCGGATCGAGGTGCGGGCCACGCCGAACTGCTGGGCGAGGACCCGTTCGGCGGCGAGCTGGCTGCCGGGGGCGATCTCACCGGAGATGATCCTGGTGTAGATGTCGTCGCGCACCCGCTCGGAGACGGTGGTGCGCTCGAATGGCTCGAAGGGGCGGCTCACTCCGGTTCCGTCTCCTGCTCGTCGCGGTGCCACTTCTCGTGGATGGCGTCGTAGGTGCCCTGATCGTAGGAGAACTGGATGGTGTTGCCGTCGGGGTCCTCCACGAAGCAGATGTAGCCGATGGGAGGCGGCATCTCGGTCGGGGAGAACGAGAGGGCGCCCTCGGCCTCGGCCTGGGCCGCGATCTCGTCCACCGCGGCGCGGCTGGTGAGCTCGATGCCGATGTGGGCGTACGGCCCGAGCACCGTGTGGGGGGCGTAGCCGAAGGGGTCGGTCTCGGGGTCGAACTGTGAGAGCCCGAGCACCATGGGATACCTCCCGGCGCCGGGGTCCGCCAGCCAGGCATCCGTGCCGAAGGCGTCGCTGCCGCGTTTCAGGAGGCGCAACGGGGTGTACCGCTCGTACCAGGCGATGGACTCTTCGACGTTGTTGACCCGTAGTGCCAACCGTGTCCAGCGCGGTTGCGCCGGAAGGATGGTGTGATGAGGCTGGTCGCGGTCCATCGCCGTCTCCCGTATACCAGATGGATGTTACTCGCTGGTCCGCTTGTCAGACCGTCACCTCTCTGCCCTGCGACGGCATGGTGGGGCGATGCGAGCGCTGCCCGGGCCGACCAGGAAGGGAGGAGGGTCTGGTCGGCCCGGGTCGCCTCGTTGAGGATCAGGCGCCGTGCACCGCGCCGGTGAGGCGGGTGACGAACCCGGTGACGTCGGACGCGCCCCACGCGTTGCGGCCGAAGGCGACGCCGGATGCGCCCGCCTTGACCACCGACGCCGCGTACTCGATCGCCTCGTCCTCGGTGTCCTTCTTGGGACCGCCGAGCACGAACAGCGGCGCCTCGCACACCGCGATGACCTGCTCGAGTTCCGCCACGTTCTCCGGGGCGGGCGTCTTGATCATGTCGGCGCCGATCTCGACGCAGATACGGGCACAGCGGGCGATGTTCTCGGTGGTGTGCGGGATCTGCTTGGTGAAGTTGCCGGGCACCGATTCGGCGATGATCGGGAGGCCCACCATCTCGCATTCCCCGACCAGCTTGGCGAGGCGTCGCAGCGACAGCTCCTCGTCCTCGGCTCCGGGGAACGCCATCAGCACGACCGCGTCGGCGCCGATCTTCAAGGCCTGCTCCACCTGGTACATCAGGGTGAACACGTCGCCTTGGGCGTACGAGCCGAGCTGGGTGAGGGCTCCGTCGATGCGGAGGACCAGGCCGGTGGTGGCGAAGGCCTCGGGGTACTTGCGGGCGATCTGCCAGCTGGCGAGCACGCCGTCGGCTCCACCGGCCACCACCTTCTCGACGGCGTCGAGGTCGGGGCCGGCCCCGGTCGATCCCTGCATGTCGATGGCGACCAGGACCGCTCGCCCGTCCGGCTTGATGATCCGTGAGGCGCGGCGCACCTTGCCGGCACCAATGGCTGAGGGCATGTCGATCATGTCGTTGTCTCCTCTCTCGTCAACTGTCGACCTTTGTCTGTCCGGGCGGATCCAGCAGGCGTTGCTCGGCTTGATCGCCGAGGGCGATGAAGCGATCCAGGCCGGACCTGTACACATCCAGCGGCTGCGGGGTGATGGTGGTCATCGCCGGCCGGGGCCAGTCTCCCGACGTGCCCTCGCCGGGCCGGGGCCACCACTCCAGGGCGGCCCCGGCGCCGAGCGCCGCACCGTATGACGCCATCTCCGGGTATTCGGGGACCTCTACCGGAATGTTGAGCACCGCTGCCTTGATCTCGTTCCAGAGCCGGGAGCGGGAGGGACCGCCGGAACACACCAGGCGGTCGATGGTGACGCCTTGCCGTGCCAGGTCACGGCAGATGTGGCCCAGCCCGTACGCGGTTCCTTCGAGGACGGCACGGGTGATGACACCCACCGTGGTCGTCGAGTGCAGGCCGAGGAACTCGGCCCGCAGATCCGGGTTCCAGCGGGGAGCCCGCTCGCCTTCGAGAAAGGGGAGCACCATGACGCCCTCCGCTCCGGGGGCCACCTTGGCCGCCAGCTCGAGGAGTTCGGTGACTTCCTTGCCGGTGATCTCGGCCCACCAGTTGAGCAGCGTGCCGTGGGCGGCGACCGGTCCGCCGAGGATGAACACCCCGGGGACCGCGCTCGGCATCCCGTACCTGCTGGCGTGGGTGACCTCGGCTCCGTCGACCGCGGCGCCGATGCCACCGGTGCGTCCTCCGGGATCGAAGGCGATCCCGGGGACGTCGATGCCCGATCCCCATGCGGTGAGGTAGGCGTCGTTGGAGCCGGGAACCAGCGGGATCCCCGCCGGGATGCCGTGGCTGCCGTCGGTGGAGCCGGCGACCGAACCGACCGGGATCACTTCACCGAACTCGGCGAGAACGGGTGCCCCGGGCCAGTTGCTCTGGATGGCGTCACTGCCACCCAGTTGGGCGACCACCCAATCCCACATCTGGCGAGGCTGGATCTGGCTGCCCAACTCGCGGCGCAACGCCGCGAGCTGGGCGGCATGCTGGTCCGGTGGGGCCAGGCCCTGACCCGCCGGGTGGCGGAAAGTGATGGCGCGTTCGCCGGTGGCGGCCACCGTCGTCGGGCCATGGCCGCCGACGCAGATGGCGCGTGGCGTGCCGGCGTCGAGCGCGGTGATGGCCTGGCAGGTTCCCTGCAGCCAGGTCGTCGGGTCGACGTTGCCCAGGGGCAGATCGGAGCGGGCATAGGCGGCGACCGCCGAGTCGAGGACCGTGCCCTCCCGGTCGATGGCGACGGCCCGGGCCGCGCTGGAACCAACGTCGATCCCGACGACGAATTCGGATGCGTCAGTCATCTGCGCTCGGAGGCTTCACCATCACCCGGTAGGTCGGCTCGGTGGTGACGAGCCGCAGGGCATCGGCCACGTCTGCCATGTCGTAGCGAGCCGTGATCAGTGCCTCGAGTTGGTCGTCGATGAGCCCCGAGCGGAGGTACGAGGAACCCAGTTTCCAGTCCGCCGGCTCCTGGCTGAAGGCGCCGTTGATGGTCACCTCTTCCCGGTGGCAGCGGTCGGCGCCGATGGTTGCCGGGACTTCCTTGTCGAAGGCGCTGTAGAGCACGACGCTGCCGCCCAGGTCGGCCATCTCGATCGCAAGGTCGACGCCGGCCATGGCGGTGACGAAGACCGTGTCCTGCTTCCCGCCGACCTCGAGGGCCTCGTCGGGGGTCGCCACCCAGTCGGCCCCGGCATCGGTGGCTGCCTGGAGGCGTTCGGGGGCGATGTCGATGATGCCGATGGTGGCGGCACCGAGCAGGCGGGCGAAGATGAGGTGGAGCCGGCCCATGAAGCCGCCTCCGATGATGGCCACCCGGTCGCCGGGCTGGAGACCGCCCTGACGGAGGGAGTGGATGGTGCAGGCGATCGGCTCGCCCATGGCGGCATGGGTCACCGGGGCGTTGCCGACCGGGTAGGCGGAGCGGGCGTCGATGGCGACCTGGGAGGCGAACCCGCCGAAGAACACCGTCCCGTCCTGGAGCAGGCGTCCTTGGCGTTGCCGGCACAGCGACGAGACGCCGCGGCGGCACTGGGTGCAGGTCCCGCAGCGGGTGAGGAGGTCCATGGTGACCCGATCGCCCACCTGGGGGGATCCGGGGAGGCCGTCGACGTTGGCGCCGACCGCGCTGATGACCCCGGCGGCCTCGTGGCCGGGCGCGACCGGATACCACTTCTTGTCACCGGCGAAGAGCCGGCGCTCGAAGGTGCAGATGCCGCACGCTCCGACATCGACCAGGACCTGATCCGGTCCCGGAATGGGGGACGGCTCCTCGCGGACCTCGACTTCGCCTGGCCCGGTAAAGACAACAACCTTCACGGTTTCCTCCACTCGCCACTGTGCAGGCCTGCAGCGGGGGCGGGGGAGCGGGTGGGACGGCTGCGGCACGGCGCCGATCACGGCCCCGGTTGCTCAACCCCCGGTGCGGACCTGGATGGTCATACGGTCAGACCATAGCACACCTCGGGCCTCCTGTGTCCGCCAATTTCCGGCTCCGCCGCCGGGATCGGCGGTGGCGCGCTCACCAGGCCGGGGCTTCTCCGATCTTGACGCTGACCGCCTTCTGGGTGAGGTACTCGTAGATGGCGTCGGGACCTTCGCTCATCCCGTGCCCGCTCGCCTTGTACGGCGAGCGGCTGAGTTCGAAGGTCGAGCTGAAGTAGTGGTTGATGAACACCTCGGCCGCCTCGAGTCGCTGCGCCATGAGGTGCGCCCGGGCGACGTCGGCGGTCCACACCGCCGCCGCCAGCCCGTACGCGGAGTCGTTGGCGAGGGCGACCGCCTCGTCCTCGTCGGCGAAGGTGGTGACCGCCAGCACCGGGCCGAAGATCTCTTCCTGGGCGATCACGGCGTCGTTGGGGACCCGGTCGAAGATGGTGGGTTCGACGAAGAACCCGCCCCGGAGCGACGGATCGCCCGGCTCTCCACCGCCGGTGACCAACTCGGCCTGGCGGGATCCCGCCGCGATGTAGTCGAGGACGGTCTGCTTGTGGTGGGCGGAGATGAGGGGTCCCATCAGCGCCTGCTCGTTGTCGGGGCCGCCGACGACGATCTGTTCGGCCTGCTCGACGAGGCGGGCGACGAACTCGTCGTGGATCGATTCTTGGACCAGCAGCCGTGAGCCGCTGGCGCAGATCTGGCCGGCGTTGGCGAAGATCCCGAAGATGGCGTTGGGGAGCGCCGCGTCGAGATCGGCGTCCTCGAAGATGATGTTGGGGGACTTGCCGCCGAGCTCGAACACGGTGCGGACGTCCCGGTCGGCCGAGGCGCGGGCGATCATCTTGGCGGTGGCGGTCGACCCGGTGAAGTAGATGGCGTTGATGCCGGGGTGGGCGGACAGCTTCTCGCCCAGGGTCGCTCCCCGTCCGGTGACCACGTTGAAGGCTCCGGGCGGGAGGCCGCACTCGGCGGCGAGGGCGGCGAACTCGAGCAAGGTGAGCGGAGCCTCACTCGACGGCTTGGCCACCACCGCGTTCCCGGCGGCGAGGGCGGGGGCGATGGTGCGGGTGCCGATCCACAGCGGACCGTTCCAGGGGATGATGTGGGCGGTGACCCCGATCGGTTCCCGCAGCGTGTACCCGAAGAACTGTCCTGGGGTGACGAAGGTGTCGCCCCGCAGCTTGTCGGCCATGCCGGCGTAGTACTCGAAGCGCCGCGCCGCCACGTCGTTCATCGTCCACAGGCCGGTGGCGATCGAGGCGCCCGAGTTCTTGGCGTGTAACGCGGCGAATTCTGCGGCCCGTTCCTTCAATGTCGCCGCGATCCGGTTGAGCACCGCGGCCCGTTCCCGAGGGTCGGTCTGGCTCCACTCCGCCAGCCCGGCGCGGGCCGATGCCACGGCGGCATCGAGATCCTCCGTGGTGGCCTCGGGGACGGTGGCGAACGGCCGGCCGGTCGACGGGTTCACGACGGTGATGGTCTCGCCGCTTCCGGAGCGCCACTCGCCGTGAACGAACATCTTGTAGTCGGATGCGGTCTGCACTGGGGGTCCCTTCGCTGCTGTGCCGCCGTCGTGAATGTCCGGCGGATCGGTCTTATTGTCAGACCATAGCAGTGGGGGTAGGCTGTGGGGCCCCGGATGTGGGGCGGCTGCGCGCCTCCGGGAGAGTCCGAAACGGGGGAGTGGACCGTCGCCGCCGAGGTCCGATCAGCCGACGATCGGTCGATTGCGGCATGAGGAGAGATCGTGGAAACACGGGTGTGGGCGGCGATCATCGTGGCCTCGTTCGGGTACGGCACCACCGGGGTGGCGACGCGGGCGGCCCTCAACGCCGGCGTCCCGCCGATCGCCCTGGCGGCGATCCGAGCCTTGCTGGCGGCGGTGGTGCTCGCCGCCCTCTTCGCCTGGCGGCGGGGACGCATCGAGTTCAGCAGAGGCAACGTGGTCACCGGGATCATGGCGGGCCTGTTCCAGCTCACCCTTCCCTTCATCCTCTTCACCCTCGCCTACCAGTACGCCTCCGCCGGCTTCGTCGGGCTGTTCGTCGCCCTCCTCCCGCTGGGAGTCGCGCTCATGGCCCACGTGATGCTGTCCGACGAGCCGCTCACCCGGGCCAAGGTCGCCGGGCTGCTCCTGGCGTTCCTCGGGGTGGCCCTCCTCCTCGCCAGCGGCGACAGCGGACTCGGCACCGCCGGCGATCCGCTGCTGGCGGCACTTCTCACCATGGGGGCCGTCGCCAGCCTGGCCTTCGCCGCGGTGTTCATCCGGAGCCGGGCAGGCACCTACCAACCCGGACAGATCAGCCTCATCCAGTTCGTGTTCGGGACGGTGATCGTCGGCATCATCATGTTCGTCTTCGAGGGGGCGCCTCCCCGGCTCACCACCTGGGGATGGGTGCTGATGCTGTACCTCACCTTGTTCTGCAGCCTGGCGCCCACCTTCCTCTACTTCTGGCTGCTGTCCAAGGTGACCAGCACCAAGACCGCCCTCACCGGCTACCTCTCCCCGCTCATCTCCCTGGTGGCGGGAGTGCTGCTCCTCGGCGAGGTGATCGAACTCGGCATCGTGATCGGTGGCGCCCTGATCCTCGCCGGGGTGATCTGGACCGACCAGGCCGAGCGCCGTCTCGCCCGTGCCGCCCGGGCCGGGTGAGCCCCGCCGCGTCCCGGTCGCCCCTCTCCGGTTGGCGGTGTGAGGCTCCCGTCTGCCTGCAACGCGGCCGGGCCGGAGACGGCGCCTCTCGCCGGCGCCGCCGGAGAGATTTGCCGTTGTTTTCTGGCCACCCCTATCATTGCCGTCCGGCCCAGCGCGGGCCGGGTTATTTCGTGTGGCAAGAACAGACGACGTAATCGAAGTTGAGGGGACCGTCGTCGAGCCGCTCCCGAACGCCATGTTCAGGGTGAAGCTCGGAAACGGTCACGATGTGCTCTGTCACATCGCCGGGAAGATGCGCATGCACTACATCCGCATCCTCCCTGGGGACAGAGTGCGTGTCGCCATGTCGCCCTACGACATCGAACGAGGCAGGATCACATACCGATACCGATGAAAGTCTCAGCATCCACCAAGAAGATGTGCGAGAAGTGCCGCATCATCCGCCGTCACGGGCGGGTGTGGGTGATCTGCTCGAATCCGCGTCACAAGCAGCGTCAGGGGTAATCGCGCAATGGCTCGTATCGCCGGAACCGACCTCCCGAGGGACAAGCGTGTCGAGATCGGGCTGACCTACATCTTCGGGGTCGGCCGGTCCACGTCGCAGCAGATCCTGCGGGATCTCGACATCGACATGGACACCCAGGTGCGCGACCTCACCGACAGCGAGGTGGTGCGGATCCGCCAGTACATCGACTCCAACCTGCAGGTCGAAGGCGACCTGCGCCGCGAGGTGGCGCAGAACATCAAGCGCAAGGTCGAGATCGGCTGCTACCAGGGTCTCCGCCATCGGCGTGGCCTCCCCGTCCGCGGCCAGCGCACCCACACGAATGCACGCACCCGGAAGGGCCGCAAGTCGCCCATTGCCGGGAAGAAGAAGGTCACCAAGTAAGGGTCTGGAGAGGTAGTACGTGGCAAAGACGACGCAGCGGCGGCGCCGGGTCAAGCGCAACATCCCGCACGGCCAGGCCCACATCAAGGCCAGCTTCAACAACACCATCATCACCATCACCGATCAGGAGGGTGGCGTCATCGCCTGGACCTCCGGTGGATCGGTCGGTTTCAAGGGCTCGCGCAAGTCGACGCCCTACGCGGCCCAGGTCGCCGCGGAACAGGCCGCCCGCAAGGCGGGTGAGATGGGCATCCGCAAGCTCGACGTCATCGTGCGTGGCTCCGGCTCCGGGAGGGAGACCGCCATCCGCACCCTGCAGAACATGGGCATCGAGGTGACCGGGATCCGCGACGTCACCCCCATCCCGCACAACGGCTGCCGTCCCAAGAAGCGGAAGGGACGCTGAGTCATGGCCCGCTACACCGGACCCCGCACCAAGCGCAGCCGCCGCGCCCGCCAGCTCCTCGACGAGAACAAGGCAAAGTACTTCGACCGCCGCCCCTACCCGCCGGGTGAGCACGGTCGGGGCCGCATCCGCGAGTCGCAGTACCAGATCCAGCTCCGCGAGAAGCAGAAGCTGCGCCACATCTACGGGGTGCTCGAGAAGCAGTTCCGCCGCTACTACCGCGAGGCGAACCGCGGCTCCGGCATCACCGGCACCACCCTGCTCCAGCTCCTCGAAACCCGCCTCGACAACGTCGTGTACCGCGCCGGCTTCGCCCGGACCCGGCCGCAGGCTCGCCAGCTCGTCAACCACGGGCACTTCCTCGTCAACGGCAAGAAGGTGGACATCCCTTCGTACTCGGTGCGTGCCGGCGATGTCGTCACCATCAAGGAACGCAGCGTCGACGTGTTCCCGGTGCTGCAGTCGATCGACACCCTCGACCGCACCAGCCCGGAGTGGCTCGACGTCGACCCCGCCGAGCGGCGTGTCGCCGTGTCCACCATGCCGAGCCGGGAACAGATCGACACCCAGATCCAAGAGCAGCTGATCGTCGAGCTCTACTCGAGGTAGCAGGCTCCCGCCGCCAACTCATCGAAGAAGAACCAGATCCCAGAGTCCGGAGGAGCGCACCGTGCTCATCGTCCAGCGTCCACACATCGAAGAACAGCACGTCACCGACGTCCGGTCGCGCTTCATCGTCGAGCCTCTCGAGCCCGGATTCGGCTACACGCTGGGGAACACGCTGCGCCGTACCCTGCTGGCCCGGATCCCCGGGGCGGCCATCACCTCGGTCCGGATCGAGGGCGTCCAGCATGAGTTCTCCACGATCGAGGGCGTGACCGAGGACGTCGTCGACTTCATCCTCAACCTCAAGCAGGTGGTGCTCCGCATCGACGCCGAGGAGGGGCAGACGCTCTACCTCTCCGAGAAGGGGAAGGGCGAAGTCACCGCCGGCAACCTCAAGGTCCCCGCCGGCGTCCAGGTCGTCAACACCGACCTCCATCTCGCCACGCTGTCGTCGTCCGCCGCCCTCGAAGTCGAACTCACCGCGGAACGCGGTGTCGGCTACCGCAGCGCCGATCGCAACAAGAAGAGCGACACCATCGGCATCATCCCGATCGACTCGATCTTCTCGCCGGTCCACAAGGTCTCCTACCGGGTGGAGAGCACCCAGGTGGGGCAGATGACCAACTTCGATCGCGTCGTGCTCGACGTCGAGACCGACGGGTCGATGTCGCCGAGCGAGGCGCTCTCGTCGGCGGGCAAGACGCTGCGTGAGCTGCTCGGGCTCTTCGCCGACCTCGACGAGGGTGTCGGCCTCGAGCTGGGTGACGTCGTCACCGCCGAATCCACCTCGCCCGACCTCGACCTGCCGATCGAGGCCCTCGATCTCTCCGAGCGTCCCCGCAACTGCCTGCGGCGGGCCCAGGTGCACACCGTCGGTGAGCTGGTCGAGAAGACCGAAGAGGATCTCCTCAACATCACCAACTTCGGTCAGAAGAGCCTGGAAGAGGTGGCCGCCAAGCTCGACGAGCTCGGCCTGTCGCTGCGGTCCGCCGCCGACGACGCGGGAGTGTCCTGATGCCGGCCCCGAAGAAGGGTCCCCGCTTCGGCGGGAGCCCCTCCCACCAGCGCAAGATCCTCGCCAACCTGGCGGCGTCGCTCATCGTCGAGGAACGGGTCACGACGACCGTCTCCAAGGCGAAGGCGCTGCGTCCCTACGTCGAGAAGATGGTGACCAAGGCGCGGCGCGGTGATCTCCACTCCCGCCGCCTCATCCTCCGCAAGATCGAGGACACCGACGTCGTCACCAAGCTCTTCGACGACGTGGCACCCCGGTACGCCGACCGTGACGGCGGCTACACCCGCATCACCAAGCTCGGTCCGCGCCGCGGCGACGGCGCCGAGCTGGCGATGATCGAGTTCGTGTGACCGGCGCCCGCGGGGCGCCCTCTCCTCCGGACGGCTGCCACATCCCGGTCGCGCCATGGTGAACGACCCTCGCCTCCCCCGGCTGGTGCGCCTGCTCGAGGCGTACGTTCCCGACCCCGGCCAGGAGACCGCCCACGCCGCCATGCTGCAGCTGGCGTCCGGCGGCGGTGACGTGTTCTCCGCCGACCGGGTCGACCCGGGCCATTTCACCGCAAGCGGTTACGTGCTGGCGCCGGACCGCCGCCGCCTCGTCCTCGTCCACCATGCCCGCCTCGGGGTGTGGGTGCAGCCGGGCGGCCACGTCGATCCCGGCGACGCCGGCGTCGTCGCCGCGGCGGAACGCGAGATCCGAGAGGAGACCGGCCTCGCCGACCTCACCCTCCTCGACTCCGCCCTCTTCGATCTCGACGTGCACCCGATCCCGGCCCGTCCCACCGTCCCCGCCCACCGGCACTACGACCTGCGCTTCCTCTTCCTCGCCACCGGGGAGGCGCTCCAGGTGTCACCCGAGTCTCTCGCGGTACGCTGGGTGGCCCTCACCGAACTCGACGCCATCGGCGCCGACCCTTCGTTGCGGCGGGCGGCGGCCAAGCTGGCGCCGCTGATGGAGACTTCGTGAGCGGCGGTAAGCTCCCGTGTCCCGAATCGTGGCGTGGAGTTCGTCATGGGTGAAGTGATGAGCAGGTTCCTGCAGGCGGCGCGTCTCCAGCGCGACCCGTTCATCTGGATGGATCTCAACGACCGGGCCACCGGTGACGCCCTCATCCTGGTGGTGGCCACCCGGTTCCTCTGGTTCCTCGGTGCCATCGGATTCGGTCGCTTCAGCAATCTGGTGGACTTCCGGGTGTGGGACACGCTGGTGCGGTGGATCATCAGCGGGTTGTTCTTCTGGCTGCTGTTCGCCGGCATCACATGGGCGGTGATCCGGTTCCTGCTCGAAGCCGGCGGCGACTTCGCCACCCTGTTGCGCATCACCGGGTTCGCCTACCCGACCCTGCTGGTGGCCCTGTTCTTCGACACCATCGTCGGCAGCTCCGACCTCGCCTTCGTGCTGGGAGCGGTCTGGATGCTGGCGATCGTGGCCCGCGGCGTGCAGTACGTCAGCGACCTGGCCCTCGACCGGGCGGTGATCGCCGCGGTGGCCGGCCTCGCCGGCTCCATCGTCGTGATCCGCATCTTGAGCGGCTTGCCGCTCTGAGATCGATGGCGGTCTACCGGATCGACCTCGGCTACGACGGGTCCGGATTCCACGGCTACGCCCGCCAGGCAGGGGTCCGCACCGTGCAGGAGGAGTTGGAGGAGGCGTTGTTCCGCCTCACCGGCCCGGTCGAGACCGAGGTGGCGGGACGCACCGACAAGGGGGTCCACGCCACCGGGCAGGTGGTGAGCTTCGACGGACCGCCGGGCCTCGACTGCGACCGGGTGCGGCGTTCCCTCAACCGGCAACTCGGGCCCGCCATCGTCGCCACGGCGGTGACCGCGGCGCCCGACGGGTTCAGTGCCCGCTTCTCGGCCACCGGCCGCGCCTACCGCTATCTCATCCTCAACCGAGAGGTGCCCGACCCGTTCCTCGCCGTCACGTCGTGGCACTACGAGACCCCTCTGGATGTCGCCGCCATGTCCCGGGCCGCCGCCCATTTCGTCGGCGAGCAGGACTTCACGTCGTTCTGCCGCAAGGCGGGGGATCGCAGCATGGTGCGTGACGTGCGTCGTGCCGGGTGGCGGGAGGGCGAGGGGGATCTGCTCGCCTTCGAGGTGGAGGCCAGTTCGTTCTGTCACCAGATGGTCCGCTCCCTGGTCGCCCTCTGCGTCGAGGTCGGCCGGGGCCGCGTCGCCCCGGAAGAGGTCCCTGCCATCCTCGCCGCCCGCGACCGTCACGCCGCCAAAGGCGCCGCCCCCGCCCACGGCCTCACCCTCATCCACGTCTCCTACCCCGAGATGCACCCAACCCAGGGTTGAGAGGCCGCAAAACCGTGTACTGGAGCCCAGGGTTGAGAGGCCGCACAACCGTGTACTGCAACCCTGGGTTGAGAGGCCGCAAAACCGTGTACTGGAGCCCTGGGTTGGGTGCAGCGGGGG
>CAZQUB010000019.1:0-22731 GCA_964596225.1 uncultured Acidimicrobiaceae bacterium
GCCGACATCGTCAAGCTGGCGACCGCCGGGATCACGCTGGGCTGCAACCCGCCCGCCAACGACCGGTTCTGTCCCAACGACCCGGTGACGCGAGGCCAGATGGCCGCATTCCTCCACCGCGCCCTCGGCTGAGCCGGCTCCCGCCGCCTCCCCGCAGTTCGCGAAATCGATCACTCGCGGTGCTACGGTTTTCGCACCAGGAGGACCCAGGTGGCCACCAGCACCGCCAGTTTCGGCGCCGGAAAGCGCGAGAGTCATGACGCGACCGCGTTCTACGCGCGCCGCATGACCGATCCGCCCCCGGCCCTGCAGAAGGCCGGGCTGGTCGCCGATCCCCCCGCCGCGCTGCTCGACACGCTCCACTGCCAGTCCTCCGAGACGATGGACCAGATCCCGGACGGGACGGTGGCTCTCATGGTCACGTCACCCCCCTACAACGTCGGCAAGGACTACGACGACGACCTCAGCCTCGACGAGTACCTGGGCCTGTTGCGCCGGGTCTTCCGGGAGACCTACCGGGTGCTCGAGGCCGGGGGCCGGGTGGCGGTCAACGTCGCCAACCTGGGGCGCAAGCCCTACCTGCCGCTCAATCACCGCGTCGCCCGCCTCCTCACCGAAGCCGGCTTCCTGCTCCGGGGCGAGATCATCTGGCAGAAGGCCCGCGGCGCCGGAGGGTCGTGCGCTTGGGGATCGTGGCAATCCGCCAAGAATCCCACCCTGCGGGACGTCCACGAATACGTCGTGGTGGCCTGCAAGGAGTCGTACCGGCGCCTCCGCCCCGGCACCGACTCGATCGGCAGGGACGAATTCCTCGCCGCCACCACCTCGCTGTGGGCGATCGCTCCCGAGTCGGCTCGCCGCATCGGCCACCCCGCCCCGTTCCCGGTGGAGCTGCCGCGCCGCCTCATCGAGCTCTACACCTTCGAGGGCGACCTCGTGCTCGACCCCTTCATCGGGGCCGGCTCCACCGCGGTGGCGGCGGTGGAGGCGGGCCGCCACTACGTGGGCTACGACGTCGATCCCGCCTATCTCGAACTCGCCGAGACGCGCATCGCGGCGGCCCGGAACGGATCACCGGCCAACCGGGACGGCGACACCTGATCTCCCGCCCCTTCGAGCTCAGTCGCCGCCTGCGGCGTACTCGTCGAAGTCGCTGAGCGGCACCGCCTCACCGCCGGACGTCGGGTGCGGCTTCTTGGCGAGGCGGCGCAGCACCGCGTACCCGATGATCCCGGAGACCCCCGATCCCATGAAGATCCCGATCTTGGCGGCGTCGGCCAGGGCGGCCGTGTCGAACGCCAGCTCGGTCACGAACAGCGACACGGTGAAGCCGACGCCGGCCAGCAGACCCACCCCGACGATCTGACTCCAGCCGGTCCGCTGCGGCAACCTCCCCAGCCCGAACCTCACGGCCAGCCAGGTCGCCAGCGTGATCCCGACCACCTTGCCGACAAGGAGGCCGAAACCGACACCGAGGGCGATGCTCGACGTGATCGCCTCCGAGATGCCGGACTCGAAATCGGCAAACCGCACCCCGGCGTTGGCGAGGGCGAAGATGGGAACCACCACGAACGACGACCACGGCAACAGCATGTGCTCGAGACGGTCGAGGGGTGACACCGATTCGCGGGCGACCGCCGCCAGCTCCAGGGCGTCGTGGTCGAGCCGCTCCCGCCGTTCCGGCATCGCCGCATCCATCTGGTAACGGTCGAGGATGATGCGGGAGCGTCGGTACAAGTCCTGGTCCGAGTAGAGGGGGTACACCGGGGTCATCAGGCCGAGCGCCACCCCGGCGAGGGTGGCGTGCACCCCGGACTCGAAGATGAAGAACCAGACGACCACCCCGGCCACCACGTAGAACGGGATGGCACGGATGTTGACCCGCTGCGCCACCATGATCAACCCGAGACCGAGGATGCCCGCCGCCAGCCAGCCGAGCGCCAGATCCGAGGTGTAGAACACGGCGATGACGGTGATGGCGCCGATGTCGTCGGCGATCGCCAGCGCCAGCAGGAACAGCTTGGCGCCGATCGAGACCCGGGTGCCGAGCAGGGAGATGACCCCCACCGAGAAGGCGATGTCGGTCGCCATCGGGATCGCCCAACCCTGGGACGCCTCCCCTCCGGTGTGGAGGACGAACAGGGTGTAAATGAGCGCCGGGACGATCATCCCACCGAGGGCGGCGATGGCCGGCAACGCCGCCTTCTTCGGGTCCCGCAGCTCGCCGACCACGAGCTCCCGCTTGATCTCGAGACCGACCACGAAGAAGAAGATCACCATCAGGGCGTCGTTGGCGATGTCCTTCAGGCTCTCGTTGAAGTGGACCGGGCCCACGGTGAGGTTGAGATGGGTTTCCCAGAACTCCCGGTAGCTCGCCCCGAAGGGAGCGTTGGCCCACAGCAGGGCCACCACCGCGGCGGCGAGGAGCACGAGGCCCGAAGCGGCTTCGATCTGGGTGAACCGCATGATGGGCCGGATGAAGGCGCGCGGGATCCCCCGATCCGAGTGAATCCAGGTTTGATGCACCCTCTCGGGTTCCGCGTCCATGCCCACTCCTCGCCCGTGCAGTGCGCCACGCTACTCGCGATACGACCGATCTCCGTCATCGTCGTTCCGGGCCCGCCGGCCCGCCTCCGACGGCCCACCCCGTCGCTACCATCGCCGCGCAGGCTCACCCCCGGAGTACCCAGCTGGTCCCCTCGCTCATCTCCGTCATCGTCGGGCTGGTGCTGCTCATGGGCGCCGCCGACCGGCTCGTGCTGTCCGCGGTGCGGATCTCACGAACCCTCGGCGTGTCCGCGGTGCTGGTCGGGGCGCTCATCGTGGGCCTGGGAACGTCGATCCCGGAACTCCTGGTGTCCGCCCTGGCGGCACGGACCGGGGAACTCGACGTGGCGATGGGCAACGTGGTGGGCTCCAACGTCGCCAACGTCACCCTCGTGTTGGGTGCGGCGGCGGTGCTCGGCCAGGTGGTGACACGGACCCGTGCGCTGCGGCGGGAATGGATCCTCATGATCGTCACCCTCACGGTGCTGGCCGGGGTGCTGGCGGACGGGCGGGTGAGCCGCCTCGAAGGCATCCTCCTGCTCGTGGGACTCTTCGTCGCCCTCGGGCTCATGGTGCGATGGTCGAGCGAGCCCGAGGCCCGCGATGCGGGGCTGCCGATCGAAGACGACGACGACAAGGAGGTGGTGGTGTGGATCGAGGCGATCATCGGGGTGGTGTCGCTCGCGGTCACCGTCTTCGCCGCCGACCTGCTCCTGCGTGGATCGCTCGATCTCGGGCACCGTTTCGGCTTGTCGCCGGCGTTCCTCGGCCTGCTCCTCGGGGTCGGCACCAGCCTGCCGGAGCTGGCGACGACGCTGGCGGCGGTGCGCCGCCACCAGTCGGACCTCATCGTCGGCAACATCCTCGGATCGAACCTCTTCAACTCGCTGGCGGTGGCAGGCACCGCCGCGGTGCTCGGTCCCGGCGTTCTCAAGGACGTCTCGGTGTCCGGGCTGGTGGCGATGGTGGTCGCATCGCTCCTCGCCGCCATCTTCTCCTACACCGGTGAGCGGCTGGTGCGGGCCGAAGGAGTCGTCCTCATCGCGTTCTTCTTCGTGTTCTCGATGATCATCTTCTGATGAGCCGCAACCGGGAAGTGGCACGGGTGTTGGGCGAATTCGCCGCATTGCTCGTTCTCGACGAGCAGAGCCGGCAGACGTTCCGGGTGCGTGCCTACGAGAAGGCCCGGCAGGCGGTCGAGGGACTGGACCGCGACATCGCCTCGATGTCCGATCGTGAGCTGCTGGCCGTCGACGGGCTCGGAAAGGGCACGGTGGCGCGCATCCGTGAGTATCTCGACACGGGGACGATCGCCCGGCTCGACGAGTTGCGCCACGCCTACCCGCCGTCCGTGGTGGAACTGACCCGCATCCCCGGCCTGGGGCCGAAATCGGTGCATCTGCTCCGAGAGCGGCTCGGGGTCGAGTCGGTCGCCGATCTGGAGCAGGCGATCGCGACCCACGCCCTCCGCGACCTCCCCGGCATGGGGGCCCGATCCGAGGGGAAGATCGCCCAGGCGGTAGAACGGCTCGGCCTCCACGGCAAGGATCGCCGCACCCCGATCGCCGACGCCCTCCCGATCGCACAAGAGCTGGCGGCGGCGCTCCGTGCGGTCCCCGCCGCGGGCCGGGTCACGTACTGCGGCAGCCTGCGGCGCTTCCGGGAGACGATCGGCGACGTCGACATCGTGGTGGCCTCCACCCGCCCCGGCGCCGTGATGGACGCCTTCGTCGCCTTGCCCCAGGTGAGGCAGGTGCTGGTGCACGGCGACACCAAGACCTCGATCCTCACCGACGGGGGGATCCAGGTCGACCTGCGGGTGGTGACGCCGTCCCAGCTCGGCGCCGCCCTCCTCTATTTCACCGGGTCCAAGGAGCACAACATCGAACTGCGGCAGCGGGCGATCGACCGCGGCCTCCTGCTCAACGAGTACGCCCTGAGCGACGGCGACCGGGTGGTGGCGTCCCGGACCGAGAAGGCGGTGTACCGCGGCCTGGGCCTCCCGTTCATCACCCCCGAGCTGCGGGAGGGCCACGGCGAGATCGCGGCCGCCGAGGCGGGATCGCTGCCCCGCCTCGTCACCGAGGACGACATCCGCGGCGACCTCCACGTCCACTCCACCTGGTCGGGTGACGGTCGCAGCCCGCTGGAGGACATGGTGGCGGCGGCGGCCGACCGCGGTCTCGCCTACATCGCCATCACCGAGCACGGCGAGGACCTCACCATCAACGGGCTGTCCCGGGAGGAGGTGCGGCGGGAGCGCCGGATCCTCGAACGCCTCCGCCGCCGGTACCCCGACCTGCACATCCTCCACGGCGCCGAACTCAACATCGGCCCCGACGGGTCGCTCGACTACGACACCGACTTCCTGCTCGAGTTCGATTGGTGCGTCGCCAGCGTCCACTCCCATTTCGACCTGCCCCAGGCGCGCCAGACGGAACGGGTGCTGGCGGCGATGACCCACCCGGCCGTCAACGTCATCGGGCATCTCACCGGGCGTCGCATCGGGCACCGCCCCGGCATCGATCTCGACGCGACCGCGGTGTTCGCCGCCGCGGCGGATACCGGCACCGCCCTCGAGATCAACTGCCACCTCGACCGGCTCGACGTGCCGGCCGATCTGTTGCGCCACGCCGCCTCCGTCGAAGGGGTCCGGTTCCTGATCGACACCGACGCCCACCACACCAGCGAGCTGGCCAACCTGCGGTGGGGTGTCGCCGTCGCCCGCCGCGGCTGGGTGGACAAGGCGAGCGTGGCCAACACCTGGCCCGCCGCCCGTTTCCTCGCCTGGGCGCGGCGGGGGCGCACATCGTGACGGGAGAGTTCACGGAATCGTAAGCGCCGAACCGTTCCCTCCGTCCGGACGTGCTGCTAGACCTGGAACCGTGAACGAGCAGACCAGCAACCAGGCCACCGCCGAACCCCCCATCAGCCTCCGGGCCGCTGCCTTCGCCGGAACCGTCTCCGTCGGCCTCGCCCTCGGCCTCACCGAACTCGCCGCCGGACTCACCGACAAGGTGCCTTCGTCGATCGCGGCCGTTGGCGGCTTCGTCATCGACTGGTCGCCGCGGTTCGTCAAGGAGTTCGCGATCAGCTTCTTCGGGACCGCCGACAAGGGCGCCCTCGCCATCGGAACCGCCATTGTCGCCCTCCTCGTGGGCGCCCTCATCGGGGCCATCGCCCGCACCCACCCCTGGGTAGCCACGGCCGCCTTCGGATTCTTCGGGCTCGCCGGTTTCGGGGCCGCCTCCACCGAGATCCGGTTCTCGTTCTTCCCCACCCTCCTCGCCCTCGTCATCGCCGCCGGCGCCGGACTGCTCGTGCTCCGGGCGCTGCTGTACCGGACGGTGGAGGCACCGACGGACGGCGTCCCCAGCAACGCCAGCCGGCGCATCTTCATCGGATCCGTCGCCGGGGTCGGCGTCGCCGCTCTCGTTGCCGGGGTCGGCGGACGGCGTCTCATCATCAACCGGTCGGAACGGGTCCGGGCGGACGCCGTCCTTCCGTCGCCGCCGGTCACCGTGCCGCCGCCGGGCCCCAACGCCTCCTTCGCGATCGAGGAGGAGTTGACGCCGATCATCGTCCCCAACAAGGACTTCTACCGCATCGACACCGCCCTCGTCGTACCTCGTCCCGACCCGGACTCGTGGCGCCTCAAGGTCACCGGCATGGTCGACAACGAGCTGGAGCTGAGCCTCGACGACCTGGCGGCGCTGCCGATCATCGAGGACTACGTCACGATCTCGTGCGTCTCCAACGATGTCGGCGGCCACCTCGTCGGCAACGCCAAGTGGACCGGCGTCCGCCTCGTCGACATCCTCGACCGCGCCGGGGTCCAGGAGGGTGCCGGCCAGATCGTGGGCCGGTCAGTGGACGGCTGGACCTCCGGGTTCCCGACCGACCTCGCCTATGACGGGCGGGAACCGATCCTGGCGCTCGGCATGAACGGCGAGCCGCTGCCCCCCAATCACGGTTACCCGGCCCGGCTCATCGTTCCCGGCCTGTACGGCTACGTCTCGGCCACCAAGTGGATCGAGGAGATCGAACTGACCACCTGGGACGGTTTCGACGGCTACTGGATCCCCCGTGGCTGGTCGAAGGAGGGACCGATCAAGACCCAGTCGCGCATCGACCGTCCCGGCCGCGGCCAGCGGCTCCCCGGCTCGCCGGCGGTGCTCGCCGGCGTGGCGTGGGCGCCGACCCGCGGCATCGAAAGGGTCGAGGTCCAGATCGACGACGGGGAGTGGCTCGATGCCGAGCTCACCACCCCGCTGTCCGACAAGGCATGGGTGCAGTGGAAGGTGGAACAGACCCTGACGGCCGGCGATCACGAAGCCAAGGTGCGGGCGACCGACGGCGACGGGTACACCCAGACGTCCGAGAAGACCTCCCCGGCTCCCAACGGCGCCACCGGCTGGCACACCGTCGATTTCGTCACCGTCTGAACCACCGGGCGCCCCGCACGCTCCAGGAGTCCGCCATGCCGTCACCGTCACGCTGCAGCCCAGCGCCTCGAACCGTCGTATCCTCGGGGCATGAGCACCGAACAACCCCCCACCCAGCCCAGCCCGTTGCAGCCTCAGGTCGTCGACGAGGACGCCGGGGGCCAGCAGATCGACGGGGAGGAAGGTACCTACGTCACCGAGCCCTCGAAGCTGATCCGTATTGCCTCGATGACCCGCGCCATGTTGGAGGAAGTACGGGGCATGTCGCTCGACGAGGCCGGCCGGGCCCGGCTCCTCGACATCTACGGCAGCTCCCTGGATCAGCTCCGGGACGCCCTCAGCGACGACCTCAAGGAAGAGCTGGGGTCCATCTTCCACCCCCTGCAGGGCGACACGACGTCGGAATCGGAGCTGCGGATCGTCCAGGCCCAGCTGGTGGGATGGCTCGAAGGGTTGTTCCACGGGATCCAGGCGTCATTGTTCACGCAGCAGGCAGCCATGGCGGCCCAGCTCGAGGAGATGCGGCGGCGCCGCGCCCTCGAAACGACCCAGGACGGTGGGATCACCTCGGGTCAATACCTCTGATCCGGGCGCCGGAGAGGCCTCTCCGACCCCTCTCTGTCGGATTTTCGACCATCCCGCAGGGGTGGTGGGTCCCGGCGACGACTCGCACAAAGCCCTTGACCTCGGGCGCGAACCGGTGCACTATCCCTTCCCTTCCTGGTGTCGGAGAGGGAATAAGTCGTTTCCGGTCCGGGTTGTGGTTCGGATCGCCCGAAGGGGAGCGTACGTAACCGTGATGGCATTGACTGATCTGATGTGGGAACCCGAGGAGGGCTGGCGCACCGAGGCCGCCTGTTCGGGCGCCGACGCCAGCCTGTTCTTCCCCCCCGGGGAGGAAGAGTCCCTCGCCGAATCCGCCAAGCGGATCTGCGCGGTGTGCCCCGTGCGGGAGGAGTGCCTCCAGTACGCCCTGGCCACCAACCAGTCCGAAGGCGTCTGGGGCGGCATGAGCGCCGGCGACCGGCGCCGTCTCCGCCGCCGCCTCCGGGACCGGGAGCGCCGCGCCAGCTAGCGCAGCCGCCTCGGCCGCCGCAGGGCGGCTGTCACTCCTCTGTCACCGTCACCCGTTCGATGACGCAGTCGTCCAAGGGCCGTTCGCCGCGCCGGGGGGCTGCCGCGATGGCGTCGACGGCCTCCATGCCCCCGGTCACGTTCCCGAAGATGGTGTAGGCGTGGGGTAGCCCGACGTCCTCGAGGCAGATGAAGAACTGGCTGCCGTTGGTGTTGGGGCCGGCGTTGGCCATCGCCACCGTCCCCCGGGTGTACGATCCCGGGCCTTCCAGCTCGTCGCGGAACCGGTACCCCGGTCCGCCGGTACCGGTGCCGGTGGGGTCCCCGCCCTGCACCACGAACCCGGGGACCACCCGATGAAAGATGACCCCATCGAAGAAGCCCTCGCCTGCGAGGAAGAGGAAGTTGTTGACCGTCAGGGGGGAACGGGCGGCGTCGAAGGCGATCTCGATGTCGCCGTGGTTCGTGTGGAGCGTCGCCGCGTAGGACTTGGCGAGGTCGATCGTCATCTCGGGCGGGGCGGAGTACTGGCCTGCCATGGCTTCGCCTTTCGTGGGCTGCGTGGGGTCGGACTCTAGGAGGACCCGCCGCCAACCGGAACGTCCCGGTCCGGCGGGGTGGATCAGCCCACCGTGATGGTGACGACGACTCCGGCGCCCTCACCCACCTGGGTGACCACGGAGCCGCTCGCGGTTCCGGCGTCCCACAGGCCGAGGCCAGGATCGGGCTCAGAGCCCGCGGCGCCGCCGAGGTCGACCGAGACGAGCGCGGGGACTCTCCTTGCGGGGGACCATCTCGGGATCCGGCTCCCAGGACGTCAGGTCCGCGAGCCGCTCGTCGTTGGAGAACATCTTGACGATCGGCACGTTGAGACCGGCCTGGCGCTGGATCCGGATCACCTCGTTGACCTGGTCCCATTCCACCAGCGTGACGACGAGCCCCGACTCGCCGGCCCGCGCCGTCCGTCCCGACCGGTGCACGTAGGTCTTCGGATCGTCGGGCGGGTCGTAGTGGATCACGATGTCGACGTTGTCGATGTCGAGGCCGCGCGCCGCCACGTTGGTGGCGACCAGCACCGGCGCCTTGCCGTCGGAGAAGGCGTTGAGCGACTCCTCGCGGCGGCTCTGCTGGAGGTCGCCGTGGAGGGCCCGTGCGTTCACCCCCTCGTCCTGGAGGGCACGTGCCACCCGATCGCAGGCCGCCTTGGTCCGCACGAACATCAAGGTGCGCCCGGCGCTGCGGGCGATCTCCGCCGCCACCCGAACCTTGTCCATGTGATGGACCTTGAGGAAGCGATGCTCCATGGTGTCGACCGTGTCACCGTCCGTCGTCATCTCGTGCCGGGCCGGCTCGTTCATGTAGCTCTCGACCAGCGTCGCGATTTGACCGTCGAGGGTCGCCGAGAACAGCGAGGTCTGCCGGGTGTCGGGGACCCCGCGCATGATGCGCCGCACCTGCGGGAGGAAACCCATGTCGGCCATCTGATCGGCCTCGTCGATGGTGACCCACTTGATGGCGTCGAGCCTCACCTTGCCCCGCTCCAGAAGGTCGATGAGGCGGCCAGGGGTGGCGACGACGATCTCGACGCCGGCGGCGAGGGCGTTGATCTGCCGTTTCATGGGCGAGCCGCCGTAGACCGCCACCAGCCGGAACCCGCGCACCGCCGCCAGGCGGCGCAGCACGTCCGACACCTGGACGGCCAGCTCCCGGGTGGGAACGAGCACGAGGGCGTGGGGCCGTTTCGGTTCCGCCTTCTCGAGGCGTTGCACCATGGGAAGCCCGAAGGCGAGGGTCTTGCCCGACCCGGTCTGGGCCTTCCCGCAGACGTCCCGGCCCGCCAGGGCGTCGGGGATGGCGAGGTCTTGGATGGGAAACGGGTGCTCGATGCCCTGACGGGCCAGTTCGGCGCGGAGGTCGTCGGCGATCCCGAGTTCGGAGAACGTGGAGGTGGTGGCTTCAGTCGACGCGGAGGTCAAGCAGTGCTCCTCAGTCTGGAAGAGGCGAGGTGGCGGCTCGATGCAGGGGAACCGCCAACCACAACATAGTGCTCCGCACGACGCAATCCGGCATTCGCGCCCGGGCGTGCCTCAGCGCCGCGACTCCAGTTCGGCGTTCAGTTCGGCCCCCACCAGCACCACCAGCCCCGACAGGAAGAACCACAGCAGCAACACGATGGCCGTCCCGAGGGCCCCATAGGTGGCGTTGAAGTTGGTGAGGCGGCCTACGTAGAAGGAGAAGCCGAAGGTCACCGCGATCCACAGCGCCGCCGCCACCAGGGCCCCCTTCGAGAGCCATGGCGATCGCCGGGCGGGGCGATTGGGGGCGATCTTGTACAGGATGCCGAGGGCGCCCACCACCACCAGGAAGATGGCGGGCCAGCGCCCCAGCTCGATGAGACGCCGCACCTCGTCCCGGGCGCCGAGGTGGGCGGCGAGGTCGGGGAGGAAGGTCACGACCGCGGCGCTCGCCGCCACGAAGACCATGCTCCCGATCGTCAGCAGCAATGCGATCCCACGCAGCACCAGGAACGAGCGGTCCTCCGGGGTGTCATAGGCGATGTCGATACCCACCATCAGCGACTTGATCCCGGCCGACGCCGACCACAGGGACCCGAGGATGCCCAGGACGGATGCGACACCGAGCCCGGTGCTGGAGGTGCGCACAATGGCGGCGAGCTGGGTGTCGACGATGGAAGCGATCTCCCCCGGGAGCACCGAGGTGAGGCTGTCGATGTGGGAGGCGACCTCGGCCGGGGTCAGGACGATGCCGTAGATCGACACCGCCGCGATGGCGGCGGGGAACACGGCGAGGAACGCGTAGTAGGAGAGGCTCCCCGCCAGCATCGTGAGATGGTGGTCACGGATGCGCCCCATCGTGCCGGCGAGCACGGGGCGAACACGTTCGACGGGTATCTGCCGTCGCCGCCGGGGGGTCGCAGCGGCGGTCGGGGAGCGAGGGCTCGATCCTTCCCTCTCCGACTTGCCGAAGAGGGCTCCGAGCGCAGCCCCGACCGCGAGCGCTCCGAGTGCCCAGGAGAACAGCCGTTTCACGACGCCTCCCCGAGCCGCCCGTGGCGCCGCCCCAGGAGGTAGGCGGCGAGGGCGAGCCCGGCGGCCCCGGCGGAGGCGGTGGTGAGCCGCACCACCTTCTTGCGGGTCCGGCTGAACTCCACCACCGGCCAGCCGCGGGACGCCGCCACCCGGCCCAAGGTGGCATCAGGGTTGACCGCCACCGGGTGCCCCACGAGTTCCAGCATGGGGAGGTCACCGGCGGAATCGCTGTAGGCGTAGCAGAGGTGGATGTCGTAGCCCTTGGCGGCACACAACGCGGCGACCGCCTCGGCCTTCCCCGGGCCGTAACAGAACGGTGCCGCGAGGCGACCCGTGTAGACGCCGTCGACGATCTCGGCGACGGTGCCGATCGCCCCGCTCATCCCGAGGGCGTCGGCCAACGGCTCCAGGATCTCGACGGGTGACGCCGAGATGATATAGGTGGCACGGCCCGCCTCGTGGTGGAGGTCGACGAGTTCCCGGGTCTCGCGCCGGACGTCGTCGAGGAGCCGTGGCACCACCAGATCGGCAAGGGCGTCGAGGTCTTCGCGACGGTGCCCCACGATGCGGGACAAGGTGGCATCCCGCACCCGAGCGGTGGTGTCGTCGGTGGCACCGGCGATCCGGAACTTCACCGCGCTGACGAGGTCGCGGATGAGCTGGCGGGTGGGGAACGAGCCGTGCCGCCACGCCACCAGGCCGGCGACGTACAGCGACGAGCCGCCGATGAGGGTGCGGTCGAGGTCGAAGAAGGCGGCTCCCCGGGGTGCGGCGTCGACGCCGGTGCTCACCGCCAGGCTCCCGGGTCGAGGGCGGCCGCCCCCCGCACCACCGCCGGACCGAGACCGACTGCCTGCGGCAGGATCTGCTCGGCGTAGAAGCGGGCAGTGGCCACCTTGGCGTCGAGCCAGGGGTCGGGAGCAGCGGAAGCCACCCGCAGGGCGGCGAGGGCCCCCCTGGCGAGCAGCGCCCCGCCGGCGACAACGCCGAAGAGACGCAGGTACGGGGAGGCGCCCGCCAGCGCGTCGCTGCGATCGTCGCATCCGAGCAGCCAGTCGGTGGCGTCCCGCAGCACGATGAGACCGGCCCCGACCTCGGAACGCATCGTCCCCAGCGCGGCGCCTGCCTCTTCCAGGGCGGGATCGAGAGCGGAGATCTCCGCGAGGAAGGAGCGCACCGCGGCGCCGCCGTTGCGGGGCAGCTTCCGCAGCACCAGGTCGATGGCCTGGATGCCGTTGGTGCCCTCGTAGATGGGTGCGATGCGGGCGTCCCGGAAGAGCTGAGCCATCCCCGATTCCTCCACATACCCGACCCCGCCCAGCACCTGGATCCCGATCGAGGTCAGCTCCACCCCGAGGTCGGTGCCCCAGCCCTTCACCACGGGGGTGAGGAGATCGCCCCGGGCGGCGGCCGCCTCCCGCCGGTCCGGGTCGGGATGGTGCGCCGCGACGTCGAGAGCGGAGGCGGTGGCGTAGGTGACGGCCCGCAGCGCCTCGATGTCGGCCCTCATGGTGAGCAGCATCCGCTGCACGTCGGGGTGCTCGATGATGGGCGACGCCTCCCCGGGGGGCGCACCCACCGCCCGTCCCTGGCGACGCTCGTGGGCGTATGCGAGGGCGTGCTGGTAGGCGCGTTCGGAGACGCCGAGGCCCTCCAGCCCGACGTGGAGGCGGGCGTCGTTCATCATCGTGAACATGGCGTGCATGCCGGTGTTGATCTCTCCCACCAACTCGGCGACGGCGCCGCGTTCCTCGCCGTACGCCATGACGCAGGTGGGTGATGCGTGAATACCGAGCTTGTGCTCGAGCGACAGGCACTGCACGTCGTTGCGTTCTCCCATCGTCCCGTCGGCGGCGACGAGGTACTTGGGAACGACGAAGAGGGAGAGACCCCGGGTGCCGGCCGGCGCCCCGGGGGTGCGGGCCAGGACGAGGTGAACGATGTTGTCGGTCATCTCGTGGTCGCCCCAGGTGATGAAGATCTTGGTTCCCCGCAGCAGCCAGCCGCCGTCGCCGTTGGGTTCCGCCACGGTGCGCAGCGCCCCGACGTCCGACCCCGCCTCCGGTTCGGTCAGGGCCATCGTCGCCGCCCACTCCCCCGAGAGCAGCTTGGGGAGGTAGCGGCGTTTCTGGTCGTCGTCGGCATGGTGGAGGAGGGCCTCGACCGCACTGGCGGTGAGCATCGGGCACAGGGAGAGCGACAGGTTCGACGAGGTGAGCATCTCCTGGATGGCGGTGCTCACCACGCCGGGAAAGCCGTGGCCACCGTAGTCCTGCGGTCCTTTGACCCCGATCCAGCCGCCGGAGGCGTAGGCCCGGTAGGCGGCCGTCAGCTCGTCGGGTACCACCACGGTGCCGTCGTCGCGGCGCACCACGCCTTGCTCGTCGCCGACGCGGTTGGTGGGGGCGATCACCTCGGTGCTGAGGCGACCTGCCTCCTCGAGCACGGCGAAGACCAGATCGGGCTCGGCGGCGACGAAATCGGGAAGGGCGGCGAGTTCGCCGATGCCGGCGAGGTGCTCGAGAACGAAGCGCATCTCCCTGAGTGGAGGACGGTAGGCGGCCATGGACCCGAGCTTAGGAGGCCACCCGCGGCGCAGCGAGATCGGCTCGATCGGGTCAGGGGCGCAGCGCGGGACGGACCTCGAGGAAGGTGGCGGCCACGGCGTCGACGGCCACGGTGTCGATGATCCCGGCCGGGAGGACGACGGTGCCGCCCTTGGACACGCCGAGGTCGTCGAACTCCCCCGCAGCGGATCGGATCGTCACCGACCCGGAGACGACGAGCACGATCCGGCATGCCGGCCTCTCCCCGCCGAAGGAGACCGGGTTCCCGGCCGGCCGATGCTCCGTGATGCGGTAGAAGTCGGTGTCGATGAGGAGCCTGCTCCCGGACGGTCCCGCCCGCCCCTCGACCGGAGGCGGCGGCGGGTCGAGATGGACCGATGCCAGCCCGTCGGTGATGTGGAGCCGGCGCGGCTGCCGCCCGTACTCGACGCCCCAGTCGTAGAGCCGGTAGGTGGTGTCGCTCGGCGTCTGGATCTCGGCCACCATCACCCCGGCGCCGAGGGCGTGCACCGTGCCCGCCGCGACGTGGTGCAGGTCTCCGGGGACGGCGGGCTTGCGGTCGAGGAGATCGACGATGGACCCTCGGTCTGCGGAGGCGGCCAGGTCGTCGCGGGTGACGCCGGGCCGTACCCCGTTGAAGAGGAAGCTCCCAGGGTCGGCTTCGATGACATACCACGACTCGGTCTTGCTCGCCGCCGGAGGATGCGCCGCGGCGTATTCCTGATCGGGATGTACCTGGACCGACAGGTTCTCACGGGCATCGAGGAGCTTGATGAGCAGCGGGAATCCGCCCATGGGCGAGGGGTGGGCGGCTCCCAGGAGGGCGTCGCCGCACCGGGTGACGAGATCGCCGAGTGGGAGGCCTGCGGCCGGGCCTGCGGCGACCACCGAGTGGTCCCCGGGAAGGTCGGCCACCTCCCAGCTCTCGCCGATGGTGGCGGCAGGGGGGAGCGCCTTGCCGTAGCCGGAGAGACGGGTTCCGCCCCACACCCGCTCCTTGAGGATGGGCTGCAGCGTCAGCGGGGCGCGGCATTCCATCATCGGGCCGACCGGGCGCGGGCTCGGGGTGCCACGATCCGGGTGGGGACGCTCACGTGGCGGACCGGCCTGCCCGGGCGGTTGAGGCGCTCCAGCAGCATCCCCATGGCGTGGGTGGCCAGCGCCGACACGTCGTAGCCGACGAGCCCGATCGGCAGGTCGGGCTCGTTGGGGAGATCATCGAACCCGATGATGTCGATGTCAGGATCGGCGCGGGAGGCGGTCCGCACCACGCCGACGGCGATGAGGTTGTTTCCGGCGAAGATCGCGGTGGGAGGATCGGTCCGTTCGAGGAGCCAGGCAGTGGCGGCTTCGGCGCTCTCGGCGTCGTGGATGCCCATCAGGACGTCGAGGTTGTCGCCGAGGCCGGCGCGGTGCATCGCCTGCTCGTAGCCGGCGCGGCGCTCGCGGGCCGTGAAGAGGTAGTCGTGGTCGCCGATGAAGGAGATGCGGCGGTGGCCACGGGCGACGAGGTTCGCCACCGCCTCCCTGGCGCCGCCCCGGTTGTCGATCGTCACCGAATCGGCTTGCAGCCCGCGGGGAGGACGGTCGATGAACACGACGCCGGTGCCGGTGGCGATGTCGTGGGCGAGGTACGAGTGGTCGTCGTCGGCCGAGACGAGGAGCAGGCCGTCGACCCGGCGGGCGAGCAGCCCTTCGACGATCTCTCGTTCCCGCGCCCGTTCCTCGTCGGTGTTCACCATGATGATGAAGTAGCCGGCGGTTCTCGCCACCGCGTCGGCGGCCTTGGCGATGAGCCCGTAGAACGGATTCGAGACGTCCCCGACGACGAGTCCGATCGACGCCGACTGCTGGCCCGGCCGGAGGCTGCGGGCCAGTTCGTTGCGCCGGTATCCGAGGGTGTGGACCGCCTCCCACACCAGCTCGGCGGTGCGGGCGCTGACGCCGGGCTTGCGGCCGAGGACCCGCGACACCGTCATGACGCTGACGCCGGCCTCTGCCGCCACGTCACGCATCGTCGGACCCCGCGCCGTCATTCCATGCCCCTTCCGGGTGAACGGACCGGCGTCTCCAACCGGTCCCCCCGGCCCCCCTCGGCGCGACCTGGCTCGCCTGTGGCCGGGACGGCACGATACCACTCGGAAGACATCCCCAATCTGCGGCCGGCGGGCCAGAAACACCCGCCGGAGAGTGCCCTCCGGCACCCCGGCCTCGTCCCGGTGAGCCCGATCCCGGGTCGATTCAGTGGCTCACGGCGCCCGAATCGGGATCGACCATCAACGAGGAGACGTCGACCGCCTCGAACGCCGAGCCCGGAATGGTGCCGAGCTGGTGGAGATCGTCGTTGTTCCAGCGGGAATCGGGCTCGCCGCTCAGGAACCACGACGCTCCGTTGTCGGCCAGCACCATCCCGTACTCCTTGAGGGCGCGCAGGATCACCTGCACCTCGGGGGAGAAGCCGGAGATGTCGAAGTCCGCCTCGAGCCGGAACCGCTGGCCCATCGGGGGGTAGTGGAGGCCGGTGAGGCTGGAGGCATCGTGGCGGGCCGGCCAGACATGGGCCTTCTGGGTGGAGGGAGCGGTGAAACGGATGGCGTGGGTGATGCGGCCCGATGCGACCTCGTCATAGCGGACCAGCAGCGGGTACATGGGAAGGCCGGCGGCGTCGGCCGAGGTCCAGGTGTCGGGGCGCAGGTCGTTCGAGGTGAGGTCGAACACCACCCCCACCTGGGCGTCCCACGATCCGCCGGACCGGGGGAAGGCCCGGCCCAGTTCGTAGAGCATGCAGTTCTCGGTGTCGACCACGAGCACGTGCCGGTCACCGTTGCTGTCGGGCCCTCCCTCGATGGGGGCGTCGGGCGGGATCGGGTAGGGCCCGGGGTCGCTCTCCGAGCCGTAGGCGGTGAAATGGATCGAGACCCGCTCCTGGTCACCGAGCACCTCGGCCGACGGGATCCCGATCGGGCTCGTGCTCCCCGGCGGCCACACCCCCGAGCCGAAGTCGGCGTGAACCGTGGAGTCGTTCCCGATGGCGGCCACGTACTGACTGGAGCGGGCATGGACCGGCAGGTCGTCGACCCGGCGGTTGAGGATGTTGTCCGCCGGCAGGATGGTGCAACGCGCCGGTGGCGTCATCGGGGTGAGCCCGAGCATGCGGGTCAGGAACGTCGCCATCTCGGCTCTGGTCACCGCCTGGGTGGGGCAGAAGCGATCGTTGCCGGGCGGGTTGCACCCGAGGGTGATCCCCGCCTCGGCCAGCGCCTCGATATCCGCCTCGAACACCGAGGCGTCGTCGTCGACGAAACGGCCGGCCGGTCCCGGCGGCAGGCGCATGGCGCGCACGATGAAGGCGGCCATCTCACCCCTCTCCACCGGCTCGTCGGGACAGAAGCGGTTGTTGGTGGGCGGGTTACACCCAAGGGTGATGCCGGCTGCCGCCAGCGCCTCGATGTCGGCCCGGAAGATGGAATCGTCGTCGTCGACGAAGCGGCCGGCCGGTCCCGCCGGCAGGTCGAGGGCCCGCACCAGGAAGGCGGCCATCTCACCGCGGCTCACGGCCCGGTCAGGGCAGAAACGGTCGTTGGCGGGCGGGTTGCAGCCCTGGGTGATGCCCTCGAGGGCGATCGCTTCGATCGACCCCTCGTGGACGTTGCCGTCGTCGTCCACGAACGTGCCGCCCGGTTGCGACGGGTCGGCCGAGGCGGTCACCGCGGCGCTGACGAGCAGGACTGCGGCGAAGACGGCGGTGAGGCTGCGGCGTGCCATGGACCCTCCTTCCGGGGCGTGATCTCAACCGGCGGCCCGGCGTACCGCCTCGCTCGAGATCGTCAGCCCCTCGACGGCTTCCTCCCTGGTGATCGACAGCGGAGGGGCGACTCTCAACACGTTTCCTTGCAATCCGCCCTTTCCCAGGAGCAGTCCTCCGCGTCGCGCCTCTTCCAGCACACTCCGTGCCAGATCCGGATCGGGGTCGTCGCCGCCGGGGTGGACGAGGTCGATGCCGATCATGAGTCCCTTGCCGCGCACGTCGCCGATCACCGGGACCTCGCGCTGCAGATCCTCGAACCCGGCGCGCAGCACCTTCCCCACTTCGAGGGCGTTGCGCTGCAGATCGTGGTCGCGCAGGTAGCGGATGTTGGCGAGGGCCCCAGCGGTGACGAGGGGGTTCCCCCCGAAGGTCGACAGCGAGTTGGCGGGGAGGCAGTCGATCACCTCGGCCCGCCCCACCACCCCGGCGACGGGCAGGCCGTTGCCGACCCCCTTGGCGAAGGTGAGGAGGTCCGGGGTCACGCCATGCGCCTCGTACCCCCAGAAGTGCTCGCCGGTGCGTCCCCATCCCGTCTGGACCTCGTCGCTGATGAAGAGGATGCCGTGCTCGTCGAGCACCTCCTCGAGCGCCCCGTAGAGGCCGTCGGGCGGGAGGGTGAACCCGCCGACGCCCTGGATCGGCTCGGCGACGAGGCAGGCGACGTCGCCCGCCACCGCGATGCGGAGCAGGTCCCGCAAGTCGGAGACGGCGGCGGCGATGAAGTCGGCGTCGCCGCGGTCGGCGAAGGGGCTTCGGTAGCGGTATCCACCATGGAGGTAGACGGTGTGGAACGGGCTGAACTGGGTCGCCGACCAGGCGGCGTTGCCGGTGATCGCCACCGTCGAATGCGACTTGCCGTGGTAGCTGTTGCGCATCGCCAGCACCTGATTGGAGCGCCGGTATTGGGTCGCCATCATCAGGGCGGCGTCGTTCGCCTCGGTCCCGGAGTTGGTGAAGAACACCTTGGCGTCGGGGATGCCGGAGAGGCGGGAGATCTCCTCGGCCAGTTCGATCTGGGATTCGATCAGGTACAGGGTCGAGGTGTGCATCATCCGGGCCGCCTGTGCCTGGACCGCGGCCACCACCTCGGGAAGGGCGTAGCCGGAGATCGTCGCCAGGATCCCGCCGAAGAAGTCGAGGTAGCTGCGACCCTCGGCGTCCCGGACCCGGCGCCCGCTGCCCTCGACGAGGGAGATCGGCTCGTCGTAATACAAGGTGAGCCAGGAGGGGAGGACCTGGCGATGCCGGTCGAGCATGTCGCGGTGGCGGCCCATCAGCGCCGTCCCCGATCGCGGCCGCTCCCCGGCGGCACCGGTTCACCGTCCATTCGCATCCTCCCTCGTCACGGCGGCACGGCCATCAAGCTAGCGGGGGTGACGGGGGCGCCTTCCGCGAAGGCGGCGGAGAATGGTCAGATGGCGCCGGTGACGTGGAGGAGGGCGAGGAGACCGCAGGTGATGGCGGTGGCGACCTGGATGACCACGACGATGCGGACCCGCGTCCGGTAGGCGTGGGCGTCGATCGCCTCGACTTCCTCGGTCTCGTCGTCCTCGTAGGCACGTTCGAATGGATCGTCGTCACCGGCCAGGGCGGCCTCCAGGTCCTCGGCGTCCCGGTACTGGTCGTCACCGTCGTCGCCCTCGTCGTCGGGAAGCTCATCGGTGATGGCGCGCCGGAGGAGGTCGAAAGAAGGTCCCGATGCCGGCCCCTGCGGGGCGCTCGTCACGCCGGGGCCAGGCGGGCGGGTTCGTTCCGCACCCTCCATCTCTCGGAGACGGACGGCGAGATCGCTCGATCCGACTTCCCGGTGCGGCATGCCGGCGGCAACGGGGGAAGGCTCGTCCTGGGCCTGGGTCCGGGCGACCGGGGCGGTCGTCACCGACGCCTGCGCGGCGGATTCCACCGCGGAGCTGGATGTCGAGGTGACGTTGGAGGGGTCGAGGAGACGTTCCACCCGCGCCTGCAGCGCGGCGAGATCCTGCCTGGTTTCGCGGGTGGTTGCCTCGCGATCGTCATCGCGATCGGAGGCCCGAGGCTCGCTGGGCCAGTCGGCATCCGGCATGAGGAACTCCTCTGTGACTGTCGATTCGATCGGCCTCCCCTGCGACCGCCTTGAGGGAACTCTCCCAGGCCACGAGACGGCGTGGCGCCGGGCACGGCGAACGGCACAGCATCCGGCGCGCCGTAGGATGGCGTCTTCCCCACAGAGGACACTTCATCGTGAAACTCCGTTTTCGCCTGATCGCTGTCGTGGCGTTCGCGCTCCTCCTCGCTGCCTGTGGCAGCGACGAAGGTGCCGGCACCCCAACCACGACCACGGCAGCCACCACCACAACCACCGCCACGACCACCACCGAGCGGACCGGCGACCCCAACGTCGCCCAGGCGGGCGACACCGTGTCGGTTCACTACGTCGGCACCCTCGACGACGGTGAGCAGTTCGATTCCTCCCGGGACCGGGACCAGCCATTCGAGTTCACCCTCGGAGCCGACGAGGTCATCGACGGTTTCGACGCCGCGGTCGACGGCATGACCGTGGGTGAGACCAAGACGGTGCGGATCCCGCCCGAGGAGGCCTACGGCACCTACGACCCCAGCTTGGTGTTCACCGTGCCGATCGAGAACGCGCCCGAGGACGTCGCCATCGGCGACATCGTGCTCATGGACCAGACCTACCAGGCCATGGTCACCGAGATCACCGACACCACGGTGACGGTCGACGCCAACCATCCCTTCGCCGGTCAGGCGCTGACGTTCGAGATCGAGCTGCTCGAGATCAAGAGCTGATTCGTGCCGCCCGCTCGGCTTCGGCGCACCCTCACCGTCACCGGCGTCGTCCAGGGCGTCGGGTTCCGACCGTTCGTGCACGGCCTCGCCACCGGCCTCGGCCTCGGCGGCATCGTCGGCAACGACAGCGGCTCCGTCTTCATCGAGGTCGAGGGTCCGCCACCCGCCGTCGACGAGTTCACTCGCCGGCTGCGGGACGAGGCACCGCCGCTCGCCGCCATCGAGACGGTGACGAGCGCCGACGTCGCCGCCGCCGGCGACCAGTCGTTCCGGATCGTCCCCAGCCGGGTACGGGCCGGCGCCAACACGCTCATCTCCCCCGACGTCGCCACCTGCGACGCCTGCCTCGCCGAACTGTTCGATCCCACCGACCGGCGCTTCCGCTACCCGTTCACCAACTGCACCGACTGCGGGCCCCGTTTCACCATCATCCGCGACGTCCCCTACGACCGGCCGCTGACCACCATGGCCGGGTTCACGATGTGCCCCCGCTGCCAGGCCGAGTACGAGAACCCGACCGACCGTCGATTCCATGCCCAACCCAACGCCTGCCCCGACTGCGGGCCTCGCATCTGGCTGGAACGGGACGGTGAGCAGGTACCCGGCGATCCGGTGACCGAGACGCGGGCGCTGCTCGACGGCGGCGCCGTCGTCGCCGTCAAGGGCCTCGGAGGGTTCCACCTGGCCGCCGACGCCGGCAACGACGAGGCGCTGGGCACGTTGCGGGAACGCAAGGGTCGGGTCGACAAGCCGTTCGCGGTGATGGTGTCCGACCTGGCCGCGGCCCGCACCGTGGCGGTCGTCGACGGCGCCGAGGCGGCTCTGCTCGAGGGCCGGGAGCGCCCCATCGTGCTGCTGAGGAAGCGGGCCGGGTCGCCTCTCTCGGCGCTGGTGGCGCCCGGCAACGACTACGTCGGGATCATGCTCCCCTACACGCCGCTCCACCACCTGCTGCTGGCGGAGGGAGCGCCGCTCGTGATGACCTCGGGGAACCTGTCGGAGGAGCCGATCGCCATCGACAACGCCGAGGCGAGGACCCGCCTCGGCGGGCTCGCCGACGCCTTCCTGCTCCACGACCGCCCCATCCACGTCGCCTGCGACGACTCGGTGGTGCGCCACTTCGCCGGGAGGGAGTTGCCGGTGCGCCGCTCCCGCGGCTACGCCCCCTTCCCGGTGCGCCTCCCCGTCGAGGTGCCGCCGACGCTGGCGGTCGGCGGCGAGCTGAAGGCGACGTTCTGCCTGGCGGCCGGCAGGCACGCCTTCATGAGCCAGCACATCGGCGACATGGAGAACCTGGAGACGCTCGCCGCCTTCGAACGTGCCGTCGAGCATTTCCGGGCGCTCTTCCGCATTGAACCCGAGGTGTTCGTCTCGGACCGCCACCCCGGCTACCTCTCCACCCGCTGGGCCGAGCAGCACCGGGGCGACCGCCGCTGGGTGCAGGTCCAGCACCATCACGCCCACATCGCCTCGGCGATGGCCGAGAACGGGGTCGACGAGCCGGTGATCGGGTTCGCCTTCGACGGGACCGGCTACGGCGACGACGGCGCCATCTGGGGCGGGGAGATCCTCGTCGGCGGGTTCGACCGCTCCGAGCGGGCCGGTCACCTCGGCTACGTTCCGCTCCCCGGCGGCGACGCCGCCATCCGCCGTCCCTACCGCACCGCCCTCGCCCACCTGTGGGCGGCGGGTGCCCCCTGGGACGAGACGCTGCCGGCGGTGGCGGCCTGCCCCCCTGAGGAGCGCCGGGTGCTGCAGCGCCAGCTGGAACGTGCCATCAACACGATCCCGACCTCGAGCGCCGGCCGTCTCTTCGACGCGGTGGCCTCGCTGGCCGGGACTCGCCATAGCGTCTCGTATGAGGCGCAGGCCGCGATGGAGTTGGAGGCCCTCGACGGTGGCGACGGCGGCCGCTACCCATTGGCGATGGCGGAGGACGGAACGATCGATCCCGGGCCCCTCATCCGGGCGGTGGCGGCCGACGTCACGGCAGGTGTCGGGCAGGCGACGGTGTCGGAACGCTTCCACGAGAGCATGGCGCGACTGCTAGTAGAATCCGCCCAGCGGATACGGAACCGAACCGGTCTCGACACCGTGGCCCTGAGCGGAGGGGTCTTCCAGAACGTCCGGCTTCTCGGAAGGGCCAGTGAACTCCTTCGAGACTCCGGGTTCCGGGTCCTCACGCATCGGCTGGTCCCCCCCAACGACGGGGGCCTGGCGTTGGGTCAGGTGGCGGCGGCGGCCGGCATGGACAGAGGAGTGTGATCGCCCGATGTGTCTCGGCGTCCCCGGCAAGGTGACCGAGGTCTACGACCAGGACGGCACCCCCATGGCGAAGGTCGATTTCGGCGGCATCACCAAGGAGGTGTGCGTCGCCTACGTGCCCGACATCACCGTCGGTGAGTACGCCATCGTCCACGTCGGGTTCGCCATCACCAAGCTCGACGAGAAGT
>CAZQUB010000020.1:0-22624 GCA_964596225.1 uncultured Acidimicrobiaceae bacterium
ACGCCTGGTTCCTCGGACCGAGCTACGAGACGCCGGCGGAGATCGAGATGGTGCGGCGCCTGGGGGGCACCCTGGTGGGCATGTCGACCGTGCCCGAGGTCATCGCCCTCCGCCACATGGGAGTGCGGGTGGCCGCGGTCTCGCTGGCGACGAACTACGCCGCCGGGATCACCGGCGCCGAACTGTCCCACGCCGACGTGACGGCGGCGGCCGCCGCCGCCCACGACGATTTCACCGCCCTGGTCGACGCCCTCCTTCCCGTCCTGGTCGAGGAGCCCGCCTGACTCATCCTCTTCTCCCGATCCCGTACCATGCGACCTCTACCCGTGCTGAGGAGTGACCACTCATGAAGATCGCCGTCTGCGTCAAGCAGATCCCGGACCCGGCGGCACCGTACGAGCTGGATCCGGACACTCACTTCGTCGTCCGGCCCGAGGATCAGGTGCTCGACGACACCGACCGCTACGGGGTGGAGATCGGCCTCCGCCTCGCCGAAGACGCCGGGGACTCCACCGTGACGCTGGTGTCGATGTCCCCCGCCGGCAACCTGCAGGGGATCCGCCAGGCCCTGGCGATGGGTGCCGACCGGGCCGTCGTCGTCGACGACACCACGTTGCGGGGTGCCGACGCGCTCCTCACCGCCACCGTGCTGGCGGCAGCCCTGAAGCGGGAAGAGCCCGATCTGGTGATCGCCGGCACCGAATCCACCGACGGCTCCAGCGGGGTGGTGCCGCAGCAACTCGCCGAGCTGCTGGCGATGCCATCGCTCACCTTCGCCCGTGCCGTCACCCTCGACGGTGACGCGGTGCGGATCCAACGCCAGACCCAGGCCGGCTACGACGACGTGGCGGCGGCGCTGCCGGCGTTGCTGACGGTGACGTCGGGCGTGGTCGAACCCCGCTACCCCACCTTCAAGGGAATCATGGACGCCAAGCGCAAGCCGATCGACACGGTGAGCTGCAGCGATCTCGGCATCGAACCCACCGTCGGGCAGGAGATCCGCTCGGTCGAGCCGGTGCCGGCACGCCAATCCGGCGAGATCGTCGAGGACGACGGGGAGGGCCACCTCCGGATCCTCGCCCTGCTCGAGCAAGTGAAGGTGATCTGAATGACGACCTGGATCTTCTCCGAAGAGCACGACGGGCAGGCCGACGCCGCGGCCCTGGAGGCACTCACCAGAGCGCGCGACTGGGGTGACACGGTTGCCTTCCACGTCGGCCCCGGCAGCGACGAGGCGTTCGCCGCCCTCGGCGCCCATGGAGCGGCGAAGGTGTACCACCTCGACGTCGGCGACGCCCTGCCCGGGCCGGTCGCCGCCGCCGCTCTCGCCGACCTGGCCGGCGCCGAAGCCCCCGACCTGATCCTGTTCGGCGCCGGGAGGACCGGGCGCGACGTGGCGGGGAGGCTCTCGGCCCGCCTCGGCCGGGGCGTGATCTGCAATGCCCTCGATGTCGATCCGACCGGCTCCGAGGTGCTCGTCACCAACGAGATCCTCGGCGGCACCACCCGGGTGGTGACCGCGGTGACGGGTGGCGCTCCGGTGCTGGTGGCGTTGCGCCCCAAGGCGTTCAGCGCAGAGCCGGCCGGTGACGCTTCACCGGAGGTGGTTCCGGTGGCGGTTCCCGACACGGGCCACGCCGGGTCCGCCACGGTGGAGGAGCGGCACGTCATCCCGAGCGAGGGTCCCGACCTGGAGGCCGCCGACGTGGTCGTGGCCGGTGGCCGCGGGCTCGGTGACGCCGAGCGCTTCGGGATCATCGGCGAACTGGCCGGTCTCCTGGGAGGCGCGGTTGGCGCCACCCGGGCGGTGGTCGATGCCGGGTGGGTGCCGTACGCCCTCCAGGTGGGTCAGACCGGCAAAACGGTGAAGCCATCGGTGTACCTGGCCTGCGGGATCAGCGGCGCCATGCAGCACCTGGTGGGAATGAAGGACTCGTCGACCATCATCGCGGTCAACAAGGACCCCGATGCGCCCATCTTCGGGGTGGCCGACCTCGGCGTCGTCGGGGACGTTCACACGGTGATCCCGGCCCTGATCGAGGCGCTGCGCGCCCGCGGCTGAGGCGGGACTCGACGGGGGGCGGTCACGCGCCCGGTGGTGACCCCCCGCCGGGGCCCGCCCACCCACCCTGTCCCACCGCGGGGGCGGGGGCCCCCTGGCACCGGCCCGTCGATTCGCCCCGGCTCCGATCTGGGAGGAGGCGGCCCCCGCCCCGTCTCAGATGAGGAGCCGGTGGCTGTTCCCCGGTGTGCGGAGCGGCTCCGGGAGGAGACCGGAGAGCTGAAGCACCGGGGGTGTGGACGCCGTCTCCACCACGGACGGCTCCGGCCGATCGAGACCGTGACCGGCCACCCCGGCGGTCTCCCCCGGGAGTCGCCGCGAGGCGGGTGCACGGACGTCGTGTTCGGACATACGGCGGCTATCGGCCGGCCCGCCGAAAGTCTTGAGGGCTCAGCGCTCCCCGGCGTCCGGCCCGAGCACGTCGGGCGAGAACGCGAGGGGAAGCAGCTCCTCGAGACGGTACGTCGCCACTCCCCCGGCACCGTCCTGCAGCACCACCGTCTCCACCCCGAACTCGCTCATGAGCTGGCGGCAGTTGCCGCACGGCGTGCAATCGGCGCTGTCGAGCCCCGCCACCGCCACCACGTCGATCTTGCGGACACCGGCGGCCGCCGCGGTGCTGATGGCATTGCCCTCGGCACAGATGGTGGCGCCGAAGGCGACGTTCTCGACGTTGACGCCGCTGAAACGGCGCCCGTCGGAGGCCACCACCACCGCGCCCACCCGGTAGCCGGAGTAGGGGGCGTACGCCTGTCGGGCCGCCGCTGCGGCGGCGGCGTGCAGCTCTTCGGGCACGAGGGCGCTCATGCGCCGAGCAGCGCGTCCACGAACGCTGCAGGGTCGAAAGGCATCAAATCGTCCACTCCTTCGCCCACCCCGATGTACTTGACCGGGATGCCGAGTTCCTGTTCCACCGCCACCACGACGCCGCCGCGGGCGGTGCCGTCGAGCTTGGTCAACACGATACCGGTCACGCCGACCGATTCGGTGAAGGTGCGGGCCTGCGCCACGGCGTTCTGGCCGGTGGTGGCGTCGAGGACCAGAAGCACCTCGGCGAGATCGCCCGCCTCCCGGCGCAGCACCCGAGCCACCTTCCCCAGCTCCGCCATGAGGTTGGCCTTGGTCTGGAGCCGCCCGGCCGTGTCGACGATGAGGAGGTCGACGTCGCGGGCCCGGGACGCCTGGAAGGCGTCGAACGCCACCGAGGCCGGGTCGGCCCCGGGCTGCCCGGTGACGATGTCGACACCGACCCGCTCCGCCCAGGTCCGCAGCTGCTGGTCGGCGGCAGCCCGGAACGTGTCGGCGGCACCGAGGAGGACCTCCTTGCCGTGGCTGCGGAACTGCGAGGCGAGCTTGCCGATGGTGGTGGTCTTGCCGCTGCCATTGACGCCCACGACGAGCATCACGGACGGCTTCGGCCCCAGCTCGACGGCCCGTTCCCGGTCGTGAAGCATGCCGATCAGTTCGTCCTCGAGAATGCGCCGGGCATGCTCGCCGTCGTCGGGCTGGCGCGCCTGGACCGCGGCCACCAGCGAGGTGGCGGTGCCGATCCCGAGGTCGACCGCAACCAGGGAATCCTCCAGCTCGTTCCAGAACTCCTCGTCGAGCCCGCTGCGGCCGAACGCACCGCCGAGCCGGTCGGCCAGCGCCCGGCGCGACTTGCCGAGCCGGGCCCGCAGCCCGGTCACCGCCGCTGAGGGAGCGGCGATCTCCGGCGCCGTCCCGCCCGGCGACTCGGAGGGAGGCGGCGCGAAACGACGCCCTATCAGCACCATGGCGACCACCAGCACCACGGCGGCCACCAGGACGATGACGGCAACTGGATTCATGGTGTGTCCCTCGCCCGCTCAGAGAGCCGGTTCGTGGATGCGCTTGGCGAGCACCTGGGACGATGCCCCCGGCTCCATCGTCACGCCGTAGAGGATATCGGCCGCTTCCATCGTCTGTGGCTGGTGGGTGATGACAACGAGCTGGGCGGACCGTCGCAGCGTCTCCACCAACCGGAGGAACCGGCGCAGGTTGGCGTCATCGAGAGCCGCCTCCACCTCGTCGAGGACGTAGAAGGGGCTGGGGCGGGCCCGGAACACCGCGAACAGGAACGCCAGCGCCGCCAGGGACCGCTCCCCGCCCGACAGCAGGCTGAGACGCCCCACCTTCTTGCCGAGCGGCTGGGCTTCGATCTCCACCCCGGATGCGAGGGGACGGTCCGGCTCGGTGAGGCGGAGCCGGCCCCTTCCGCCGGGGAACACGAGGGCGAAGTGCTCGGCGAACAGATCCGAGATCTCCTCGAAGGCGGCGACGAACAGCACCGCCATCTCGTCATCGAGGGCGGCGATCACCTTCTGCAGCTCCCTGCGGGATTCCTCGAGGTCGGCGAGTTGGGCCTCGAGGGTCTCCACCTGGGCGGCCAGCTCCCGGTATTCGGCGGCGGCAAGCGGGTTGATCGGTCCCATCCGGCGGAGCTGGGCTTCGAGGCCGGCGAGCCGCTCCCCGGGATCCTCGCCGTCGTCCAGCTCGGGACGGGGCGCGGCCAGCGCCTCGTCCTCGCCGGCGTCGGCGTCCCGCCGCAAACCCTCTGCGACCGATTCGTTGCGTACCCGCAGCTCGGCGAGCTCGACGGCGAGCACCCCTGCCCGGTCCTTGGCGGTGGCGAGGGTGGCGTCGAGGTGCTCCTGGCGTTCGAGGGCGGCGGTGAGACGGGCGTCGGCCTGTCCCATCTCGTCGCGCAACTCCCGCTGGCGGCGGCGCAGTTCGGTGACGTGGCGGCGGGTCACCGCCAGCGCCCGTTGCGCCTCGTCCTCGATGGCGGCCAGCTCGGCGACCGCAGCCGGATCGTCGGGGGCGATGGCGAGCGCCTCCATGTCGGCGGCGACCGACGCCCGCCGGTGTTCGAGAAGGCGGCGACGCTCCTTGGCTCCGGCCAGGGTGGCGGCAGCTTCCTCCCGGAGCCGCCGCGCCTCGTCCCGCCGGCGCGCCACGTCCTCCCGGCGGCGGTTGAGTGCCTCCCACGCCTCCTGGCGGACCCGTTCCTCCCCTTCGAACTGCTCGAGCCGGCTCCGCAGATCGGCCAGCCGCTCCTCCCGGGTCCCGACCGAAGCCGCCAGTCCCGCGGCCCGTTCGTCGAGGCGGGCCAGCTCGTCCTCTCCGGCGCCCCGGGCACGCCCGCTCAGGGCGAGAGCCTCGGTGTGGCCGGCGAGGCGAGCCTCCAACTCCTCGAGCCGCTCCAGCGTCTCCCGCTCCTTGGCGCTGGCCTCCTCGAAGGTGCGGCGGGCTGTGTGGTGGTGACTCGTGGAACGGGCCAGATCGCGCTCGGCGGTCTCGACTCCGACCCGGGCCGCCTCGAGGGCGGCGGGACCGGCGCCATCGGGGTCCGCCAGGACCATGCCGGAACGGGACATCACGTCGCCTTCGGGGGTCACGGCGCGCAGGTCCGGGTGGCGCTCCACCAGGCTCCATCCGGCAGACCAGCCTTCCACCAGCACCACGTCACCGAGCAGCCGGACCGCCAGGTCACGATCGGCGCCGGGACCGAGGCGATCGACGAGGGCCTCGGCGCCGAGACCGGCGGCCGGCGGCGCCGCCCCGGCCCGGTCGTGGTCCGGGAGGAGGAAGGAGAGACCACCGAGCCCGCCCGACTTGAGTTCCCCGACGAGGGTTTGGAGTGCACCGCGCCCGGAGGTGACCAGGGCGTGGCGCCACTCGCCGAGCGCCCCGTCGACGGCTGTGGCCACGTCGGCGGGGACGTCGAGACGTTCCACCACCGATCCGGTCACCGCGGCGGCGGCACGGGCGGTGGCGAGGGATTCGGGATCCCCCAACCCGGCGAGGGCGGCTTCCACCGCTTCGAGGCGGGCGGCGGCGCGTTCCCGGGCCAGTTCGTCCCGGCGGAGCCGCTCCTCGGCCTGCTCCAACTCGTCGCGGGCACGCCCCCCGACCTGGTGGGCGGCGGCGTGGGCCGCCTGAGCCTGCCCAACCGCGACATCGGTCTGCTGGATCTCGGCGACGAGGTGGGAGGCCCGCTCGGCCTCCTCGGCGAGGCGGGCCTCGACGACGTCACGGCGCCGGCCCAGGGCATCCGCCTCACGGTGGTCGCGCTCGGCGGCGGTCTCCAAGGCCCGCAGATCACCCCGCAGCGTTGCCACCATCCCTTCGGCGGGAAGCTGGGCCTGCTCGGCGAGGGAACGCTCCTCGTCCTCGAGGGCGGTGAGGGCGGCTTCCCGGCGTTCCGCCTCGGCGGCCGCGGTGCGTTCCTCGGCGACGCAGCGTTCGATCTCGGTGGTGACCGCGACGCTCTCCTCCTCCAGATCGTGGCGGCGCTCCCCGGCGCCGCGGCGCCGGCTCTCGAACGAGTAGCGGCGTTCCCGGGCGACGAGGGCGATGCGGTGGTAGCGCTCGGCGACCGTTTCGAGGCGGGCGGCGGCCGCGGTGTCCCGCTCCAGTGTGTGACCCACCTCCCCGGCGGCCCGGCGCAGCTCGACGAGGTCGGAGGCGAGGAGACGCCGCTCCTCCTCGTGGACGGCGATGGCGGCGGTCAGGGTCTCCTGTTCTGCGCCATCGGCGGCGAGCCGGTCGCGGAGGGCGCGGAGCTGTTCGCCTCCCAACCAGAGGCGCAGGGCGAGGATCTCGGCACGTACCCCCTCATGCCGTTCGGCGGCGTTGGCCTGGCGTTTGAGAGGACGGAGGTGGCGACGCTGCTCGTCGAGGATGTCGGTGAGGCGAGTGACGTCGAGGTCGGTCTGCTCGAGGCGCCGCACCGACCGGTCCCGGCGCTGCCGGTGCTTGGTGATCCCGGCGGCTTCCTCGATCACGGAACGGTGTTCGTCGGCACGGGCGCTGAGGATGCCGCCGATCTGCCCCTGCCCGACCAGCACGTGCTGGTGGCGCCCCACGCCGCCGTCCGACAGCAACTCGTGGAGGTCGAGGAGCCGGCACGGGGTGCCGTTGAGGGCGTACTCGGAGGTTCCGTCCCGGTAGAGGCGGCGGGTCATCGTGATCTCGTTGAGGTCGAGCGGGAGGAACCGGTCGGCATTGTCGAACGTCACCACCACCTCGGCCCGATTCAGGGGGGGCCGGGTGGCGGTCCCGGCGAAGATGACATCCTCCATCCGCTCGGTGCGGAGGCTGCTGGTGGCCTGCGTGCCCATCACCCAGGCGAGGGCGTCGAGCAGGTTGGACTTGCCGGACCCGTTGGGGCCGACCACCACCGTCACCCCGGCCTCGAAGTCGAGGCGGGTGCGGTCCGCGAAGGACTTGAACCCGGCGAGGGACAACGTCTTGAGGTACACGGCCAAGGGAGCTTACCAACGAACTACATCGTTGGGATTCGTTTTCCGCGCTTCAGCGGATCGAGAACCCGGTCAGTTCCGGGTCGGGGTCGACGTCCCTGAGGTCCGCCGCCACCACCCGTGAGGCCGGTGGTCCCGTCTCCAGGAACCGCCGCATCGCGGCCACCGCCGCCTCGCTCCCCTGCACCAGCACCTCGACCCTGCCGTCGATGAGGTTGCGCACCCACCCGGCCACCCCGAGCCGCTGCGCCTGGCGCACCGTCGACCATCGGAACCCGACACCCTGGACCCGGCCCTCCACCGTGCCCCGCACCGCCACCTCGCTCATCGCTGGCATCCTCGGCACCAGAAGGTGCTGCGCTGCCGCAGCACCTCGCGCACGATCGGGGCGCCACACCGCGGGCACGGCTCGTCCTCCCGGCCGTAGGCCCGGAGCCGCTCCAGGTTGTCGCCGGCGCGACCGTCGGGCAGCAGGTAGGGCGAGGTCTCGAGCGTGGTCCCGCCCCAGCGCAGCCCTGCCGCCAGCGCCGTCTTGATGCCGCGCCGCAACCGCACCAGCTCCTCGGCCCGCAGCGACCCGCCGGGCCGGTGCGGATCGAGGCCGGCACGATGCAGCGCCTCGTCGGCGTAGATGTTGCCCACCCCGGCCACGATGCCCTGGTCGAGCAGGAGAGGCTTGATCGGGGCGGTACGTCCCTCCAGCCGCCTCCCCAGTTCCCGGGACGGTGGCAGCCCGTCGAGGGCGTCGGGGCCGAGCCGTGCCAAGGAGGTGAACGCCAGCTCGTCCGGGGTGTAGACCGCGACGAAGCCGAACGTGCGCGGGTCGACCAAGCGAACCTCGACGTCGCGACCGAGACCCACCACGACGTGGGTGTGCGGCTCCCGGGCGTCGCCGGGCGCGGCGAGCGTGATCCGGCCCGACATCCCCAGGTGAGTGATCCAGCTCAGGTCCCCGCCGAGGGAGGTGACGAGGAACTTGCCGCGGCGCCCCACCGCCTCGATACGGCGTCCCCGGAGCCGGGCGGCGAAGTCGCCGGGCACCGGCTGGCGGCGCAGCATGCGGGGATGCCCCACCTCGACCTCCCGGACCCGGCGCCCGGCCATGACCGGCTCGAGATGACGGCGGATCGACTCGACTTCGGGGAGTTCAGGCATCGCCCCCGCCGGCCAGCACCTCCGAGGCGGCCCGGGCCGCGTCCTGCTCGGCCCGCTTCTTGGATCGGCCCGATCCCTTCCCCAGCAGCTCCCCGTTGGCCCACACGCTGGCGGTGAACTCCTTGGCGTGCTCCGGCCCGTCCTCCTCGACCGCATAGCTGGGACGCAGCCCGCGCTGGGCGAGGTGCTCCTGGAGGCGGGTCTTGTAGTCGAGACGCCCCGGGAACGTGGCACGGTCGTCCACCATGTCGCTCCAATGGCGCAGCACCAGGTCGCGCACCGTGACGAAGTCGGCGTCGACGTAGATGGCGCCGAGCACCGCCTCGACCGCGTCGGAGAGGATCGATTCCTTCTCCCTCCCCCCGGTCATCTCCTCGCCCCTCCCCAGCCGCAGCGCGCCACCGAGGTTCCACTCCCTCGCCAGCTGGGCGAGGGCCCGCTCGTTGACGACGGCGGCCCGCACCTTCGCCATCTCCCCCTCCGCCATCATGGGGTACTCGTCGTACAGGTAGTGGGTCACCGAGAGTTGCAGCACCGCGTCGCCGAGGAACTCGAGCCGCTCGTACGAATCCTCCACATCGTGCTCGGCCGCGTACGAGCGGTGCAGCATGGCGGTGAACAGCAGCCCGACATCGGTGAAGGTGTACCCGACCGCCTCCTGGATCCGGGCAAGGGTGTCGGCGGTCACGTGTCCAACTCCCCGACGCGGGCCAGACCTTCCGAGATCCGGCGTGGCAAGTCACCGTCGGCGCCTTCCGCCGCCAGCCCGATGGCGCTCGCGATGGCGACCCGGGTCGAGGAACCGTGGGCGATCACCGCCACCCCGTCGACGCCGAGCAGGTGCCCCCCGCCGGTGCGTTCCGGGTCGAGCCGTTGCCGGAGCCCGGCGATCGCCGGCTGCAGCGCCGCCACCGCCTCCTCCAGGGCGGGGTCGGCCATCGCCTCCGCGGCGAGACGGAACGTGAGCCGGGACGCCCCCTCGGCCGCCTTGAGGATGACGTTGCCGGTGAACCCGTCGGTGACGAAGACCTCGGCCCGGTCGGCGTCGAGGTCGCGACCTTCGACGTTGCCGACGAAGTCGATGCCGGGGGTGCGTTCCAGCAGGCGGTAGGTCTCCTTCTCCAGGTCGCGTCCTTTGTTCGGCTCCTCGCCGATGTTGACGAGACCGACGCGGGGTGTGGCGACGTCGAAATGGATCCGCGCCAGCGCACTCCCCATGACGGCGAACCGAACCAGGTCTTCGGGACGGCAGCTCACGTTGGCGCCGCTGTCGACCAGCACGACCCGGCTCGGGAAGATCGAAGCGATGGCGGGGCGGCCCACGCCGGGGAGGCGGCCCAGGATGAAGGCGGCGGCGGCCATGGCGGCGCCGGTGGAACCCGCCGAGACGAACCCGTCGGCTTCGCCCTCGGCCACCAGACGGGCCGCCACCGCCACCGAAGCGTCCCGCTTGTCCCGGATCGCCTTGGCGGCGTCGTCGCCCATCTCGATGACCTCGGAGGCGGCGACCACGGGGAGATCCGCGTCGGCGTCGGCGAGCACGGGGCGCAGACGCGCCTCGTCGCCGACGAGGATGAGGTGCTGGCCGGCCCCCGCCGCCGCGATCGCGCCCCACACCACTTCGGTGGGAGCGTGGTCTCCCCCCATTGCGTCAACGGCAATGCGGGCCATGGGAGAACCCTAGGACGTCTCGATGGCCTCGCGGCCCTTGTAGTTGCCGCACTCGTGACAGACGCGATGGGGCAGGCGCGGTGACCCGCACTGGGGACACGCCACGGTGGCGGGCGCGGTCACCTTCCACCCGGCCTTGCGCCGGCGCGTCCGGGAGCGCGACATCTTCTTCTTCGGTACCGCCATTGGAGAACCTCGTTGTCAGGTCAATCCCCGGTTTCCATCAGGTCCTTCAAGACCGCAAAGGGCGAGGTGGACTCGTCCTCCTGGTCGGGGGTGGCTGTATTCAAGCCGCTTCCGCGCACTCCAACAAGTCCCGGGCAGTCGAGGCCGCATGTCGGCGCCACCGGCATGGCGAGCATCACCTCGTCGCGCAGCAGCGGTTCGAGGTCGAGCACGTCCCCGTCGAGGTGGTAGTCGTCGTCACCATCGGGATCGGCCGTCACCACCTGGACCAGATCGAGCTCCAACTCCTCGTCGATCTCGGTGAGGCAGCGGTAGCAGCGGTGTCGCACCGCGACGGTGACCGTCCCCCGCACCTCGATCCCGCCCGAGACGGCGTCGAGGCGCAACGCCGCCCGCAGCGGAGGGTCGGGCCGCACCTCGGACAGCTCGACGGACCAGTCGACCGGGACCTCGATGTCGGCGTCACGGTGCGGAACCCGACCGGCCCGCAACGTCGCCACGTCGACCTGGAAGTCGTTCCGCTTCACGGCGCGAGTGTATCCCCCACGGTGACCCTGCGATCACTCCGAGAGAGGCACCTCGGGCGGGGGTGGTAGTGGCTCGTGCAGGGCGGCTCGCGACTCCTGGACGTAGCGCAGCAACTCCCCCAGGATCGCCTCCGCCTCCGACAGGCGGCGCTCCGCCACGTCCTCGGCTTCGAGGCGGATCCGCTCCGCCTTCTTCTCGGCGTTGCGCACCAGGGTGTTGGCCTCCTGCACCGCCTCTTCGACGATGTAGTTCTCCGAGACGAGTTCCTCGGACTTGGCTTTCGCCTTGGCGAGGACCTCGCGGGCCTTCTCGTTGGTGCGCGCCACGTAGGCGGCCCGTTCCCGCACCATCCAGCGGGCGGCCCGCAACTCCTCGGGGAGGGCCGTCATGGTGTCGGTCAGGGTGCCGTCGATCTGGGCCCGCACCGACCGTAGCTGCTCGACGAAGTCCTCCCGAGCGATCATGACACTGTTGGAGAGCGGGACGGTGCGTGCCGCCTCCACCTCGACGATGAGTTCCTCGAGGGCGTCACGCACCGCGTGCTGGGCCCGTTCGATCATGTCGAGGACCTGCCCGGGGATGGGTGGTAGGGCCTTGCCGTCAGTCATCCGCAAATCGCTCCTTCAACGCCCGGGCCACCGGTTCGGGGACCAGGGAGTCGACCGATCCGCCGAGACCGGCAACCTGCTTGACCAGCGAAGACGACAGGTAGCCGTACTCGGGTTTGGTCGCCACGAACAGGGTAACGATTCCAGACAGGTGACGGTTCATCTGCGACATCTGGAACTCGTAGTCGAAGTCGGTCATGGCACGCAGGCCCTTCACGATGACGTCGATGCCTTCGGTGGAGGCGTAATCGACGAGGAGGCCGGCGAAGGACCCGATCTCGACGTTGTCCCACGGGGTGCAGGAAGTCCGGATGAGGTCCATGCGCTCGGCCGCGGTGAAGAGGGGCTCCTTGGACGGGTTCTCGACCACCGCCACCAGGACCCGGTCGAAGATGCCGGCGCAGCGCTCGATCACGTCGAGATGCCCCTTGGTGGGGGGATCGAAACTCCCCGGTACGAGAGCCGAAGTCACATCTCCTCCTTGGCGAATCGCCAGAGCTCGGCACTGCCGTAGTGGCGCCGGTCGGTGACGACGAGCGCCGGCACCGGTGCCGGCGGCTCGTCCCCGTGACGACGGTGAAGCACCACGACCGCGCCCTTCACGAGAGACGCCGTCAATCGCGACAGGACATCATTGAGCGACGCTAGCGGCAGGGCATACGGGGGGTCAACGAACGCGAGATCGAAACGCTCCCCCTCGTCCACCAGGAACCGCTCCACCGGCCCGGCCACGATGTCTCCGCCGAGCCCGACGGCCGCCACGTTGGCGCGCAGGGCGGTGAGCGCCGCCCGGTCCTGCTCCACGAACGTCGCGTCCGCCGCGCCGCGGCTGAGGGCCTCCAACCCGAGGGAACCGGTCCCGGCGTACAGGTCGAGGACACGGGCGTCGTACACGGCGCCGCCCAGGGAGGAGAACAGCGCCTCCTTGACCCGGTCGGTCATGGGCCGGGTGTCGAGACCCCGGGGCGCCACGAGGCGGCGACCTTTGGCGGCGCCGGCGATGATCCTCATCGGCGCCACCCCGGCTCGGCGGCCGTCAACTCCGGAACAGCCATTCCACGTCCTCCCCCAGCAGCGCCCGCACCTCGTCACGGATGAGCGGATGCTCCTCCAGCTCGGGGTCCCGGCTCACCATGTCGAAGGCTTCTCGCCGTGCCGCCACCAGGGCGTCGACGTCGCGCAGGATGTCCGCCAGCTTCAGGTCCTTCACGCCGGCCTGGCGGGTCCCGAACACCGTGCCCTGCCCCCGGATGCGGAGATCCTCCTCCGCCAGGCGGAACCCGTCGGTCGTCGCCACCATCGCCGCAAGGCGCTGCTCCCCTTCCGGCGTGGTCGGCTCGGCGATCAGGATGCAGGTAGAAGCGTGTTCGCCCCGACCCACCCGGCCCCGCAGCTGGTGGAGCTGGCTGAGGCCGAAACGGTCGGCGTCCTCGATCACCATGACGGTGGCGTTGGGGATGTCGATCCCGACTTCGATGACGGTCGTCGCCACCATCACGTCGATCTCGCGGTCGCGGAAGCGCTGCATCACCGCCTCCTTCTCCCCGGGGCGGAGTTGACCGTGGAGCAGTCCGAGCCGGAGCCCGGGGAAGACGCCCTGGAGGCGCTCGTACTCGGCGGTGGCGGACGCCACCTCCAGCTTGTCGCTCTCCTCCACCAGAGGGCACACCACGAATGTCTGGCGCCCCGCCGCCGCCTCGCTCCGCACCAGGTCGTAGACCTCGGCGAGCCGGGGCGGATCGGGGGCGACGTGGCGCGTCGTCACCGGGGTCCGGCCCGGCGGCATCTCGTCGAGCACCGACACGTCGAGGTCCCCGTAGAGGGTCATGGCGAGCGTGCGCGGGATCGGGGTGGCGGTCATGATCAACAGGTCCGGGTCGTAATCGTCCACCTTGTCGCGCAACATGACCCGCTGGTACACGCCGAACCGGTGCTGCTCGTCCACCACCGCCACCCCGAGCCGCCCGAAGTGGAGGCCCTCCTGGATGAGGGCATGGGTGCCGACCACGACGTCGATCTCCCCGGCGGCGATCCACCGTTCCACATCGGCGCGGGCGGCGCCGCCCGAGGGGAGGAAGTTGACCTCGGCGTTGCCCGACGTCAGCAAGGCGAGGCGCACCCCCTCCGGGCGGGTCTCGCCATCGCCGAAGAGGCTCTCGGTGCCGGCCGCCCCCTCCGACTCGAGCGGGGCCGGGGCCATGCCGGCGGACTCCAGCAACTCCCGCACCCCCAGGTAGTGCTGCCCGGCGAGGACCTCGGTGGGCGCCATCACCGCCCCCTGCATCCCCCCCTGCACCGCGGTGAGGAGGGCGGTGACCGCCACCACCGTCTTGCCGGACCCCACCTCACCCTGGAGCAGGCGGTGCATCGGATGGGGTGAGGCGAGATCGTGGCGGATCTCACCGATCGTGCGTTGCTGTGCCGTCGTGAGGCGGTACGGGAGAGCGTCGACGAAGGCGTCCACCAGCGTCCCCGACACGTCGTGGGCGACCCCGCGCGATTCGGCGATCTGGCGGCGTTTCTGCATCGCCAGCGCCACCTCGAGCCGGAACAGCTCGTCGAATACCAGCCGCCGCCGCGCCAGCGCCGCCATCTCGGCGTTGTCGGGGAAGTGAATGCCGGCGATGGCGTCGTCGCGCCCCACCAGGTCGAGACGGTCCAGGATGTCCTCAGGAAGGACCTCGTGGATGGGACGGGACCGGACCAGGGCGTTGTGGATCGCCTCGCGCATCTTGCGGGGGGGCATCCCGGACACGGCGGGATGGATCGGCACCACCCTCCCGGTGACGAGCGACTCGTCGTCCCGGTCGAGCCGGTCGAGGTCGGGGTTCGTCATCCGGAGCCCGCCCCGGAGCCGTTCCACCTTGCCGGAGAGGGCGATCTCCCACCCTTCCTCGACCTTCGTGAACGGGTTGAACCAGGTGACCGTGACGAGATTGGTGCCGTCCCCGACGACGGCGATGACACGGCCCCGATTGCGGGAGAGGCGGATGCGTTTGACCGAGACCACCACGCCCCCCACCGTGACCTCCTCCCCCAACGGCACCGCCGCCAAGTCGAAGAGCTGCGTCCGATCGAGGTAACGACGCGGCACGTGCAGGAGCAGGTCGGCCACCGAGTGGATTCCGGCCGCGCCGAGCCGCTTGGCCCGGCTGGGCCCGATGTCCTTCACCCGATCGACGGGGATCGAAGCCAGGAACGCGAGGGGACGACCTGCCATGGGGGCAAGGTATCAGGATTCCCGGGACCGCTCGCGCATCGTGCCTTTCCCGTGTCCCCCCGGGCTGTTACACTCGCCGCCGCCTCAGGAGGTCTTCCGACATGGCATACCGTTGCGACATTTGCGGCAAGGAGCCGTGGGTCGGCAAGCAGGTCAGCTTCTCGCACAAGCGGTCGAGCCGGCGCTGGCTGCCGAACATCCAGCGCATCCGCGTGCGTCACGGCAGCAACTCGCGCCGGGTCCGCGTCTGCACCTCGTGCATCAAGGCCGGCAAGGTCGAGAAGGTCTAGCCGTGCAGGGTGTCGTCAAGGTCTACGATCCCGAAACGGGGATCGGCGTCATCGTGCGTGACAGCGATCAGGCCGACGTCCTCATCCGCCCCGGTTCCCTCGCCGATTCCCTGTTCCGCATGCTGCGCCAAGGTCAGCGGGTCATCTTCGATGTCGAGGATGTCGAAGGCCGGCCGGTGGCCCATTCCCTCCGTTTCGGCGCCGACGGGTTCTGACGTTTCCTCGGCGCCGATCGGGGCGCTCCCGGTAACATCGAGGCAGGTCCCGACGCGAGGAGAGTTCGATGGTCCAGGCGTACGTGCTCATCCAGACCGAAGTCGGCAAGGCGGCGGAGGTGGCTCAGCTCATCGCCGACATTCCGGGGGTGACTGCGTCCGAGGCAGTGACCGGTCCCTACGACGCCATCGTCCACGCCGAGGCCGACGATGTCGACGCTCTCGGCAAGCTGGTGGTGGCCCGCATCCAATCGGTGACGGGGATCACCCGCACCCTCACCTGCCCGGTGGTGCGTCTCTGACCCCGACCAGGTCCTGAGCCGGAGACGGGAGACCGCCCGGCTCAGTTTCCGAGCGCGAGCCGCACCAGCTCGTGGCAGAGCCGGTCGTACGTCATGCCGCTCGCCTCCCACATCGTCGGGAACCCCGAGATCGGTGTGAACCCGGGCATGGTGTTCACCTCGTTGAGCAGGAACCCGCGTCCCCGCTCCTCGTAGAAGAAGTCGATGCGGGCCAGACCCCGGCATCCGAGCGCGGTGAACGCCGATGCCGCCAGTGCCCGCACCCGGTCCTGCTCCGGTCCGGTGAGGGCCGCCGGAGCCACGAACCGGCTCGTCTCGTCGTGGTACTTGCTGTCGTAGTCGTACCACTCGGTCTCGATGACCACCTCGCCGGGGAGGGCCGTGCGGGGACCTTCCAGCACCGCCACCTCGATCTCACGACCCCGGATCGCCTCCTCCACCACGACCTTGTGGTCAAAGGCTAAGGCGCGCCGGATGCCGTCCTTCGCTTCCGCGTCGGTGGCGGCCTTGGTGATGCCGACCGACGAGCCGAGCCGGGCCGGCTTGATGAACACCGGCATCCCGAGATCGGCGCGGAGCTGCGCCACGACCGTACCCGGGTCCCCGAAGTCCTCCTCGTGCACCACGCGCCAGGAGGCGGTGGGGATCCCGGCTTGCAGGAAGAGCCGCTTGGCGACGTCCTTGTCCATCGCCATCGCCGACGCCGCCACGCCGCATCCCACGTAGGGGACGCCGGCCGTCTCGAATACGCCTTGGATGGTGCCGTCTTCGCCGTAGGGACCGTGCAACACCGGGAAGGCGACGTCGAAGGCGATGATGTCCCCCGCCGCGGCCAGCGTGCCCTCCGGGAGCCGCAGCACGACCGAGCGTCCCACTGCTTGCAGCGGGCGACGGGTACGATCCGCCAGATACCAGGATCCATCGCGCCCGATGCCGACCGGGATCACCTGATGCCCGGCGTCTTCGAGCGCCTCGAGTACGGCGACGGCCGAGACGCAGGAGACCTCATGCTCCGCGGAACGACCGCCGAAGAGAAGGAGTACCCGGGCCATGCCGGGCAGGTTACCGTGGTTCTTATCCTTGATTGAGGTTCCGTGAGCGACCGTTACACGATCATCGGCTACCGGGTGCGCGTGGTCTACTTCGGGCTCGTCCTGTCGTGGGTGGCACTCGTCATCACCGCTGCGATGACCGCCGCCCACTCCGGGTTCGACGGTCAGATCAAGCTGGGACCCGCCATCGGCGCCGGCGTCGCCCTCCTCATCCTCACCGTGGTGCCGTGGCGGCGTGCCCTGCGGCGGGCGGTCGGCGACTTCCTCGTTCTGCTGTGGTGCCTCGGCGTCATCGGCGCCGTCATCTACGGCACCGGCGGGCTCGAAACCGGGGCGTCGGTGGTGATCGTGTTCCTGGCAACGGTCGTGTTCGCCGCCCTGGTCGCCTCTCGCTCGGTCGGCTTCGTCGGTGTCGCCGCCATCGCCGCCTACGTGGCGCTCCTGCTCACCAACGAGACGGTCGACGGAGCCGAGGCGGCGGTGCAGATCGCCATCTTCGTGATGGCGGTGGCGCTCGTCTTCATCGGGGGGCTGGCGGTATGGGCCCAGATCGACCTGGCGTCACAGTGGCTCCGCTCCTACAGCCGCCGGGAAGCGCACTTGGCCGAGCGGGAACAGGAACTGCAGCGGCTCTACGACGTCTCGCGCACCATCGGGGTCGGCACCAACCTCGCCGAGGTGCTCCCCGAGTTGGTGGGGCGGGTGGTGTCGGCCCTGGAGGCGAAGATCGGCGTGGTGCTGCTGTACCGCCCCGACCTGGAGGCGCTCGAGGTGATGTCCCCCATCTGGGTGGCGGGCCAGACGTTGCGGGCCGAGGGATACCTGCTGCGCCTCGACGAGGACGGCATCGCCCAGCGGGTCTTCACCAGCGGCGAGCCGCAGGTCTACACCGACATGTCGGAGGCCCACGAGGTGGGCGACTCCTTCCTTCTCGAGCTGGGCACCCACCAGGTGGTGGCGGTCCCGCTGCGGATCGAGGCGCATCGCATCGGGGTGCTGCTCGTGGTCGAGAAGCAGAACGGCGAGTTCGTCGAGGAGGACGTGGCACTGCTCGAGTCGCTGGCCGGCCCCTCCGCCCTGGTCCTCAACCAGCTCACCCGGTACGAGGAGGCGCAGGAGACGAGCCAGAAGATGACGGAACTGGCCCAGCTCAAGACCGACTTCGTCTCGGTGGTGAGCCACGAGCTGCGAACCCCGTTGACGTCGATGATCGGGTCGCTCAAGACCCTGCAACGGCCCGAACTGGCGCCCCCCGACCCCAACGCCCGTGAGCTGGTCAACACCGCAGCCCGCCAGGCGAACCGGCTCCGCTCCCTCATCGAGGACTTGCTGATGGTGTCACGGCTCGACAACCAGGCCCTGCCGATCCGGCCGGAGTCGTTGGCGGTTGCCGACTTCCTCGACGAGATCGTGCGGCACGTCCCCGGCGCCGAGGAGGTGACCTCGATCCACGTCGCCCCCACCGTCGATCTGGTCGAAGCCGACCCGGATCACCTGCACCGGGTGATGTCGAACCTGGTCGACAACGCCCTCAAGTATGCCCCGGATTCCCCCATCGAACTCTCCGCCACCCGCAACGGCGGCGAGGTGTGGTTCTCGGTCGCCGACCACGGCATGGGAATCCCGTACGAGCTGCACGAGCACATCTTCAATTCCTTCACCCAGGTGGCACCCCATCACACCCGCGGCGCCGGCGGGACCGGCCTCGGGCTCTCGATCGTGCGGGGGCTCTCGGAGGCCATGGGTGGGCGGGTCTGGTTCCAGCCGACGCCCGGCGGCGGCGCCACGTTCACCGTGGCACTCCCGCAGCACGCCGCCAGCAGGCAGGCCCGGGCCGTCTAGCGGTCAGTCGCTCTCACCGGCGGCGACGGCGTGGAACCCACCGTCGACGTGGATGATTTCGCCGCTCGTCGCCGGCGCCCAGTCGGACAGCAACACCGCCACCATCTGCGCCACCGGCACCGGATCGGAGATGTCCCATCCCAGGGGGGCGCGTGCTCCCCACACCGACTGGAAGCGACGGAACCCCGGAATCGACTTGGCCGCCACGGTCAGCAGCGGCCCGGCCGAGACCGCGTTGACCCGGATGTGGTCGGGCCCGAGGTCGCGGGCCAGGTAGCGGGTGACCGATTCGAGGGCCGACTTGGAGACCCCCATCCAGTCGTAGGCGGGCCACGCCTGCCGGTTGTCGAAGTCGAGGGTCACGAGCGCCCCGCCGCCGGCGCCACGCATCAGGTCGTGTAACCCTGCCGCCAGGGTCTTGTAGGAGAACGCCGAGGTGAGGAAGGCGGTGGCGGCGCTCTCGGCGGGCGTGTCGAGGAAGTTGCCGCCGAGGGCGTCGTCGGGGGCGTAGGCGATGGCGTGCAGCGCCCCGTCCACCCCGCCCCAGCGCGTCGACAACTGCCCCACGAGGGCCTCCATGTGGGCCGGCTCGTTGATGTCGAGTTCGAGGACGTCGGGGACGATGGGGAGACGGTTGGCGGCCCGCTCCGTGAGGCTCAGACCGCGCCCGAAGCCGGTGAGGATCAGCTCGGCGCCTTGTTCCTGGGCGATCCGGGCCGTGTGCCACGCGATGGAGTCGTCGGTGAGCACTCCCGTGATCACGAGGCGTTTACCTTCGAGCAGCACCGAACCTCCTATGGCGGGTGCACATGCTAGGGACTGGAGCCGGCGCGGCGTGGGGTCGTCAGCCGGCGGTGGCCCAGGCGCGCAGCCCGAGCCCCATCACGAACAGCAGCAAGAGGCCATAGCCGAGGGCGGGCCGGCGAGCGAGGGCGGCGCGGAACACGTAGGCGAAGGCGAGTGTGATGGCGACGAGGACGCCGTAGAAGACGTGGAGGCCGTCGATGGGCCGTTCCCCTTGGGAGTAGAGGATGACCCCGGCGGCCACCTGGATCAGCATGGCTGCGATCGCCACCCACCGTGCCGTGAGGAACGCCCGGCCGGGAGCACGCTTGCGCAAGCCCAGCGTCACACCCCACACCCCCACCACTCCGGCGGAGACGACCGCCACCAAGAACCACCCGGCATGGAATTCGTGCATCCGCCGGAGCATAGGAGATCACTCCCCCCGCCGCACCATGCTCCCAACCCAGGGCTCCAGTACACGGAAATGCGGCCTCTCAACCCTGGGTTGGAGGCATGGGGCAGGCACGGTGGGTACCGTGGAGGCATGGAGTTCGTCCCCACCGACATCGCCCATGGAGGCGAGGCCGTGGCCAGGGTGGACGGGAAGGCCTATTTCGTGGCCGGGGCGATCCCCGGGGAACGGGTCGCCGGCGACGTCGTCGTCGACAAGGGTGCGTGGGGTCGGGTTCGCCTCCTCGAGGTGGTGACACCGGCGCCCGAGCGGATCGATCCGCCCTGCCCCCACTTCTCCCGATGCGGCGGCTGCCAGTGGCAGTTCGTCGACCACCCCACCCAGCTGGGCTGGAAGACCTCCGTCGTCGCCGGCCAGCTCGCCCACCTCGGCAAGGTGGCCGACCCGCCGGTCCGGGACACCCTCGCGGTGGACACCCCGTTCGGCTACCGCAACCGCATGGACTTCGTCGTCGACCGAGATCGCCCGGCGCTCTACCGTCCCCGATCGCGTCGAACGGTGCAGCTCGACCTCTGCCTCCTCCTCCGCCCCGAGCTCGCCGCGGTGTTCGCCCGGCTCGGTGATCTCACCGGCGTCCACCGCCTCACCCTGCGGGCCGGCGTCACCACCGGCGAACTCCTCGCCGTCGTCGGGGGGCGGATCCCCGGCCAGGCGCCTGAGTGGGGATGCGCCGTCGCCCAGACACGCCGCGGCGCGGTCCACGCCATCCAGGGCGCATCGACCATCCACGAGGTGATCGACGGCGTCCGCTTCCGCATCACCGGCCGCGCCTTCTTCCAGAGCAACACCGCCGGAGCCGCCGAGCTGGTGCGCCTCGCCGCCGAAGCCGCCGACCTCACTCCGAACGACACCCTGCTCGACGCCTACGCCGGCGGGGGCCTGTTCGGGGCGACGGTGGGACGCGGCGCCGGACGGGTCGTCGCCATCGAATCCGACCAGGTCGCCTTCCGTGACCTTCGCACCAACCTGCGCACCGCCGGACTCGCCGACCATCAGGCGATCCACGGCACGGTGGAGGCCGTGATCGCCGGGCTCGACGAATACTGGGACGTCGCCATCGTCGACCCTCCCCGCGAGGGGCTGCGCGAGGCCGGCGTCGCCGCGGTCACCGCGGCGCGGCCCCGCACCATCGTGGCGGTGTCGTGCGATCCCGCCTCGCTGGGACGCGACACGCGCCTGCTGCAAGGCGCCGGGTACCGGCTGGAGTGGGCGGCGCCGGTCGATCTCTTCCCGCAGACCTACCACGTCGAGACGGTCGCCCGCTTCGCGCGGGACGACTGATCCCTCGGCCCGCGACCAGCGACATCGCCGGAATCTTCCCTGCCGGTTGAGGGAAAACGGCCCTACCGGCTCCTCGGTCCGGCCCTCATGCTGGCCTCGCACCTCCGGGTGACGCGTGGCCGACGCGGACCGGGTTCCTCCGACGCCGCGCCTTCCGGCGGGTGCGGAAGCGACGAGCGTCGCCGGGCGATGAGGAATCGCCCTCGCCGACTGTAGAGAGGAGATGCGGCGGCAATGGAACCAAAGCTCGCCAACCCTGCGCCTTTGGGCCTGATGGGATTCGGCATGACGACCATCTTGCTCAACATCCACAACGCGGGGTACTTCGGCCTCAGCGCCATGGTGCTCTCGATGGGCATCTTTTACGGAGGCATCGCCCAGGTGATCGCCGGGAAGATGGAGTTCAGGAAGGGCAACACGTTCGCGACGACCGCGTTCACGTCGTACGGACTCTTCTGGATCTCCCTGGTAGGACTCGTCCTCCTCCCCCAACTCGGCCTGGGAGAAGCGACCCCGGCCGACTTCATGGGCTGGTACCTGTTCCTGTGGGGCGTGTTCACGCTCTTCATGTTCTTCGGGACGCTCCGTGCCGTCCTGTTGCTGAGGATCGTGTTCGCCACCCTGGCGATTCTGTTCTTCCTCCTCGCCATCGGCGAGTGGGCCGAATCGACGACGATCACGAAGATCGCCGGCTGGGAAGGCATCGTGTGTGGCGCCAGCGCCTTCTACCTGGCAATGGGTGAGGTCATCAACGAGGCCCTCGATCGGGTCGCGATCCCGATCGATTTCGCCCACTTCAAGCGCAGCGGGTCGTAACACCCGGTTCGCATACGAGCGCGGCACGAGGCGCGAGGCCCGGTGGTCTCGCGCCTCGTCGCGTGGTGACTACATCTCGCCGAGGATCGACCGCTTCGACTGCTCGTATTCCTCGTCGCTGAGGGAACCCTCCCGATGGAGGCGGGCGAGACGCTCGAGCCGCTCGGTGACGTCAGCCGGAGCGGAGCTGCCGCCGCTCTGGAGCTGGCGGGTCCGATCCTCCCGGGTCCGGTACAGCAGCGACTGGAAGGCCTCCGGTTCCGGGATGTCCGAGAACCGGCTCTGACCGGATTCGCCGGCCGACTCGATGAGCAGATCACCCGATTTGAGCATGCGTTCCAGCATGTTCTGCTGGAAGGTCACGTCGTTGACGTTCTCCAACGGGATCTCGATCCCGGTGCGGGCGATGATCCCGCGGCGGGTGATGAGACGCTCGTTGGTGAGCACGTACGCGGTGAACCACCAGCGGAAGAACGGAACGACCGCCACCGGGAACAGCGCGACGACGATCACCAACGCGGTGATCAGATCGGCGGTGCCGTTGTCCGGCGGGATCCATTGGTAGACGAGGACGATCGCCACGATGGCGGCGACGACCCACAGGATGGGCAGCACGAGCAACCGCCAGTGCGGGCGGAACTCGGTGACGATGGCCTCACCTTCGGTGAGGAGGCGTTCTGGGTACGGCATACCGGGATCATACGTCGTGGCCCGGGGCGGGGCCATGATCCACCGGGAATACCGCTTCGCGGGAGGGACCCTGAACGCGAGAATCCCGAGGGAGCGTCGGCCGAAGCTTCAACCCTCTCGGGATTCCCAGATCGGACCTGCCTTGCGGCCTGACCGATCAACC
>CAZQUB010000021.1:0-22015 GCA_964596225.1 uncultured Acidimicrobiaceae bacterium
CGCGGGCAAGCGTGTCTTCTTCACCCTCTACCTCGCCACCCTGGTCGCGATGGTCCTGGCCGTAGCCCCGTTGCTCTTCTCGAGCTGGGACCACAACGTCTTCGTCGTCGAGGCGGCGGAGATCCTCCTTTTCGGCGTCTTCTGGTCGGTGCAGACCGTCGAGCTGTGGGAAACCACCTCTGCCTAGGCGCGTGGAAGGCGGCGGTCAGCGCTCCTCGAGCTGCTGGGCGATGGACTGCCGAGCGACGAGCGGCCAAAGGAGAGGTGCGGGAACGGCCGCACGGCTGGTGATGCGGCACGAACCGCTCGAAGGAGACTGACCCGTCTCACAACGGACCCGGACGGTTCACACGGCGTTGGGGTCGGCGTGGACGTCACCCTCTCCAGCAAAGCGGTAGGCACCGGAGCGCAAGCGCTGGGCGAAGTCGATTGCCCATTGCCGTTCGCTTTCGAGTCGCGCCTCCTCGAGAAGAAAGATCTCAGCGACGTGGTCCGGCCTGTCCGGGTGGGTGGAGTACTCCTGTCTGGTGAAACGCTGCGCGTTGCCAAGACCCTCGAGGGCGCTTGCCCGGTGGTCCATCGCCGCCACTACCTCCTCACGGGGGAGGGCCCACATGAACGAAAGGCCGGCGCGTAGGCTGGTGGGATCTGAGACGTCGATGTCCCACAGGTGGTCACGGAGCAGAACCCGGAACTCGGCCTCGCCGTCGGCGGTGAGGCGGTATGTCGTCTTGGCGGGGCGGTTGCCGTCGCTGTCGGTGGCGACCTCGGCGACAAAGCCGTCGCGCTCGAGCGACCGCAGTGCGTTGTAGATGGAACCGGGCTTGATCCTCGCCCATTCGTCGGCGTGCCATGACAGCAGCTCTCGACGGACGAAATAGCCGTGTACCGGCTGGAAAATGCGGGTGACACCGAGTACGAGAAGACGTGTCGTATTCAAAGCCAAACCGGGCCTCCCCGCCGACGATCAATGACGATCCCCTTGCCAATGTGAGAGAACCGGGCTAGGGTCACAGTCCTTCTTGACTATTCAACGTTGAATATATCGCGTTTGACTGTTGTGTGCAAGAGTATCGCAGCCAATCTGCATCAGGAGGTTCGAATGATGATCGAAGCCCGGGGTCTGTCCCGCACCTTCCGCACCAGACACGACGACGTCGAAGCTGTGCGCGGGGTCGACCTCGATGTGACCGAAGGCGAGATCGTTGGCTTTCTCGGCCCCAACGGCGCTGGGAAGACCACGACCCTGCGCATGCTGACGACCCTGCTCAAGCCGACTTCCGGGACGGCCACGGTTGCCGGCTGTGACCTCGCCAAGGATCCTGTGGGTGTCAGGCGACGGATCGGCTACGTTCCTCAGAGCGGCACCACCTACCCGGAGGCGCTTGCCGGTGAGGAGTTGGTGGATCACGCCCGCATGTACGGCATCACCACCGAGGTTGCCCGTGGTCGCGGTCACGAGCTGATGGATCGTTTCGAACTGGACGGCGTCTGGGATCGCAAGTGCAGGACCCTGTCGGGTGGTCAACGGCGCCGGCTGGATATCGCCATGGGGTTGATTCACCAGCCGGGTCTCATCTTCCTCGACGAGCCGACAACGGGTCTCGACCCGCAGGCGCGGGCGAACCTGTGGGTTCACATCCGCAACCTACGTGATGCGCTCGGGGCCACGGTGTTCATCACAACGCACTATCTCGACGAGGCGGACGCGCTGTGCGATCGCATCCTCGTCATCGACCACGGCGAGATCGTCGCCAGGGGGACACCCGAAGAGCTCAAGCAACGGGTCTCCGGAGACACCGTGGAGTTGACCATGGCGAACACTGACGCGGTGGCCACCGCGGTTCGGGTTGCCGCGGCCATTGCCGGTGCCGATGAGCCCGACACCGATGGCACCACCGTGCGGTTCCACGTGCCACACGGAGGACAGGTGCTCCCGGCGTTGCTGCGTCAGCTCGACGGCGACGGGGCCGAGCCGCTTGCCGTCGGCGTTCGCAGGCCAACACTCGACGACGTCTTTCTCACCCTGACCGGCCGATCGCTGCGCGAAGAGCAGGCAGCCTGATCTCGTCCTTGGAGGTAGTCATGCGCTTTCTCACCGACACCTGGATTGTCTTCTCCCGGGCCATGAGGCTTTCGGTCCGCAACCCCGTCTGGGTGATCCTCGGGTTGATCCAGCCCATCTTGTACTTGTCGCTATTCGGTCCGCTGCTCAAGCCGGTGGCGGAGTCTCCCGGGTTCCCACCAGGTGACCCGTGGCAGGTGTTCGTTCCCGGACTCCTGGTCCAGCTCGGTATCTTCGGAGCCGCCTTCGTCGGATTCGGTCTCGTTGCCGAGTATCGGGCCGGTGTCGTCGAACGGATGCGGGTGACCCCGGCATCACGGCTGTCGCTGTTGCTCGGCAGAGTGATGCGCGACGTGATCGTTCTCCTGGTGCAGGGCACCATCCTCATCGGTGCCGCCTTGATCTTTGGCTTGCGCGCTCCCCTGGCCAGTCTGATCGTGGGCCTCGTGGTGGTGGGCGCCCTGGGGGCATCCTTCTCGGCGCTGTCGTATGCCGCCGCGCTGACGCTGAAGAGCGAGGACGCCCTGGCCCCGTTGCTCAACGGGCTGGCGGTCCCGACCCTGCTGCTGTCCGGGATCCTGTTGCCGATGAGCTTGGCTCCCCGCTGGCTGGAACTCGTGTCCGACTTCAACCCGATCAAGCACATCGTCGACGGCATCCGCCAGATCTTCCTCGGAGAGGTGTTCACCGGTGTGGTCGGCTGGGGTGTATTGCTGACGGCTGCGATGATCACGGTCGGTCTGGCTATCGGCGCCCGCACCTTCCAAAAAGAGACCAGTTGAGCTCAACCCTCGGCCGCGGCGCCTACCACGGCAGGGTTGCCGATGAGGAGCAGGTAGACGTCTTCGATGGTTGGACCGATGGTGGTTGCCAGCGGCAGCACCAATGGTGTAGGGAAGGATGGATTCGACGGCCCCGAGGATGAAGAGAGCGGCAGGGCCGGTACCGACGGCCCGGTAGAGACCGATGTCGGCGCGGCGGAACCACGTGGCGAGCCAGAACAGGGCGGCCAGCAGCAGACCGGCGAACAGCCAGGCGTAACGCTGAAGCCGGGCTTGGCGCCACCCAGCAAGGACCGACAGTGGGCGTTGACGGACTCGAACCGCCGACCTCTTCCTTGTAAGGGAAGCGCTCTCGCCAACTGAGCTAAACGCCCCGGGATCAGGCCCGCATGGTAGTTGGCGCGACCGGAAGTGCCGAGGCCGGACCGCGACGGGGCGGCGACCAGGACGACCTTGCCGGGGTTCCGGCCGTGCTCCATGGGCTCATTGGCCGTGGGCCGCCTCCGCTCCTCAACTCAAGCCGGACACCTGGGCGCACTCGTCGTCGATCGTCCACATCTCGTCCGTCATCAACTGGGGGTGGGAAAGTCGGTCCTCGAATTCCGCATAATCGAATCCAGCACCTTCCACACAGCTCCGATAGGCCGCCCACCGCCGGTCGATCTCTTGCTGAGGGGTCGCGGTCGACAGGGCATACGCCTCGATGATGTACGACGCGTGCCGGTCGAGACAGACCTGCTGGATCTCGTCGGCGACGTCAAGCTCCTGAGGAGTCTCGACACCGCCATAGTCATACACGAGGAACCGTCCCGCATCGTCGAGGTTCGGCCCGATCACCACGTATCCCGCGTCCCGCATGCATCGGACCACGGCGAGAATCGCCGACTCATACTCGGGGAAGGTCACCACACCGTCATCGAAGGCGGGGCTCTGGAGCGGACGCTCTTGGGCCGCCGCGGCCAATGCCCACATCTCCTCCGGAGTCGTTGGACTCACATCCGCCCCACCACAGGCGGTTGCCGCCAAAGCGATCCCAACTGCAGCCGCAACCGTCCGGAAACGCTTCGTACAGGAGATGATCACACGGCGTCCGAGCACGGGGCGGTTCACCGAGTCGAGACATGCCGTTGCCGAGACACCCATCCGATCCGTGCCGACGGAACCTGCCGGCTCGTTGGCATTGCCGGGGTCTCGACATCTCGAAAGCGTGCCCAACGACATCTCAGGATTTGACAGTACACCTCGCATCGGACCCCGGGGTGCCCCGCATCGCCTTCTTGCTCCCCCGATTGATGGCGTCAGCGATCGGGTGGGAGCATCGTCGAGAGCGACCACGAACGCCGGGGCCTGCCCTACGGGGCGGCGACCAGCACGATCCTGCCGGTGTTCCCGCCGCTCTCCATCAGCTCGTGGGCCCGGGCCACCACGGTCCCCTGTCATCCCGGGCCCGTGGCCGGCACCGCCTGCGATACTCCCGGCATGTCCGCCCTCACCGCCCGCCTCCTCGTGTTCTTCACCTCGGCGGCGGTGCTGGTGCTGGAGATCCTCGCCGGGCGGATGCTCGCCCCCTACCTCGGGGTACGCCTCGAGACCTTCACCGGCATCATCGGCACCGTCCTCGCCGGGATCTCGATCGGGAGCTGGCTCGGGGGCCGGGCCGCCGACCGCATCCGCCCCACCCTCATGCTGGGCCCGCTCCTCATCGCCGGCGGGCTGCTCTCCCTGCTGGCATCGCCCATCGTCACCGCCCTCGGGCCCGAGTTCAGCAGCGCCGGACCCCTCGAGATCGTGGTGCTCGCCGCCCTCGGGTTCTTCGCTCCCGCCGCGGTGCTCAGCGCCGTCACCCCCACCGTCGTGAAGATCCGGCTCCACTCCCTCGACACCACCGGATCGGTGGTGGGAACCCTGTCGGCGGTGGGGACCGCCGGGGCGATCTTCGGCACCTTCCTCACCGGGTTCCTGCTCGTCGCCACCACCCCGAGCCGCTGGGTGGTGCTCGGGGTCGGCGGGACCCTCGTCGCCGCCGGCGTCGCCTTCACCTTCCTCCACCTGCGCCCCGTCCACCGCGGCACGATGGCGATGATGCTGGTGATGGTGGTCGCCGCCGGGCTCCTCACCGGGTTCACCACCGGGCCCTGCGACGTGGAGACCGCCTACTCCTGCGTCCGGGTCGAGGTCGACCCGGCCCGTCCCACCGGCCGCATCCTCTGGCTCGACACGTTGCGCAACTCCTACGTCGATCTCGCCGACCCCACCTACCTGGAGTTCCGCTATGCCCGGGTCATGGCCGACGTGATCGCCGTCGCGGCGCCCGCCGGGCCGCTCCGGGTCCTCTCCATCGGCGGTGGCGGCTTCACCCTCCCCCGCTTCCTCGCCGCCACCCGCCCCGGCACCCGCAACGTCGTCCTCGAACTCGACCCCGGGGTGGTCGAGGTGGCGGAAGCCGACCTCGGGCTCGTCACCGGCGACGACATGGTGGTGGTCACCGGCGACGCCCGCCTCACCCTCGCCACCACCGAGCCGGGCGCCTTCGACCTCGTGATCGGCGACGCCTTCAGCGGGCCGGCGGTGCCGTGGCACCTCACCACCGAGGAGTACCTCACCGAGGTGGCCGACCGCCTCGACGAGGGCGGGGTGATGGTCCTCAACCTCATCGACTACCCGCCGCTCGGCTTCGCCCGAGCCGAGACCGCCACCTTCGCCGCCGTCTTCGACACCGTGCTGGTGCTGGCGCCCCCCACCTACCTGACGGGGGCCGAAGGCGGCAACTTCGTGCTGGTGGGATCCGACGCGCCCCTCGACGCCGGCGGAGTACGCGACGCCGTCGGGCAGCGGAACGGCGCCGAGCAGGTGCTGGCCGGAGACGAGGTCGCCGAATTCACCGCCGGGGCCCGGGTGCTGCGCGACGACTTCGCTCCGGTGGATCAGCTCATCTCGCGTCCCTGACCCGGTCAGCGGGAGGTGGCGAGCGCCTCCCAGATGGCCCGACCCAGCGTGAACGGCATCCCACCGTCGAAGGGGGCGGCGCCGACGGCGCGGCGCCCGGCGGCGAGACCCAGCACCACGGTCAACACCCTGATGCCGCCGAGGTCCTTCAGTTCCGCCCCGAGCAGCGCCGGGGCGGGCGCCTCCCCGACGAGGCGGGCGATCACCGAGACGATCACCGCATTGAGCGTCGCCGGATCGTGGACCGGCGCCACCACCATGTGACCGGCCGAGTCGGCGGCCCGTACCGCCACCCCGTCACGGGTCTCCTCCACGGTGACGAGCTCGAGCCGGGTGTGGGTCGCCACCGGGAGCCGGGTCACCGACGCGTCGGGCGGTTCCCATCCCGCGTTCGTGGGTGGAGGCGGGGCGGTCGCGGGCGGCTCGGCGGCCTGCCACACCACCGGTTGCGGGTCGGGAGGCGGTTCCGGGGCGGAGGGAGGGGGAGGCGGCGACGCCACGCCGGCGCCCGCCAGGATCCGCTGCAGCTCGGCGGCCACCTCCTCGGCGGGTCGGGTCCCGTCGAGCTGGGCGCGCAACACCGGAGGGCCGGCCGGCCGGAGATCGAGATCGACGGAGGCGACGCCGGCGACGGTGGTGATGTCGTAGCGCAGCTCCGCCAGCGACGGTCCGGCTTCGGACGTCGCGACGGGACCACCGCCGGTCTGCACATCCGCGATCCTCATCGCGGCGCATTCTGGTCGAAGCGGTGCCGCGAAGCGACGACCCTCGCGGCGGACCTCAGGACGGGAGGCGGCCCCGCAGCCGGCTCTGCACCATGATGCAGGCGTTCGCCATGTAGTTGAACTCGTGCTCCTGAACGAAGGCCAGCACCGCCGGGCTCTCGGCCCCCGGCTGGATCCAGACGTTGGTGAGTCCGAGATCGAGGCAGGCGTGGAGCACCCCGAGCGTGACCGGCGGCGGCACCACGAAGTCGACGATGGTGGGCTTCTCCGGCAAGGCGGCCAGCGACGGGTAGCTGGGATCGCCGTCGACCTCGTCCCGGTTCGGGTTCACCGCGAACACGGTGAACCCCTTCGCCTTTAGGTCGCGGTAGACCACCGCCCCGTACTTGTCGGGATCGTCGCTCGCCCCCACCACCGCCACGGTGGTGTCGGGCTTCGTCAACAGGGTGGCGATGTCCTCCATGGTGCTGTACTCAACGCCCCCGGTCGGCGATTTCATCCCTCACTGACCCGGCTGGCGGAACACGGCGAGCACGGTACGGCCCAAGATGGCGGCGTCGAGGCGCCCGCTGCGCCGTGCCACGTACTCGAGGTCGAGGCGGGTGCGGGCGTCGAGATCGATGGTGTCACGCCCGGTGATCTGGGCGAGCCCGGTGACGCCCGGCTTCACCGAGAACCGCGGGTTGTCGAGCCCGATCAGCGCCGCCTCTTCCGGCACGAGCGGGCGCGGCCCCACCAGCGACATCGACCCTTTGAGCACGTTCCACAGGTTCGGCAGCTCGTCGAGCGACGACCGCCTCAGCAGCCTGCCCACCCGGGTCACCCGAGGATCGTCCTCGATCCGGATGGCATGGCCGGCCGCGTCGTGACGGGAGGCCTCGAGACGGGCGAGATGCTCGATGAACACATCCTCGCCCCCGTCCGCCCGCATCGTGCGCAACTTGAGCATGGCGAACGGTCTCCCGCCACGGCCGAGACGCTCCTGCCGGAAGAACGCCGGGCCCCGCGAGTCGAGTTTCACTGCCACCACCGCCGCCAGCAGCAGCGGGGCCGACAGCACGATCGCGAGGGTGGCGACCGCGATGTCCAAGGTGCGTTTCGCCAGCAGGTACCCGGCGCCCACCGTCGCCTCGTCGGGACCCTTCGCCACCGCCCCCAGCACCAACGCCGCCAGGGCCACGACTTCTCCGATCAGGAACGCCAGCGACACCCGCACCTCGATCTCGCCCCCGGTGGCGGCCAAGACCAGGACCGCGGCCACCACCGCCACCAGCCAGGCCGCCGCCAGGACGAAGGGGCGGCCCCGCGCCACCAGGATCTGCGCCACGAACAGGCCGGCCCCCGCCAGGAGCACCCCGGCGGCGACCAACGCGGCCGCGGTCGCACCCGGACGGAAATCGGCGCCGAATGCCAACGCCACCAGCTGGGGGCCGATCAGATACCCGGCGACCCCGCCGAGCAGCGCCAGCACGGTGGAGGCGTACGTCATGCCGCGCGCCCACGCCCGCAGCTCGCGGCGTTCCTTGCGGGCCGCCATCTCGGTGAACGGCGGCAGGATGCGGGCGATGAGGTTGTAGCCGAACGTGAGCGGCGCCCGGAACAGGGTGAACATGGCGAAGATGCTGCTCACCACCGCGTCGGCCGCGCCGAGGGCGGCCGCGACCAGCGGGCCGGCCAGCAGCAGCATCTGCGACGCGGCGGACGACAGCACCAGGCCCGAGAGCAGGCCGCGGCCGGACACGTTGGCGAGTTCGTGATCGGCGAGGGCCGGCCGGTTCACCTCGACCCGCCGGAACGGCCGCCACACCATCACGATGAGAGGCCCCGCGATGAGCCCGATCGCCACCCCCGACGCCGACGGGCGCACCGCCAGCACCGCCATCGCCACCAGGAGCCGGAACAGGGACGCCCCGCCGCTGGCGAGGCCGTACTCACGGAAACGGCGGAACCCGGCGAGGTGGCCGCGGGCGACCGCGAAGAGGCTGTGGACGATCACGGTGAACGCGGTGAACACGATGAAGCGACGGTCCCCGTTGAGGAGCTCGTCGACCCGCAACCCGGCGTACAGGGTCGCCCCCACCACGGTGGCCGACGCCAGCGCCAGGGCCCGGGGCGGGACACCGACCGCGGTGCGATCGAGGGTGAGGCGCCGGATGATGAGCTGCTCGATCGGCAGCAGGATCACGATGAACGTCAGGAAATGGATCGTGAGCAGCACCGACACCGGGGCGAAGGCGTCCGCACCGAGGGTCCGCCCCCCGAGGATCTGGTAGGCGTAGGCGGCGAGCCCGGCCACCAGACTCCCCGCCAGGATGTAGCCCGTGCCGTCCTCGGAGAGGTGAGCGAAGCGGGTACGGGCCGGATCGGATGTGTCCGACGGTGGCTCGGAGGGCGCCCCGGATCCCGGTTCGTCGATCATGTCAGGCCGTCCTGTGAATGGCCGGCCCGATGCGCCGGCGCCGCCAACACCCTACAGGGCGATCGTCCCACCTCGACTTCTAGCATGGCCGGATGGGCCCGACGCCGAGCATGCCCCCAGCGCCGCGAAGGGCCCGGCCGCTGCTTGCCGCCGGGCTGTCGGCGGTCGTCCCGGGCGCCGGCCAGGCGTACGCCGGACGGGTACGCCGTGGCCTCATCCTGCTCGGTGTCGACGCGGTGCTGATCGCTCTCGGCGTCGTCTTCACCCTCGATCGTCTCGGCGTCGTCAAGGCAGCCTTCAAACCCCGGTTCCTCACCGCGCTCATGGTCGGCAACATCGTCCTCCTCGGGTTCCGGATCTGGGCGGCGGACGACGCCTACCGCTGTGCCCGCGACCGCCGTCCCGGGCGGGCACCTCGAAGTGCCGGGCGGGTCGGCGCGGTCGCCACCGGCGTCCTCGCCCTGATGCTGGTCGTCCCCCATGCCGCCGTCGCCTACTACGACCTGGTGCAGTACAACCTCATCACCACCGTGTTCGCCGAGGACGACACGACCACCACCACCACGCAGCCTTCGGCCGTGGACGCGGGGATCGGCGCCACGACCACGACCACCCAACCTGCCGCGCCCGCCCTGTGGGACGGTCTCGATCGCCTCAACATCCTGCTGCTCGGCGGCGACGCCGGGGCGGGACGCACCGGCATCCGCACCGACACCATGATCGTGGTCAGCATCGACCCGGCCACCGGCGACGTCGCCATGTTCGGCATCCCCCGCAACTGGAGCCGGGTGCCCCTCCCCGCCGGCATGGGCGTGTGGGACTGCAACTGCTTCCCGCGCCTCCTCAACGACCTCTACATCGCCGGGTCGGAGTACCCCGACGCCTTCCCCGGGCCCGGCACCCCGGGCGAGAACGCCATCAAGGCCGGGATCGGTGAGCTGCTCGGCATCCCCATCCACTACTACGCGCTCGTCACCCTCGACGGGTTCGTCGGGATCGTCGACGCCCTCGGCGGGGTCGACATCGACGTGCCGTTCCGCATCGTCGACGAGACCTACCCGCACGAGGACGGCGTCACCATCGAGTACGTCGACATCCTGCCCGGCCCGCAACACCTCGACGGTCACCTCGCCCTCGCCTACGTCAGGGCCCGGCGCCACGCCGACGACTACGCCCGGATGGGCCGGCAGCGCTGCGTGCTCGACGCGGTGCTGGAACAGTCCGACCCGGCCGAGCTGCTCCTCGCCTACCCCCGGATCGCCAGCGTGCTGGAGGAGACACTCCAAACCGACATCCCGCTGAGCCGTATCCCCGACCTCATCGACCTGCTCCCGGTCGTCGATCTCGACTCGATCGTCTCGGTGCGGTTCATCCCGCCGACCTACCTGGCGGAAGTGACCGACGAAGGCCGCCAGCTTCCCAACGTGGACCTGATCCACCACGACGTCCAGCTCGTGCTCGATTCGACCCCGGAAGAGGCGATCGCCGCTCTCGGCATCGAACCACTCGGGGACGCCTGCACCCCCGACGACCAGTGACGGCAACGCGGGATACCGGGACGGGCTAGCCCCGGTTGCGGTTCCGTGGCAGCAGCGCCCACCGCAGCGGCGGGCCGGGCGGGTCCTCCTCCCGGTCGGCCGGCTCGATCCCGAGGCGGGGAAGGTCGGCCCGGTGACGCTGGTAGTAGGTGCTGCGCTCCTCCTCGTCGTCCTCCGCCGCGGAGAGGTCGATCGTGAACGAGATCGAAGGATCGTCCGGCTCGGGGGTGACCGGCGCCGGTTCCCGCGGCGGGGACGGCGGCTCGGCCGAGGTGCCGGGAGGAGGCGCCGCGGTCGCCCGGGCCAGGTACTTGGAGGTCGGAGGCAGGTCGGTGCCGGCGCTGTCGTCGTCCGCGGCCGGGGGGTGGTGGGTGGTGGTGGCGTAGCGGCCCTTCACGAACGAGCGAGACGAAGGGCGCAGACCCTCCGTTTCCCCCAGCGGGCCCGGAGTGATGGGCTTTCGTGGTCGAACCATGATGCCTTCCTGGCCACAGGCTACCCAACCAAACCCCCGGATGTAGCCACGTTTGGTCATCCGGGACGGCCCGGCGCCTAGGTTGGCCACATGCAGGTCACCCGCCTCGCCGGCCTCGCCGGCGCCGCCAGAGCCACCGGCCCCACCGTCGTGATCGACACGTTCCGGGCGTTCACCACCGCCGCCTACGCCTTCGCGGCAGGCGCCGAACGGGTGGTCCTCGCTGCCGACCTCGACGAGGCCCGTGCCCTCGCCTCCTCGATCGAGGACGCCTGGTTGATCGGCGAGGACGGGGGCACCCGGCCCGACGGCTTCGACGCCGGGAACTCCCCCGGCGAGGTCCGCGACACCGCCCGCCTTGCCGGCCGCACCCTGGTGCAGCGGACGATGGCGGGCACCCGCTGCGCCCGGGCCGCGTGGGAAGCCGGCGCCGGGCCCCTCTACCCGGCGAGCCTGGTGGTCGCCGGCGCCACGGCGGGCGCGGTCCGCCACCACGAGACCCTCTCGATCGTGGCGTCGGGACGGTCCGGGGTCGAACCGGCCGAGGAGGACGAAGCCACCGCCGACTACGTGGAGGCGGCGCTCACCGGCACCCTCGACGTCGAGGCGGTGCGCCGCAGGGCCGCGGCGTCCCCCAGCGCGGGCCGGCTCCGGGTCGCCGCCTGGGCCCACCCCGACGACCTGGCGCTGTGCCTCGACATCGATCGTTTCGCCTTCGCGATGCAGGCCGCCCCGGAGGACGGCCTGCTGGTGGTGCGCCGGATCGCCGTGTGATGTCAGGGGGCGGTGAGGTCCTCGCCTCCCGGTTCCTCGGCGTCCGGTCGTGCTGCAGCCGATTGGGCGGTCTCGCCGTGGCCCCACCCGGCGCTGAGCATCACCACCCCGGCGATGATCAGGATCCCGGGCACGATCCAGCGGCCTTCGGCCGGCCGGAACCGGACGTCGGTGAACAGGAAAGGGACGCTCAGCGCGAGGAGGATCACTCCGGCGAGGAACGAGACCGTGTCAAACGTGTGTCGTTTCATGAGACCTCCTCATCGTTCCGTCCGGAACACCCGGATCTGCCCGAAGCCCACCTCGAGGTCGAGGTCGAGCTGCCCTTCCCCGTGGAGCACCAGCGACCGTTCGACGTCGACGCCGTTGGCGTCGAGACCGGGGAGCATGAGGTCACCGGCGCCGACACGGGCGTCGATGTTCACCGCGACGTCGGCGGGGACGATGACGGTGACCTGCCCAAACGCGTTGGTGACCTCGATATCGAGCGGCCCGGCGTCGAGTTCGATATCGCCCAGGTCGAGGGTCAGATCGCCCCCGACGAGCCGGTATTCGGACGCGACGTCGGTGACGGTGGCGGGCCGGTAGATGGGATCGCCGAATCCTCCGTCGAGCGGGACCCTGACGAGGGTGGCGCCCGCCAGGAGGGGCAGGAGGAGGATGCCGAAGAAGATGAGGGTACGGGCCCTCCCCCACCAGGCCCCCACGACGAGACCGAGCCCGACCGTGGTGACCGCGGCGGCGACGTACTGGCGTGCCGTGGGATCGATCACGCCGCCGGTATGGAGCAGGCTCATGACGCCGAGGACGATCAGCATCGTCGCCAGCGTGTACCGACCCAACCGTGAACGGCGGCGGCGCGGGGGGACCGGTTTCGGTTCTCCGCCCGGCGCCGGGACCGGGGGCGGCGGGGGTGGGGCGACCTCGTCGTACCCCATGTCGGGCGAACCGATCTCGCCGTCCTGGTCGTCGGTGGCAGCCTCGCCATCGTCGACGGCGGGCGCCGGGGGAAGGTCGACGGTGTCGACGCTGCCGGCGACGGCCGCGGCAACGGCGCCGCCGGGAAGGGCGGCGCCGTTGACGTCCGGGTCGACGCCGCCCTCCGATGCGACGGCATCGGAGGCTGCGACGTCGGGTGAGACGGGAGGAGATCCGGGCTCGGAGACCGCCGAATCGAGTGGGGTCGCGGCGTTGGTGCCCGGCCGGGGCTTCCTGCGCGGAGGATCGGGGAGGTCGCCCCGGTAGAGCAGCACGCCGACGAGGACGAGGGCGGCCGCCCACAGCAACCCGGGCCGCACGAAGTCGAACCCGGCGAGGACGATCACCGCCGCGACGACGATGAGTCCCAAACCGAGCCAGCTGCGGGCTCCCTCGATCTCACGGACCCGGGCTGCCGCCATGGAGTGCTCCTCCCCTTCCTCGGGCAGCCCGAGCCATCCGAGCAGGTAGAGCAGCACCCCGGCGCCGCCGAAGAGCGACGTCACGACGAACCCGAGGCGGACCCAGCCGACCCCGACGTCGTAGTGCTTGGCGATCCCGGCGGCGACGCCGGCGACGACACGGTCGTCGCGGGCGCGTTCCAGGCGCCGTTGCGACGTGTCCGGAGGACGGTATGTGGTGGTTGTGTCGTTCATCATGGAGCCAGCATGCGCCCTGGCGATCCCCCAGGGTATCGGGGATCACCCGGCGCCGACCCTGAGACGGGGGTATCGATCTCAGGGTGACTCCCGGTTGTCGCCACAGGCGCGGTGTGACAACATCATCGTGGTCACCCAACGCCACGAATGGGAGTCCGTCATCGCCACCGGCGCCAACCTCCAGACGGGAGCGATCTCGACGATGCGCCGCATCGACGCCCTCCTCTACCGCACCGCCGGCGATCGCGTCATCAGTGGCCTCGCCGGGGGGATCGCCCACCGGCTCGGGGTTCGCCCCACCTACGTGCGGGCCGCCTTCATCGTGCTCGCCTTCGCCGGCGGCATCGGCGTCGCGCTGTACCTCGCCGGGTGGGCACTGACCGTCGACCGGTTGGAGGAGGTCGGACCGCGAGTCTCCGCCGACCGCCGCCAGCTCGCCGGGCTCGGTCTCGTCTTCCTCGGCCTGCTCGTGTTCCTCCGCACCGTGGGCATCTGGTTCGGCGACAGCCTGATGTGGGCGGTCGGTCTCGTGTCCTTCGGCACCGCCGCCATGTGGGACCGGCCGGGAGCGGACGGACCGGGGGGCCTCGGCGCCGCCATCACCGACTCCAACCCGGGACGGCTCCGCATCGCCATCGGCGCCTTGGTGATGGTCGCCGGGCTGGCGACGCTCATCAGCAACCTCGGGACCATGTCCGACCTCGGGCCTGCCATCGTCGCCGCCGCCCTCACCGCGGCCGGGTTCATGCTCGTCTTCGGGCCCTGGGTCCTCGGCCTGGTCCGTGACCTCGGCAAGGAACGACTCGATCGCATCCGGTCCCAGGAACGCGCCGAGATGGCCGCCCATCTCCACGATTCGGTGCTGCAGACCCTCGCCCTCATCCAACGCAGCAACGATCCCCGCCAGATGGTGACCCTGGCCCGGGGGCAGGAGCGGGAGCTGCGCGGCTGGCTCTACGGGCATCACCGCGACGACGACGCCGATCAGGTCGGGACGGTGATCGAGCAGCTCGCCGCCCGCATCGAACAGGACCACCGTGTCCCGGTCGAAGTGGTGCGGGTCGGGGACGCCCCCCTCGACGCCCACACCCGGGCGCTCGCCGCCGCCACCGGGGAGGCCATCGCCAACGCCGCCCGTCACTCCGGCGCCGGTCGGGTCTCGGTGTTCATGGAGGTCGAGCCGCGATCGATCGAGGTCTACGTGACCGACCAGGGCGACGGGTTCGATCCCTCCACCGTCCCCGAGGACCGCCGCGGCATCAGGGATTCCATCGACGGCCGGATGCGACGCCACGGAGGGACCGCCGAGATCGTGAGCCACCCCGGGGAGGGAACCGAGGTGCGCCTCACCCTGCCGAGGGAGGCGCCATGAGCCCTGTTCGTGTGTTCCTGGTCGACGACCACGAGCTGTTCCTCACCGGTGTCCGCACCGAACTCGAAGAGCACTACGAGGTGTGCGGGTGGTCCGGGGAGGTCGACGACGCCGTGGCGGCGATCCGCCGCCTCACCCCCGACGTGGTCCTGATCGACGTCCACATGCCGGGCGGCGGCGGGCTCGCGGTGATTCGCAACGTCCTGGAGACCCATCCCGCCACCCGGTTCCTCGCCCTCTCCGTGTCCGACGACCCCGAGGATGTCATCGCCATGATCCGGGCCGGGGCTCGCGGCTACGTCACCAAGACGATCTCTCCTGCCGAGCTGGTCGTCGCGGTGGAACGGGTCGCCGACGGCGACGCCGTGTTCTCTCCCCGCCTCGCCGGGTTCGTGCTCGACGCCTTCGGGCAGACCATCCCGGTGCCGTCCGATCCCGAACTCGATCAGCTCACCCCGCGCGAGCGTGAGGTGCTGCGCCAGATCGCCCGTGGCTATGCCTACAAGCAGGTGGCGCGTCGGCTCTCCATCTCGGTCAAGACGGTCGAGACCCACGTCTCGTCGGTCCTGCGGAAACTGCAGCTGTCGAGCCGGCACGAACTGGCGCGGTGGGCCAGCGACCGGCGCATCGTGTGACCGGTCAGGGCTAGTCAGATCGGGTACCCCCACAACGATGCTGCGGGAACGCGGCCCGAGATGCCGATACCTTGGGATATGGAAGGCAGCGGGTTCACCCTCAAGATGCGGCTGGTCGCACCGGTCGTTGCCATCGCCGTGGTCGCAGTCGCCACCGTGCTGGTGGCGGTCACCGCACTGCAGGCCTGGAACGCCGCATCGACCACTTCGGACCGCGTCGAGATCACTGCCCGTCTCCTCGTCACCTTCCTCATCCCGGTCGCTGCCATCGCCGGCTACCGCATCGTCGTCCGCCAGCAGAATCGCAACGCGCATCGCACCCTCGAGGCCAAGCTGGAAGCGGAACGCCAGTTGAGCAGAGCGAAGGACGCGCTCATCACGGGGATCTCCGGGGAACTGCGGTCCCCCCTCACCACGATCCTCGGGTTCAGCGAACTGCTGATCGAGCGTGGCATCGTGGACCCCTCCGAGGCGATGGAGCTGGTCGAGCTCATCAATCAGGATTCGGTCGAACTCGCCCGCATGGTCGAGGACCTGGTGGTGGCGAGCTGGCTCGACGAGGGGTCGGTCACGTACGAGCCGGAGGCGATCGACATCCTCGAGGAACTCGAGGTGGTGGTTGCTCCGATCCGGCGTTCCGGGAAGACCGTCAACGTGCGGGGCCGCAAGGTGCAGGTGTGGGCCGACCCGATCCGGGTCCGTCAGATCGCTCGCAACCTGCTCTCCAACGCGGTCAGTCACGGAGGACCGCGCATCGAGATCGCGGTGGCGGCGCAGGACGAGGACGTGCTGTGCACCTTCGCCGACGACGGGCCCGGCCTCACCGCGGAGGCCGAGGCAGACTTGTGGGAGCGCCCGGTGCGCGACGGGCGCCCGGTCCTCCTCACCGGAACCAGCGGGTTGGGTCTGGCGGTCGCGAAGACCCTGGCGATGGGGATGGGTGGGAACCTCGGCTACGGCCGCACCCTGGGTTGGACCAGCTTCTTGCTGCGGCTGCCGCGGGCGGACACTCCCGCGGCCACGAACGGGGACGCGCCGGAGGCGACCGGTCCCGTGCCACCGCCGCCCGAGAACGTTGAGCGCGATCTGGCCGATCCGTTCCCGGACGACGCCACCACCTCGCGGTCTTCCCACCTCCGTGCCTTCAAGCGGGCATTTGCCGTCGCCGGTCCCGACGATGACGCCGAGCCGGGCGCGGGTACTCCCCTCATCGGCTGAGCCCGTCAGGTCGCCGGGCTCGTCACGCACGCGAAAGCACGCGCCCTCCACCAGCCCAGTCACCGAGGCGGGCGCGAGGCGTGTCCCTTGCGGGCGCTAACCCTTGTGAGCGGGAACGAGGGCGTGGCGAGAGACGACACTGCGATGGCCATCGTCCCACTGGACCTCGACGCACTCGTCGCGAAGCTCGATGATGGTGCCGGTCGGTGAGGCCTGCCCCACCTTCTTGGTGAGGCGTTTCACCTTCATCCCCTGCCGCAGCATCCTGCGCACCTCCTTCCCCCGAAGTATACGAAGATGCCTCCAACCCAGGGCTCCAGTACACGGTTTTGCGGCCTCTCAACCCAGGGTTGCAGTACACGGTTTTGCGGCCTCTCAACCCAGGGCTCCAGTACACGGTTTTGCGGCCTCTCAACCCTGGGTTGGGAGCATGGGGGGCGGGGATCGGGCACAATGGGCGCATGAACAGCAAGGTGTGCGTGGTCGGGGCCGGGTCGTGGGGCACCGCCCTGGCCGGGTTGCTGGCAGGTCAGGACATTGCCACCACGATCTGGGCCCGCGAACCCGACGTGGTCGCCGACATCACCGGGCGGCACGAGAACCGGGCGTTCCTGCCCGATCTCACGCTGCCTCCGACCTTGCGCGCCACCGGCGATCTGGAGGAGGCACTCGACGGCGCCGGGGTGATCGTCAGCGCCGTTCCCACCCAGTTCATCCGCGGTGTCTTCGCCGGCATCGTCCCGGACCTCCCCGCCGACACGATCGTGGTCTCGCTGTCGAAGGGGATCGAGGTCGACACCCTGCTCACCCCGAGCGAGATCTTCACCCAGCTCGCCCCCGGGCCCGTGGCCGACGGGGTCGTCTGCGTCTCCGGTCCCTCCTTCGCCCGTGAGGTGGCGGCCGGGCATCCCACCGCGGTGGTGGGCGCCAGCCGGTCCCCCGGCAACGCCCGGGCGGTGCAGGCGCTCTTCTCCAACACCGCCTTCCGCGTCTACACCTCCGACGACGTGATCAGCGTCGAGTACGGCGGCGCCCTCAAGAACATCATCGCCATCGCCGCCGGGATCGCCGAAGGGCTCGGGTTCGGCCACAACACGGTGGCGGCCCTCATCACCCGTGGCCTGGCCGAGATCACCCGCCTCGGCGTCGCCCGCGGCGGGCACCCCCTCACCTTCGCCGGGCTCTCCGGACTGGGCGACCTGGTGCTCACCTGCACAGGCGACCTTTCCCGCAACCGCACCGTCGGCCTCGAGATCGGGCGGGGCCGCACCCTCGACGAGATCGTGAGTTCGATGAACATGGTGGCCGAAGGCGTCAAGACCACCCGGGCCGCGGTGCAGCTCGCCGCCTCGATCGACGTCGAGATGCCGATCACCGAGCAGATCCACCGCATCCTGTACGAGGACAAGGACGCCCGTCAGGTGGTGCTCGAGTTGATGGGCCGCCAGCTCCGCCGCGAGCGGGAAGCCTGACGCGAAGGACCGCGGCTCAGCCCGGGAGCGTCGCCGCCCCCGCCTCGAAGACGGCCTTGGCGAACGCCAGCAGCGTCGCGGCACCGTCCGGCTTCCCCTGGATCCGGTCGTAGGGCAGCACCGCCCCGTCCCAGCCCTCGTGGTGCCACACGGCGCCGCCCGGGAGCGTCACCGGGTCGAGTCGCTCGGCAAGGAACGGCAGCGGGGTGGAGTACACGTAGGCGGGCGCCGCCGGGTAGAAGCCGAGGTTGATCTGGGGTTGCGGCCCGGTGCGTCCTCCCCCGCCCGGGGCGAACCACTCGAAGGCGAGATCGAAGTTGTGCGGCCAGAGTTGGACCGGCCCCACCTCGCCGGGGAGGGAGGCACGGTGGGTCTCGAGCACGGCGGCCATCTCCACCAGGACATCGAAGAATGCCCGGGCGTGGTCGGGGACGTAGGGTCGCGGATCGTCGTTCTCGAACCGGGCGTCGTAGGGCCCATCGAGGCCGAGGGTGGCGAGATGATCGGTGAACCGACGGGTGAAGTCGGTGGCGGTGAGACCGTCGCCCAGCCCGACCTGCATCGTGTCCCCGTCGCTCGTCTCCAGCACCGCGAGGTGAGTGCGGAGGTCGAGGCGGAGGCTGAACGCTCCGCCTGACGGCAGCGGGATCGGGTCGGTGGCGAGTCCGTCAGGCCGGACCGTGAGCGACACATGCCACCAGCGGGGATCGGTGATGCCGTGGGCGCGGGCGATGGCGTCGAGGCCGAGGCTGTAGGCGTGCAGCGTCGCCCGGGTCGGCTCCCAGCCTTCGGGGAGCGGCGGGAATGGTGGGAATTCGATTGCCATGGGGAACCTCCCGAAACGTACCGTTCTCCCGAGCAACACCCGAGTTCGGCCGGCGCATTCCGCCCGAGGATCGGGTCAGGCGCCGGCTGCCGTCACCGGGGGACGCCGCCCCGCCCAGGGTCGGGCCCGTTCCAGTTGCCCGGCGAGGCGGAGCAGCCCGGCCTCGTCACCGAACCGTCCGGTGAAGTGCGACCCCACCGGGAGGCCGTCTCCGTTCCAGTGGAGCGGCACCGACATGGCGGGGAGGCCCGAGAAGTTGGCGATCGGGGTGAACGCCACGTAGCCGAAGAGCTGCTCCATCAGCTGTTCCCAGGGCGCGGCCTGATCGATCGCCCCCAGCGGCACGGGTGGGCTGCCCAGCACCGGGGTGAGCAGCATGTCGTAGTTCTCGAGGAACTCGCCGTAGCGATGTGATGCGGTCTGCAGAACGGTGTGGGCGGCGTCGAGCTGGGCGGGAGTGTGGTGACGGGAAAGGTCGATGAGCCCCCACGTGAACGGCTCGAAGGCGGGGAGTTTGCTGCGCCGGGAGTCGAGCCAGGCGATCAGTTTCATGGCGCGCCAGTCGCCCAGCAGGCGCCGCATGGTTTTCACGCCGCGCTTCAGGTCCTGTCCGGTATCGAGGATGAGGAGGAAGGCTCCGGCCGCCATCCCGGCCCACACCTCGATGAAGGCGTTGGCGACCCGCTCGCCCTCGATCTTCGGGCCGTCCTCGACCACCCGATGCCCCAGGCTCTCGAGCAGCTCGGCGGTGGACCGCACCGCCGACTCGCAGTCGGGATGCACCCGGTTGCCCCGCAGGTCCTCGACCGTGAACGCAATGCGCAACGGCTCGGGATCGTGCTCGACGGCGGCCCGGAACGGACCGGTGGGCGGCGGCGCCCAGTACTGCGAACCCGGTTCGGCACCGTGGACCGCGTCGAGGAGGGCTGCGGTGTCACGCACGGAACGGCTCAGCCCGAGGTCGACGGCGATGTAGTCGGCCGGCGCCGCCGGAAACCGGGGGTTCCGGCCGCGCGACGGCTTCAGCCCGAAGATGCCGTTGACCGAGGCGGGGATCCGGATGGAGCCTCCCCCGTCGCCGCCCAGCGCCAGAGGCACGATCCCGGCGGCGACCGCGGCAGCCGATCCGCCGCTCGATCCCCCGGCCGAGTGATCCAGGTTCCATGGGTTGTGGGTGGGCCCGTAGAGCGTCGCCTCGGTGGTCGGGAGCAGCCCGAACTCCGAGGTGGCGGTACGCCCGACCGGCACGAACCCGGCCTGCTTCACCCGCGCCACGTACGCCTCGGTGATCGGGGAAACGAAATCGCGCAGGAACACCGAGCCGTTGCCGGTCTTCTCCCCCTCCTCCAACATGAGGTCCTTGACCAGGATCGGGACGCCGTGGAAGGGCCCCTGTGGGGGTCCGGACGCGGCGAGGCGGCGAGCTCTCTCGTCGTCGCGGCGGATCACCGCGTTGAGGGTGGGGTTCACTGCTTCGATTCGGGCGATCACCGCCTCGACCAGCTCGGAAGAATGCACCTCGCCCCGGGCCACGAGGTGGGCGAGGCCGACCGCGTCGTAGTCGTCGTACCGGTCGAATGGAGCCTGTGTTGCAGCCATCGAGCCACCCTAGCGAGCGCCGAATCGGCGGTGCCGGGGCGGCGGATTCTTGCCCGATTCTCACGTTCCTCTCAGCGCGCCCTCATGCGGTTCACCGATGCTGCTGAAAGCATCCCAGCGAGAAAGGACTCCCGCATGCGCAAGACGCTCGCCGCCGCGGCGACGGCCCTCCTCCTCGTCGCCGGATTCGCGGCCGGCGCGGCACTCGGTTCCCCCGGGGTCGCCGCCGCCGATACCGCCGACGACGTGGCAACTGAAGCTCAGGTAGGCCCTATCGAAGATGTCCTCGCCGGTCTGGTGACCGACGGCGTCATCACCCAGGACCAGGCGCACGCTGTGGCCGATGCGCTCCGTGCGCGCTTCGGGGCCCAGCCGGGATGGCACGGACACCGCGCCGGAGGCAACCTCCAGGTGGCGGCCGACGCCATCGGCATCGACGCGGCAGACCTGCTGACCGCCTTGCGTGACGGCCAGACCGTCGCCGAGGTCGCGGCCGACCACGGCGTCGCCGTGGCGGACGTGGTCGACGCCATCGTCGCCGACGCCAACGACCACATCGATCAGGCGGTCGAGAACGGCTGCATCACCTCGGACCGGGCCGACGAGCTCAAGACCGAACTCGCCACCAGGGTCGAGGGGTTCGTCAACGGAGACACTCCCCTTCTCGACACCTTCCAGGGGCGCCGCGGGGGGCACGGCTTCCGCCCGTTCGGTACCGGAAACGCCGACGATCCGGCACGCGAGCTCTCAGGTCTCGGCGTCTGAACGGGTCAACTCGCCCGGGTCCCGGCGCTCCTCCCCCTTCCGGCGCCGGAATCCGGGCGAGGCCGCGTCCGGGGCACGGTTCGTCCCGCCCCCTCCGTCTCGTTCACCCGTCACGCCACACCGGCTCGGACCACCGGTGACGTACAGGACCGCGCCCGCTGTCATTCCCCGATCGGTGCGTCACTCTCCCGGGAGCGTTCTTGGGCGAGGTAGCGCTGGTAGCGGCGGTCCTGGAATCCACTGCGGTCGATGAAGTACGCCACGATGTGGAAGAGGAGACCGATCCCCCACGCCATGGTCACCCAGTAGGCCCATTCGACGCCGCCGCCTTGCGCTAGGTCGATGCCCCACAGGAACCCGTTGACCACGACGTAGACGACGAGGTGCCACATCAATCCCACGAATTCCTCGACCCGTTTGCGGGCCCGCTCCTCGGCGGTTCCTCCTGCTACGGTCATTGCTTCCTCCTCCCGTCGGTGTGCTCTCCGTATCATCGGCGGTTGGGGGGATGGCCGTCCATTCGACCCTGGCTGCCCTGCAATCGGCACACGCGCCGGTTCACCGGTGGCTGCCCCTTCCCGGGGCAGGTGATGGCCATGACCCTGCCCTTCCAGGCACACTGGGAAGGTCGGCGAGCGAAGGAGGAGCGATGGCGGTGATCGAGGTCGAAGGTCTTGTCAAGGCCTACGGGGGCAGGAACGTGGTCGACGGCGTGTCGTTCCACGTCGAGGAAGGCGAGATCTTCGGCATCGTGGGCCCCAACGGCG
>CAZQUB010000022.1:0-21303 GCA_964596225.1 uncultured Acidimicrobiaceae bacterium
TCGAGGATCTGGGCCTGGATGGTGACGTCGAGGGCGGTGGTGGGCTCGTCGGCGATGAGCAGCTCAGGATCGGCCGCCAGCGCCATGGCGATCATGACCCGCTGCGCCATCCCGCCTGAGAGCTCGTGCGGGTAAGCCCGGAGCCGGCGGCGTGGGTCGGGAATGCCCACCTGGCGCAGCATGTCGACGGCCTTCTCCTCGCCCACCTTGTGTTTCAGGTTCTCGTGGACCTCGTAGACCTCGGCGATCTGGAATCCGGCGGTGAACACCGGGTTCAGCGACGAGTTGGGCTGCTGGAAGATCATCGAGATGCGATCGCCCCGGATCTGCCGCAGCTCCTTGATCGGCATGGTGAGCAGGTCGTCCCCATGGAACAGGACCTGCCCCCCGATGATGCGGCCCGGGTCGGCCACCAGCCGCAGGATCGACATCGACGTCACCGACTTGCCGCACCCCGACTCGCCGACCAGGCCGAGGATCTGGCCCTTCCCCACTGTGAGGTCGACGCCGTCGACCGCCTTGACCACGCCGTCCCGGGTGAAGAAGTGGGTCTTGAGTCCGCTGACCTCGAGGAGCGGCGCCGACTCTGCCTCGCCGGGGGTGGGTGTGCCGTCGAGCCGATCCGTCATCGGTTCAACCTCGGGTCGAGGGCGTCGCGTAGCCCGTCGCCGAGCAGGTTGAAGGCGAGCACGTTCCACATGATGGCGAGACCGGGGAAGAACACCAGGTGGGGGGCGGTGAAGACCTGGTTGCGCTCCGCGGCCAGCATCGAACCCCATTCCGCCGTCGGCGGCTGCACCCCGAGGCCGAGGAACGACAGCGCCGCGATCTCCAGCACCGCGGTGGCGACCCCGAGGGTCGCCTGCACCACCAGCGGCGTCAGCGAGTTGGGAAGGATGCGATGCCACAGGATCCGCAGCGAACCCACCCCGAGCACCCGGTCCGCCTGCACGAAATCCTGCTCCTTCACGGTGAGCACACTGGAGCGCACCACGCGCGCGTAGGCAGGGATGGTGACGACCGAGATGGCGAGGATCGACTTGAACAGGCCGGTGCCGGTCACCGACACGATGAAGATGGCGAGCAGCAGCGCCGGGAACGCCAGCAAGACGTCCATGATCCGCATCAGGACGTTGTCGACCCGGCGCCCGAAGAACCCGGCCGTGAGTCCGATCACGGTGCCGATGCCGACCGCGAAGCCGACCGCTCCCAAGCCGGCGAGCAACGAGACCCGCGACCCGTAGATGAGCCTGCTGAACTCGTCCCGCCCGTTGCCGTCGACGCCGAGGATGTGCTGCGGGATGGACGAGTCGCATCCGAAGATGTGGATGCACGGCGGATCGCGAGGACTGACCCCCTCCCCGAACAGCACCTCGTTGGGCTCGTACGGGGCGATGAGCGGAGCGAAGATCGCCACGATGATGAGGAGGGCCAGCATCGCCATCCCGACCCGCGCCGACCGTTTCCGGGCCAGCTCACGGAAGGCATTGCCCCACAGCCCTCGCGCCGGGAGGGACGCCACCTCGGTGACCTGATCGTCGGGGCGGATCTCGAGCGCCATCAGCCCACCCTCACTCGCGGATCGAGGTAGGTGTAGATGAGGTCGACGATGAGGTTGGTGAGGACGAAGCCGATCGCGATCACGAGCGTGAAGCCCTGGACGACCGTGTAGTCACGCGATTCGATCGCGTCGAACACGGTCTTGCCCACTCCGGAGAGGTTGAAGATCGTCTCGGTGAGGATCGCCCCGCCCAGCAGCGTACCGAGCGACAACCCGACCACGGTCACCACCGGCAGCAAGGCGTTGCGGAGCGCATGGCGGATGACGACGACCCGCTCGGTGAGGCCCTTGGCGCGGGCGGTCCGCACGTAGTCGAGGCCGAGCACGTCGAGCAGGCTGGAGCGGGTCATGCGGGCGATGATCGCCATCGGGATGGTGGCGAGGGCCAGCGCCGGCAGGATGAGGTGGCCCACCGCGGAGCGGAACACGTCCCACTGGCCCGTCACCAGCGAGTTGAGCACGGTGAAGTTGCCGAAGAACGTGAAGACGCCGTTGCTGCCCCAGCCCCACACGTCGAAGAAGCGCTCCGGGATGAGGCCGGCGTCGAGCCGGCCCGAGGGCGGTAAGGACAGCGGTGTGTTGCGTAACACCACGGCGAACAGGTATTGGAGCATCAGCCCCAGCCAGAACACCGGCATCGACACCCCGATGTTGGCGCCCACCATGGTGGCGACGTCGGTTTTGGTGTTGTGGCGGTACCCGGAGATGATCCCGAGCGGCACCCCGACCAGCACCGCGATCAACAGGGCGGCGAACGACAACTCGATCGTGGTGGGGAGCCGCTCCACCAGCAGGGTGCTCACCGGCTTGGCGAACCGGAACGATTCGCCGAGGTCACCGGTGGCGACGTCGCCGATGTAGATGCCGAACTGCTGCACGATCGGCTCGTTGAGCCCGTACCGATCGTTGTAGGCGTCGCAGATCTCATCGGTGGCGCGTTCCCCCAGAGCGGCGATGCAAGGATCCCCCGGAATGAGCCGCGCCAGAGCGAACACTGCGATCAGGATTCCCAGCAGGACGGGAATCGACGACAGGAGCCGGCGCACGATGAATCTGCCCAAGGGTCCGCAGGCTAATCGGCGCGGAAGAGGGACGGGGCTCCGCCCCGTCCCTCTCCGTTGTCTGACTCGGTTTCTGCTACTCGGCGGGCGGGTTCAGGAACGACAGGAAGTCGGCCTGGAAGTACGTGAAGTTGCCGTCACGACCCACATGGAGCGGATCCGAGGCATCCCACTGCACGACCCACGACTTGACCACGTCGTTGGCGTCGAACGTCGAACCGTCGTGGAACGTCACTCCGGAACGGAGGTGGAACGTCCACACGGTGCCGTCGTCGTTCGCCTCCCACGTCTCCGCCAACGCCGGCTGGACCGCGGTCCCGCCGATCTCGTAGGAGAGCAGCGACTCGTTGATCTGCTCGCAGGCACGCAACGACTCGCCGTCCGTCTCGTCGGCGCAGTAGAGGCCGATCGGCTCGGCATTCTGCATCCAGACGAACTGGTCGCGGCCACCCGGATCCATCACGGCGAAGTACTCGTTGCCGAGCGGGCTCGCCTGGGCGTTGGTGACGTCGGCGCGGTAGGCCGTGCCGGAGCCGCCATGGGCCACGGGAACCATCGGCACGTGCTCCTTGATCAGCTCGGCAGCCTGCTGGTAGAGCACGAGACGCTCGGCCGGGTCGGCGATCTGAGCCGCCTGGTTGAGCACCTGATGGATGTCGTCGAAGCCTGCGCCGAACTGCGCCGAGGCTCCGGATCCGAAGTGGTAATCCAGGAAGTTGGTGGCGTCCGGATAGTCGGCGCCCCATCCCAGCAGGTACATCGTGAGATCACCGGCGTCGCTGGCGTCGAGGAAGGCCCCCGACTCCATGACCTCGATGTTCACGGTGATGCCGATCTCGGCGAGCTGGGCCTGGATGTCGGTCGCCACCGTGCTCGGGCTCGGCAGGTAGCTGCGGACCACGTCACGGTAGTTGAGCGTCACCTCGAAGCCGTCGGGGTAGCCGGCATCGGCCAGGAGGGCCTTGGCGGCGTCCGGGTCGTAGTCGTACCACACCGGTTCGGGCGTCCACCCGAAGATCGACATCGGCAGGAACTGCTCCGCAACCGTCGATCCCGGTGGGTAGAAGTTGTCGACGATGCGCTGGCGGTCGATGCCCATGGCGATCGCTTGCCGCACCCGCTCGTCGCCGAACGGCTCCTTGTCCCGGTTGAGGCCGACGTAGAAGATGTTGGTTCCTTCCCGCGGCAGGAGCTGCAGGCTGGAGTCACCCTCGATCACCGCAAAGTCGTCGCGGCCCGGGTTGTCGATGCCATCAACCGTGCCCGCCTGGAGTTCGACCAGCCGCTGGGCGGCCTCAGAACTCCACCGGAACACCAGGGTTCCCGTCTCGGCGGAATTGCCCCAGTAGTCGTCGAAGCGCTTCAGCACCAGCTGGTTGCCGCGCTCCCACTGGGAGAGCATGTACGGCCCGGTGCCGACCGGATGCTCGAACAGCTCGGGACCGCCGCCGCCGGTAGCGACCAGCACTTCCTCCGGGAAGATCCCGAAGGCGGAGAACGCCACCTTGGACGCGAACGCCACGTCCGGCTGGCACAGCTCGAACTGCACCGTCAGCTCGTCGACCGCGGTGATGCTCTTGAGCAGGCCGCCGTAGTCGCAGCTGTCGGCCGCCAGGGAGTACCCCTCGAACCCGGCGCCTGCCGCGGTCGTCGTGGTCTCCGCCGGGCCGGCCGTCGTGGTCGTCTCGGCAGCCGTCGTCGTCGTGTCTTCGCTACTGCTTCCGCAGGCGGCGGCCAGCAAGGCCACGACTGCCATCAGCAACAGCCATCGTTTTGTGAATTTCATGTCTATGGGTGCCTCCTTCCCCAGGGTGGTTGAACCACCGCCGCAAAGTTAGCGGATTCAGCCTCGCGAAGCTCCGGGAACGGATCCTGACCGCCGCGGGCGATCGGACCGGATGCCTTGGACGCGCCGGGCCAATCCAATACTCTCCGGCTCATGGAACGCGTGCTCGTGGTCAACGGGCCCAACCTCAACCTGCTCGGAACTCGCGAGCCCGACGTCTACGGGGCGACGACGCTCCCCCGCCTCGAAGCGATGATCGAGGCCTGGGGCGCCGACCTGGACCTCGAGGTCGTCACATTCCAGTCCAACCACGAGGGGGCCATCATCGACCGCCTCCACCAGGCGGTCGGCGGGGTCGACGGGGTGGTGCTCAACGCCGGCGCCTACACCCACACCAGCTACGCCATCCACGACGCCATCCTGGCCGCGGGGCTCCCGACCGTCGAGGTCCACATCTCCAACATCCACGCCCGCGAGCCGTGGCGCCGCGTCTCCCTGACCGCCCCCGCCTGCGTGCGGGTCATCTTCGGCCGCGGCCTCACCGGCTACCGGGATGCCCTCCGTCACCTGTGGTGGCGCGCCGCGTGGCCGGCAACGACCGTGCGCTACGCCTCCGGTTCCCATCACGAAGCCGATCTGCGTGTCCCCGACGGCGCCGGCCCCTTCCCGGTCGCGGTCCTCCTCCACGGCGGCGCCTGGCGTGATCCGTGGACCCGCGACCTGATGGACGGCCTCGCCGTCGACCTGGCCCGGCGCGGCTGGGCCACCTGGAACGTCGAATACCACCGAGTCTGTGCCGGGGGTGGCTGGCCGTCGACCATGACCGACGTCGCCGCCGCCCTCGATCACCTCGCCGAGATCGCCGGGGCACACCACCTCGATCTGTCCCGGGTCGTCACCGTGGGACATGAGGCGGGCGGTCAGCTGGCGTTGTGGGCCGGGCCCCGACCCTCGCTCGTCGAGAGCGGGCAGGCACACCGGCCGGTGGTCACCGTCACCGCCGCCGTGGGCCTCGCCCCCCTCGCCGACCTCGCCGCGGCCCACCGCGACGACGTGGCCGGCGGCGCGGTCGAGCAGTTTCTGCGGCGGAGTCCCCAGGACGGGGAGGACCGCTTCGCCCTCGCCTCTCCCGCCGAGATGCTGCCGCTCGGGATCCCCCAGGTCGTGGTGCATGGCGCCGCCGACGAGCGGGTGCCGGTGGACATGAGTCGCCGGTACGCCGGCGCCGCCGCCCAGGCGGGCGACTCCGTGGTCTACCACGAGATCGAAGGCGCCGGCCACGACGATCTCACCGATCCCGCCTCGGAGGCGTGGCAGGTGGTCGCCGCTGAGCTCGACGGGCTACGGGAGAGGCCGGTCAGCTCGAGCGATCCACCAGGGACGTGATGCGCTGCAGGCCTTCGGCCAGGTCGGCGTCACCGAGCGCGAACGAGAAACGGGCGTAGCCCGGGGCCCCGAACGCCTCGCCGGGTACGATCGCCACCTTGATTTCATCGAGGAGGAGCGCGGCGAGTTCGAGGGTGGAGGCGGCACTCTTCTCACCCAGTGGCCTGCCCAGCAGACCCTTCATGGAGGGGAAGGCGTAGAAGGCGCCCTCCGGTTCGGGGCACACCACCCCGTCGATGGCATTGAGCATCTCGTGCATGACGAGGCGGCGCCGGTCGAAAGCGGCCCGCATCTCCTGCACCGAGTCGAGTGGCCCCTGGACCGCGGCGAGGGCGGCCCGCTGGCTGACGTTGGCGACGTTGGAGGTCATGTGGCTCTGGAGCCGGATCGCCCCGGCCGCGATCTCGGGCGGAGCGATGAGCCATCCGACCCGCCACCCGGTCATGGCGTAGGTCTTGGCGACCCCGTTGACCACGACGCAGCGGGGCGCCACCTCCGGCGCCTCGACCGGCATCGAGGAGAACACGGCGTCGCCGTAGACGAGATGCTCGTAGATCTCGTCGGTCATCACCCAGATGCCGTGGGCGGCGGCCCAGGCCCCGATGGCGGCTACGTCGGCCGCCGGGTAGACGGCCCCGGTCGGGTTGGACGGCGAGACGAACACCAGCATCTTGGTGCGCGGGGTGCGGGCCGCCTCCAACTGGTCGACGGTGACCCGGTACCCGGTGGTGTCGTCGGCGTCGACCACCACCGGTACCCCGCCGGCGAGCCGGATCGCCTCGGGGTAGGTCACCCAGTAAGGGGCGAGCAGCAGCGCTTCGTCGCCGGGGTCGAGGAGCACCTGGCAGGTGGCGTAGACGGCGTGCTTGCCGCCGTTGGTGACCACCACTTGGGACGGCTCCACCTGGTAGCCGGAGTCGCGCCCGGTCTTGGCCGCGATCGCCTCACGCAGTTCGGGGAGACCCCCCGCGGGGGTGTAGTGGTGGTTCCGAGGATCGGCGACGGCCGCCGCGGCGGCCTCCACGATGAATGACGGCGTGGGGAAATCGGGCTCCCCGGCACCGTATCCGATCACCGGCTCACCGGCGGCTCGCAACGCCTTCGCCTTGGCGGTGATGGCCAGGGTGGCCGATTCCGCCACCCCTACAGCACGTTGAGAGAGCCCGCCTGGGCCTGCACCCGACATTGCTCTAGCCTCCCCATCGAAAGTCGCGATTCGTCCGAACCGCACGATACCCGGTGGTGACATCATGAATGACAACGCAGCTGTCGAGCTCCCCCCGAGCCTCCTCCCCGAGGACGGCAGGTTCGGCTCGGGACCGTCCAAGGTGCGCACCGAGATCCTTCTGGAACTCGGGGTCAGCGGGACCAGCTACATGGGAACCAGCCACCGGCGGCCCGGTGTCAGGAGCGTGGTGGCGGCGCTCAGGGCCGGGCTCACGGACCTGTTCGCGCTCCCGGCCAACTACGAGGTCGTCCTCGGCGTCGGTGGCGCCACCTCCTTCTGGGACGCCGCTGCCGTCAGCCTCATCCAGCAACGTAGCCAGCACCTCGTCTTCGGCGAGTTCTCCGGCAAGTTCGCCGCGGTCGCCAAGGCGGCCCCGCACCTGGAGGACCCGCAGGTGATCGAGTCGGAACCGGGCACGCATCCCGAAGCGGTGGCCGACCCGAGCATCGACCTCTACGGGCTCACCCACAACGAGACCTCGACCGGGGTGATGATGCCGGTGGTCCGCCCCAACGGGTCGGCCGGTCTGGTGGCGGTCGACGCCACCTCGGGCGCCGGGGCGATGCCCGTCGATCCCACCCAGTTCGACGTCTACTACTTCTCGCCACAGAAGGTCTTCGGCGCCGAGGGTGGGCTGTGGGTGGCGCTGTGCTCGCCGGCGGCCATCGGCCGCATCGAACAGCTCGCGGCGTCGGACCGGTGGATCCCGCCGACGCTGTCGTTGTCCTTGGCGTTGTCCAACTCCCGCAAGGACCAGACGTACAACACCCCGGCGCTCGCCACCCTGTTCCTGCTGCGACGCCAGATCGACGTGATGCTGGAGCTCGGCGGGTTGCAGTGGGCCATCGACCGCTGCGCCGAATCGTCGTCGCTGATCTACGGATGGGCCGAGAGCCGCCCGTTCACGACCCCGTTCGTGACCGACCCGGCGATGCGGTCCACCACGGTGGCGACCATCGACTTCAGCGACGACGTCGACGCCGACACGGTGGCTGCGGTCCTGCGCGCCAACGGCATCGTCGACACCGAGAGCTACCGCAAGCTGGGTCGCAACCAGCTCCGGATCGCCATGTTCCCCAACATCGAGCCGTCCGACCTGGAGAAGCTCACCGAGGCGATCGACTACATCGTCGATCACCTGTAGGCGGCAGATTCAGGCTTCGGCGGCCCCGGCGGTGGTGCGGGTTCCCAGCTCACGGTCGATCATGAGCAGGGCGTGCCCCTCGCTGCCGGCGCGGCGCAGGTCGTCGATGATCTGCTGGACGGTGGATTCCTCCTCGACCTGTTCGTCGACGAACCAGTCGAGGAGCGGGAGCGAGGCGTAGTCCTTCGCCTCGACCGCCGCCGCGTAGAGGGCGTTGATGGCGGCGGTGACCTTCTGCTCGTGGGCCAGCGCCAGCTGGAAGACCTCGAGCGGCGACTCGAACGCGTCGCGGGGCGCCGTGATGGCCCCGAGACGGACCCGGTTGCCGCGGTCGAGCACGAAGCGGGCGAACTTCTGGGCGTGGGTGAGTTCCTCGGCCGCCTGCGCCGCCATCCAGCTCGCCATGCCGGGGAGGCTCTCGGCGTCGAGCCACGCCCCGAAGGCGGTGTAGGCGTAGGCGGAGGCGTACTCCAGAGTGATCTGGTCGTTGAGTGCCTGTTCCAGGGAGGCGTCGAGGCCCATGTCGCTCACTCCTCGTGTTCGTCGGTTTCGCTCCCCATCGTATCGGCCCCCGCGTGGCACGTCGCCACGCCCTCAGCGACTGAGCCGGTCTGCGAGATCGGCCACGTCTTCGGAGCGCGGGAACTCGTATCCGTACCGGCGGTCGCCGACTCGGAAGGTGAGGAGATGGGGGCGGAGCAGGCGGGCGGACCGGTGCCTCACCGCGGAGACTGCCGATCGCGGGTAGGCCGCCACCACCGCGCCGGCTTCGTCGCCCCGGGCCCGGTCGAGGATGACGAGGCGGCGGTTGGTCAGCGCCACGAGCACGTACGGACCCGTCAACGGCGGATCGTGACGGCGCGCCATCGGGCGGCCGACGAGCATCAGGATCGCCATGAACGCGACGACGATGACCACGACGATCGTTGCCGCCCCCGCCCAGAAGCCGAGGCGCGCCAGCCGGACGACGGTGAGGGCGACGATCGCCGCCAGGGTGCCCCCGAGGTTCGACCAGTTCGTGAAGCCTTCGATGGCCCCCCGAGCGGTCAGCTCGATCTTCTCCCGCGGCTCGAGATGAGCTTCGACCCCCTTGTCGATGCGTGCCATGGTGCCTCCCTGGGCGCCGCCGTCGCCGTTCGCCGCCTCAAGGTACTTCGGTAACGTGGAGTCCATGAAACGACTCCTCGTGATGCGGCATGGCAAATCGGACTGGGGCGGGGACGCCCCGGACCACGAGCGACCTCTCAACGAGCGGGGCCGCGCCTCCGCCCGGGTCATGGGCAAGGTGCTGTCCCGCATGGGCCAGGTTCCCCAGCTCGTCTACAGCTCCACTGCGCTGCGGGCCCGTTCCACCGTCGAGCTGGCATCCCGGGCCGGGCATTGGAGCACGGACATCGAGCTGGTCGAGGATCTCTACGGGTCGTCCCCCGGCACGGTGCTCGACATCGTCGCCAGAGCTGCCCGCGCCACCCGGTTCCTCATGATCGTGGGTCACCAGCCGACGTGGGGCGACCTCATCGAGGAGTTGACCGGCGCCCGGGTCCAGGTGAAGACCGGGGCGGTGATCGGCATCGACCTGGCGATCATGGAATGGGACAAGGTCCGTTCGGGTCGCGCCGAACTCGCCTACGTCCTGCAGCCGCGGCTCTTTCTCGAGGGCACCTGGGACGACCTGACGAGGTGAGCCGTCCGACGACGGGAGGCGACATGGCCAAGATCCACGGCGGGCGGCTCCTCGCCCGCGCCTTGCGGGCGGAGGGGGTCGACACGGTGTTCACCCTCACCGGAGGACACATCGTCCCGATCCTCGACGGCTGCGTCGAGGAGGGGATCCGGCTCGTCGACGTCCGCCACGAGCAGACCGCGGCCCACGCCGCCGAGGCCTACAGCCGGCTCACCGGCCGGCTCGGCGTCGCCGCCGTCACCGCCGCCCCCGGCGTCACCAACACCGTCACCGCGGTGATGAACGCCCACTTCTCGGGCACGCCGATGCTGGTGCTCGGGGGGCGCCACCCGATCCGCCAGGAGCACGCCGGCGGTCTGCAGGAGATGGATCATCCCCAGCTGTTTCGTTCGATCACCCGCCTCGCCACCACCGCATGGGAAACGGCACGGCTCGCCGAGTACGTGGCCCTCGCCGCCCGCCACGCCTTCGCCGGGCGGGGCGGCCCGGTGTTCCTCGACATCCCCCTCGACGTGCAGGCGGCCACGGTGGACGAGGCGACCCCCCTCCCGGTCGCCTACCGGGCCACCGACCCGATGGGGGCCGATCCGGCGGTGGTAGCCCGGGTCGCCGCATTGCTCGCCGCGGCGGAACGCCCGGTGCTGTTCGCCGGCAGCGGCATCCGCCGGGAAGGGGCGGTGGCCCTGGTGGAGCTGGCCGAGACCCTCGACGCCCCCGCCTACGTCAATGCCGGAGCCCGGGGGGCGTTCCCGCACGGTCACCCCCTGCTCGGAACCAGGGCCCGCTCCCAGGCGTTCGCCGGGGCCGACCTGGTGCTCGCCCTCGGGGTCGACTGGGACTTCCGCACCGGCTACGGCCGCAAGATCGCCCCGTCCGCCACCGTGGTCCAGGTCGACGCCGAACCCACCAAATTGGGGTGGAACCGGCCGGCCCCGGTCGCCATCGTCGCCACCCCGGGGCGTTTCGTCGCCCAACTCCTCGACGCCCGCTCCACCTTCGCCGTGAAGGGGGAACGCGCCTGGACCCGCGACATCCGCCAGATCGAAGCCGAGAAGCTGCAGGCCGCGGAGGAGGAGGCGGAGGCGGCCGGTGACGAGATCGTGCCGCAGCGTTTCGGGCGCGACGTGGCCGCCTTCTTCGGTCCCGACGCCATCGTCGCCGTCGACGGCGGCGACATCGTCGCCACCACCGCCAAGTGGCTCCAGGTCTCGACCCCGGGCCATGTGCTCGAACCGGGACCTGCCGGCACGCTCGGCACCGGACCGGGGTTCGCCCTCGCCGCCAAGGTGCTCCACCCCGACGCCCTGGTCGGCATTGTCTTCGGCGACGGCGGGTTCGGGTTCCACGGGATGGAGTTCGACACGTTCGTGCGCCTCGGCCTCCCCATCGTCGGTGTCGTCGGGAACGACGGGGTGTGGAACAACATCAAGACCTTCCACCGCACCTTCTACCCGGAGCGGGTGGTCGCCACCGACCTGGGGCGCCGCCCCTACCACGACATGGTGACCGCCCTCGGCGGCCACGGGGAACTGGTGACCCGTCCCGAGGAGCTCATCCCGGCGTTGCACCGGGCCCGCGACAGCGGCGTACCGGCCTTGGTGAACGTCCATATCGCCGAGACGATCCGGCTCTCCAGCAACTACGCCCAGTGACCGCGGCCCGCCGGCCGCCCCGGATTCAGCCGGCGAGGGACAGGCCGATCATGCCGACGATGGCGATCACGGCCCCGAGGTAGTAGCCGGCCGGGGGACGGTGCCGCTCCAGCCACCGGGCGAATGGCACGCTGATGAGCGGCGCCACCGCGGCGATCGCCTGCGCCTTGCCCGGCTGGAGGCTCTGCAGGGCCCACACCATGCAGGTCACGCCGAGGATCGGGCCGAACAGGGCGTTGGCGCCCACCCAGCGCCATGCCGGACCCCGCGGTGGAGTCTCGCCGGCAGGAACCGGCGGCTCGACGACGAGGGCCCGTGCCCCCACCGCCACCGCCACCGGAGTGAGCGCCCGCCGCGACGGTGACAGCCGGCGCACCGCCCAGCGCGCCGCCACGAACACGACGATCGCCACCAGGACCCCGCCGGTGAGGCGGTCGAAGGCGGCCGAGATGACGTAGTCGAAGCTGGAACCCACCTTCACCGGCGCCTCGCCCGGTACGGTCGCCACCGTCTGCTGCACCGACAGCAACGCCTTGCGGCTGATCACCGCGCTGACGCCTTGAGCGACCGCGGCGAGGCATGCCAGGGCCACCCCGGCCCGGGCGCCGGCCCGCCGGGCCTCCCCCTGGACGTAGGGAAGGAGACCGACGACGACGCCGGCGAGGATCACGAGACACCAGAGGATCTCGGCGGTGGTGAGGCCGTCGGAGAACCACGCCCAGGCGAGCAGCGCCGCGGCGAAGGCCGCCACCGTCTCGGTGATGAGCGAGGCGAGCGGAGCCCCGAGCGAGGGCAGGGCCCGGAACATCGCCAGTCCGCCGATACCGAAGCCGATCGCACCTGCGACGGCGAACATGGCGTACTCATCGCCGAAGCCGCGCCCGAAGGCGAACGCCATCACCCCGATCGCCGCCACCGCCACCAGCAGGCGCAGCAGGTTCGCCTTGACGAACCCGAGCAGCCGGATGGCGCCGCGGGCGCACACCGGGGTGATGCCGTAGAAGACGGCGGTGAGGGCGGCTCCGATCACCGGTCGATCGCTCCCAGGTCGGCGAGGATGCCGCCGATCTGACCCGGGGTCACTGCTCCGTACGCCTGGTCGTCGATCAGCATCGCCGGGGCGCGGTCGCATTGCCCGATGCAGTTGACCCACTCGAGCGTGATGAGTCCGTCCTCGGTGGTCTCCCCGAACGGCACGCCCAGCTCGCGTTCGAGCTGCTCGGCCACCGCCTGCTTGCCGGCGAACTGGCAGCTCAGGTTGCGGCACATGCGGATGACGTGACGCCCGGTGGGACGGGTCTTCAGGAACGAGTAGAAGGTCACGACGCCGTAGACGTCGGTGGCCGACATCCGGAGGCGGTTGGCGACCACCTGCATCGCCAGGTCCTCGATCTGGCCGTGAGTGGCCTGGAGTTCCTGCAGGATCGGGATGAGGGCGTCGCGGCCCTGCCCGTGGCGCTCCACCATGGCGTCGATCTCGGTGACCAGGTCCTCTTGCTCGGCGCTGAGTCCGGCCGGTGCGGTCAGCATGATGCGTCCTCCTTCCGGCTCGCGGCGCCGGTGGCGATGAACGTCCCCCGCGGGGTGTACTCGGTGTGCAGCAGGCGATGGCTGGTGTGGCCGAGCGGCCCGTCGGTGAGGAGCTCCTCGTAGAGCCGCAGCACCGCAGGGTTCTCGTGGCTCTTGCGGGCCAGACCGCTCTCGCCGTAGGCGGCGTCCTCGGCGTAGATCGCCCGGGCGCGTGCCTGCCGGATCTCGAGGCTGGTCGGGATCGGCTGGCCGCCCCCGCCGAGGCATCCGCCCTCGCACGCCATGAACTCGATGAAGTGGCACTCGGAGAACGGGCCGCCGGCCGCGATGTCGTCCATCACCTTGCGGGCGTTGGCGGTGCCGTGGGCGACGGCCACCTTCAGCGTGGCGCCCCGCAGCCAGTCCCAGTTCGGGATCAGGTGGGCGATCAGCTCGGGCACCGGGCCGACCTCGTCGGGGATGGTCAGCTCGACGTAGCGGACGCCGTCGAACCCGCGGATCGGGATGATGTCGGCGTGCTCGAAGAGGTCCTCCACCTTGTTGCCGGTGACGAACTCGATGACGGAGCGCAGCGCCGCCTCCATGACACCGCCGGTGGCTCCGAAGATCACGCCGGAGCCGCTGGCGCTCCCGAACGGATCGTCGAAGTCGCTGGGCGCCATCGCCGGCAGGTCGATGCCGGATTCCCGGACCATCTTGGCGAGTTCCCGGGTGGTGAGGGCGTAGTCGACGTCCCGGTAGCCGCTGTCGGTCATCTCGGGCCGGCCCGACTCGAACTTCTTGGCGGTGCACGGCATGAGCGACACCGACACGACGTCGGCCGGGTCGATGCCGTTGCTCTCGGCGTACCAGGTCTTGAGCAGCGCCCCGAACATCTGCTGCGGGCTCTTGCAGCTGGACACGTTGGGGAGGTACTCCGGGTAGTAGTGCTCGATGTACTTCACCCATCCCGGGCTGCACGAGGTGAACTGCGGCACCGGTTGCGAGGTGTCGCCGAGCACCAGGTTCTTGTAGAGCCGTGCGATCAGCTCGGTGCCTTCCTCGATGATGGTGAGGTCGGCGGTGAAGTTGGTGTCGAAGACCCGGTCGAAGCCCGCTTCCCGCAGCGCGGTGTTCATCTGCCACGTCATCGGGGTGCCCGGCTCCTGGCCGAACTCCTCACCCATGGCGGAACGGGGCGCCGGCGCGGTCTGGATCACGACGTGCTTGGTGGGGTCTTCGATGGCGGCCCACACCTCGTCGGTGGAGTCGACCGCTTGCAGCGCCCCGGTGGGACACCGGTTGATGCACTGCCCGCAGTTGATACACACGGTCTCCGAGAGGGGCAGGCCGAGATAGGTGGAGATGTGGGTGTGCTCGCCGCGGCCCACCGGACCGATGGCGCTCACGCCTTGCATCTCGGCGCAGGTCCGGACGCAGCGCAGGCACAGGATGCACTTGTTCATGTCCCGTACCACGGACGGTCCGAGCCGGTCGATCGGCAGCGGCGGCCGCTCTCCGCGGCCGAAGGGGTCGCCACGGAACCCTCCGCCGAATGGGATGGCGTCGACGCCGTACTCGACGGCGAGATCCTGCAGTTCGCAGTTACCGTTGGAACCGCAGATGAGGCAGGCGCCCTGGTGCTCGCTGAGCATCAGATCGACGACGTGGCGCCGGGCGCGCCGCACCCGAGCGCTGTGGGTGTGCACCTCGACCGGTGCCGTCACCGGGAAGGCGCAGCTCGCCTGGAGGTTGCGCTGGCCGTCGACCTCGACGACGCACATCCGGCACACGCCGGCTTCGGGAAGGTCGGGATGGTGGCACAGTGTCGGGATGTGGATGCCGGCCTGCTGGGCGGCGTCGAGCAGGCTGGCCCCTTCCGGGACCTCGACCACGACGCCGTCGATGGTGACCGGGATCATGGTCACGGTGTCGTCGACGGTGACGGTGCCGGCTCCTGCCGCCTGGCCCTCGTCGCTCTGTCCGGCACAGGGAATCTTCGGGTTCACGATGTCGTCCTCCTTGCCTGCGCTCAGACCGCGACCGGAGCCCGGTCGAGGATCTCGGATCGGTAGTGCTCGACGATGGAGAGGAACACGTTGGGGCTGGATTGACCCAGCCCGCACTTCGATGCCACCTGCATCGTCTTCCCCAGCGCACACAGCTCGTCGAGTTCGGCACCGCTGAGGTCGCCACGCTTGAGGGCACGGATCCCCCGCAGGATGGCGACGTTGCCGGCCCGGCATGGGGTGCACTGGCCACACGATTCGTCGGCGAAGAACTCCGTGACGTTTTCGGCGACGTCGAGCAGGTCGCGTTCGGGGCCGATCACGATCACCGCGCCGCCGGTTGCGACGTCTTCGTAGGCGATCTGCCGCGAGAACTCGGAGGGCGGCACGCAGCGCCCCGAGGCGCCTCCGACCACCACGGCCTTGGCGTCCTCACCGCCGGCCGCGGCCAGCAGCTCGCGCACCGGTGTCCCGAGCGGGAATTCGTAGACCCCGGGCCGGGTCACGTCGCCGGAGATGCTGAGCAGCTTCGGGCCGGTGGAGCGCTCGGTGCCGATGCCTTTGAACCAGGCGGCGCCGCCGGCGGCGATGGCGGCCGCCCATGCGAAGGTCTCGACGTTGTTGACGATGGTGGGCCGGTCGTGGAGGCCGCGGCTCACCGGGAACGGGGGCCGGTTGCGGGGTTCGCCCCGCTTCCCTTCGAGGCTCTCGAGGAGGGCGGTCTCCTCGCCGCAGACGTACGCCCCGGAGCCCATGTGGATCTGGATGTCGAAGGCGAACCCGTCGTGGCCGCTGATGGAGGCGCCGAGCAGGTTGGCGCCGCGGCGCCGCTCCAGGCACTCCTCGAGTGGCTGGAGCAGGTAGGTGTATTCGGCTCGCAGGTACATGACCCCTTCCGAAGCGCCGATGGCGTAGGCGGCGATCGTCATGCCCTCGAAGACGAGGTCGGCCCATTCGGTGAGGATCACCCGGTCCTTGAAGGTGCCGGGTTCCCCTTCGTCGGCGTTGCAGACCACGACGGGATCGCCTGCCTCGGCCGCGGCCAGCTTCCACTTGAGACCGGTCGGGAATCCGGCGCCGCCCCGGCCCTTCATGCCTGATTCCTGGATCAGGGCGATGACGGCTTCCGGCTCGGTGTCGAGCGCCGCCCGGAGTCCGGCGCCGGCGTCCACGCCCGCCAGCGTCATCGGGTTGCGAATGGTCATCAGTTCTACGCTCCTTCCGGGCGGCGTCGCCGCGCAGCTGCGTTGAGGCGGGCACCGGGAGCTTGCCGGCTGCCTGACCCACCGACGAACCATGGTACTGGCAGGAATTCCTTCCTCGTTCTTCCTTTCACAAGCGGGAGCGAGGGGGCGCGCTTGTGAGAGGTCGCGAGGGAATCGGAGGAAGTCTCAGTCCCCGGCGACGAAGCGGGCGGCGCGCCCGACCGCCTCGGGGTCGCGGAGGATGCCCTTATGACCGGCACCCTCGACCGCGACGAGGCGGGCACCTGGGTGGGCATCGACGAAGCGCTCCGAGTCCACCATGGGGGTCCAGGTGTCGTCGGGGTCGTGCTGGATGAGGAACTCGGCGCCCGGCACTTCCCCGCGTCCGTACAGGATCGGGAGGAGTCGAGGCCCGGCGTACCGTTCGATGCGCCCGACGAAGCGGTCGAGCGCCCGCCGGTTGAGCCCGATGTGGTGACCGAACCCCTTCAGGTAGCGGTCGCCGCGGATGGCCGGCCCGAAGAAGGCGATGCGGCGTGGGCCCCCGTTGGGAAAGGACCCGAAGGCGACGACGGCGCCGAAGGAGTGGGCGACGACCCCTGCGGGACGGCCGAAGAGTCCTTCGGCGGCCTGGACCGCCGCCGCCATGAGGAAGAGGTCGGTGCGGGCGCCACGGTCGTCGCCGTGTCCTGGGAGGTCGATGGCGACGGCCCGCATCCCGGCGCCGGCAACTGCGGTGGCGATGGCGCCCATGTCTCCGGCGGTGCCGCGCCATCCGTGGAGCAGCAGCACCGGTTCGCCGCCGCCGACCACGTAGCCGGTGACGGTCCGATGCTGGATGGTGAAGGAGAACGGCTCGCCGTTGTCGACCGTGGCGCGAGGTCGCCCCCCCATGGCGCGGAAGTAGAGGGACTCGGCGACCGCGGCCGCGACTCCCGGGACGATCCCGCTGGTGAGGCGGATCCCTCCGGCCAGCAGTGTGGTGCCGGCGGAGCGGCGCACCCCGTTGCCGGCGGCGCGCCCGTTCCCGGCGGAATCGGCCGCGGTGGATATCTCCGGACGCTCGTTGGCTTCGCCGTTCTGTGGTTGCATGCTGCCCTCTCGATCTTCCTCTTCTCGGTGACCTACCCTACCGAGTCCGTTGCATAACGCAAGTCAGTGCTATCCTGGTGGCATGCCTATCCGCAAGCCTCTCGACCATCTCGACTGCGCCGTCGCCAACACCGTCGACCTCATCGGCGACCGCTGGACCCTGCTCATCCTGCGGGACGCCTTCCTCGGCGTCCGCCGTTTCGACGACTTTCGGCGCGACCTCGACATCGCCAGCAACGTCCTCACCGCCCGGCTCGAGGCGCTCGTCGCCGCCGGCGTCCTCCTCACCCGGAGCTACCAGGAGCACCCGCCACGCCACGAGTACCTCCTCACGGAAAAGGGCAAGGATCTCTTCGATGTCTTGCTGGCGCTGTGGCGATGGGGTGATCGCTGGGAGCAACCCGACACGGAGCGACGTCTCATCCACCGCGACTGTGGAGCCGACACCCACCTCGCCGCCGCCTGCGCCCACTGCGGCGGGCCGCTCACCCTGCGCAACGTGCGCATCGAGCCTGGCCTCGAGGTCGTACTGGAACACCGCGCCCGGCGAGAGCAGACGGTCCGCTAGCGCCACTCCCCCGCGGGAAGCCGGTTGCCGCCCGCCACCTCCGAGAAGAACCGTCCGCTGTCGCGCACGGTCCGCCGTTGCGTCGCGTAGTCGACGTGCACGATCCCGAACCGTTTCGAGTAGCCGTAGGACCACTCGAAATTGTCCAGCAACGACCAGACGAAGTAGCCCCGCACCGGGACGCCGCGGGCGATCGCCTGGTGCACCGCCGCCAGGTGGTGGCGCAGGTAGGTGACTCGCCGCTCATCGAGGAACGGGGGCCCGCCGTCGTCGGTGTAGGCGGCTCCGTTCTCGGTGACGTAGATCTCGGCGACCCGGTACCGGTGCCACAGCCACTCCAGCATCTCTCCGATCCCGGCCGGATACACCTCCCACCCCATGTCGGTGTGCTCCTTGCCCGGCGTGACCAGACCGGGGGCGTCGGCCGGCAGGTCGGTGCTACGGACGATGTGGCGGGTGTAGTAGTTGAGGCCGAAGAAGTCGAGCGGACGAGCGATGACCTCGAGGTCGCCGGGCTTCACCTCGGCCTGGTCCCACCGGAAAGCCTCGATGAGGCGGGCCGGGTAGCCCCGGCCGAACAGCGGGTCGAGCAACCAGGTGTTCATCAGGGCGTGCTCGAGGACGGCCGCCTCCAGGTCGAGGGGATGTCCCGACGCCGGCTGGCACGGTGCCGGATCGTTGACGAGTCCCACCTTCACTCCCGGGCTCGCCGACCGCACCGCCTCCATCCCGAGCCCGTGAGCCAGGAGCATGTGGTGGCCGGCGGCGAGCTGATCCGCTTTCGAGGCGCGGCCCGGAGCGTAGAACCCGGTCCCGTACCCGGCGTAGGCGGCCACTCTGGGCTCGTTGAGGGTCATCCAGTGGTGGACCCGGTCGCCGAGGCGGCCCGCCACCACTGCGGCGTACTCGGCGAACGCCTCCGCCGTCGCCCGCTCCGGCCAGCCGCCCCTGTCCTCCAGCGCCTGCGGGAGGTCGTAGTGACACAGGGTCAGGAACGGCTCGATCCCTCGCTCCAGCAAGGCGTCGACCAGCCGGTCGTAGAAGTCGAGCCCGGCGGCGTTGACCGCCCCGGTGCCCTCCGGGATCACCCGCGACCACGCCACCGAGAAGCGGTAGGCACCCAGCCCGAGGTGGTCGAGGAGGGCGACGTCCTCCTCCCACCGGTGATAGTGATCGCAGGCGACGTCGCCTGTGTCCCCTCCGAGGACCGCACCGGGGGTGTGGGAGAAGACGTCCCACACCGACGGCGCCTTGCCGTCTTCGGCGACAGCCCCTTCGATCTGGTAGGCGGCGGTGGCCGCGCCCCAGGTGAAGCCGTCCGGGAAGACCAACTCTGACGTCATGATCGTCACCTCACGCCGTGCTCACCGGCGCCCACGGTGCGGTGCGACGCAGGCGCGCTACCCGATCTCGACCTCGACCGTGACCTGGTCCCGGTCGGTGGGCACCGCCACCAGATCCCCGTCGACGGCGGCGCCGTCACACCGTAGCGTGACCTCCCCTCCCGGACCGGTGCGGCGCACCGTGATGAGGAAGGTGACGCCGCGAAAGACCCTGGTGACGGTGAAGCCGTCCCAGCTCGCCGGGACCACCGGGTGCACCCGCAGGCCGTCGTGCTCGGGGCGGATCCCCAGGATCCACTGGGTCACGGCCACGTAGTTCAAGGCGGCGGTGCCGGTGAGCCACGAGTTCTTCGCCTCGCCGTGGGTGGGGGCGTCCTTGCCGGCGATCATCTGGGCGTAGACGTACGGCTCGCAGCGGTGGATCTCGCTGAGGTCCTCGCGCGCCGACGGGTTGATCCGCAGGTAGTAGTCGAGGGCCTGATCGGCGTGTCCGAGCATGGCTTCGCAGATCATGATCCACGAGTTGGCGTGGCAGAAGACTCCGGCGTTCTCCTTGTACCCCGGCGGGTACGAGGAGATCTCCCCCAGCCGCGGTTCATAGTGGGTGAAGGCCGGCTGGTGCACGACGATGCCGTGCGGGGTGGCAAGGCGATCGTGGACGGCCTCCATGGCGCGGGCGAGGCGTCCGTCCTCCAGGCCGATGCCGGCCATGCCACAGACCCCCTGCGATTCGATGAAGATCTGCCCCTCGGTGCACGACGCCGATCCGAGCGGCTCCCCGAAGGCGTCGTAGGCCCGCAGGAACCACTTCCCGTCCCAGCCGTGCTCGTCGACCGTGGCCACCATGCGGTCGGCGGCGCGTCGGTACTCCTCCGCCTCATCGCCATGGCCGCGCCGTTCCGCGATGGCGGCCATCTCCCTCGCCGCCAGGACGAAGAGCCCGGCGATCATCACCGATTCCGCCACCTTGCCGTCGCGGGTGGTGGCGGTCTGGAATCCTTCCCCGGGCTCTTCGGAGAAGGTGTTGAGGTTGAGGCAGTCGTTCCAGTCGGCCCGGCCGATCAACGGCAGTTGGTGCGGACCGAGGTGGGCGAGGGTGAACCCGAGGCTGCGCCGCAGGTGTTCTTCGATCGGGGCCTCCGTCCCGGGCCGGCTGTCGAACGGCGCCGGCGTGTCCAGCAGCGACCAGTCCCCGGTTTCCTTCAGGTAGGCGGCGACCGCGATCACCAGCCACAGCGGGTCGTCGTTGAAGCCGGTCCCCACCGCGTCGTTGCCGCGCTTGGTGAGCGGCTGGTACTGGTGGTAGGCGCTCCCGTCCGCGAACTGGGTCGATGCCAGGTCGACGAGACGCTCCCGGGCCCGTTCCGGAACGAGGTGCACGAATCCGAGGAGGTCCTGGTTCGAGTCGCGGAACCCGATCCCGCGCCCCACCCCCGACTCGAAGAGGGATGCGGAGCGGGACAGGTTGAAGGTGATCATGTTCTGATAGGCGTTCCAGGTGTTGATCATCCGGTTGGCGTGCACGTCGGGGGTGTCGACCCGGAGGCTGCCGAGGATCCGGGTCCAGGAGGCCGCCAGATCGGCGAACTGGCGGTCGGCCTGGGCGGGATCGAGCTGGCGGGAGATGACGGGGAGCACCGTCTCCTTGTTGATCACCTGGCTCCCGGGAGGATGGAACTTCCGGTCGCGGGGATTCTCGTGGTACCCGAGCACGAACAGGATCCGCCGCCGTTCCCCCGGCTGGAGCGTCACCCGGACGTGGTGCGACCCGAACGGGGCCCAACCGACGGAGAGCGAGTTGGTCGCCGCGCCCTGCTCGACGACGGCGGGCGCCTCCCATCCGCGATAGGGGCCGAGGAAGGCGCGGCGTTGGGTGTCGAAGCCGCTCGGCCGCTCGGAACAGGCGAAGAAGGCGAAGTGGTCACGCCGCTCCCGGTACTCGGTCTTGTGGTAGATGACCCCGTCGACCACCTCCACCTCGCCGATGTTGAAGTTGCGCTGGAAGTTGGTGGCGTCGTCGTTGGCGTCCCAGAGGGCGAACTCGACGGCGGAGAACAGGGACAGCTCGGCTGAGG
>CAZQUB010000023.1:0-11803 GCA_964596225.1 uncultured Acidimicrobiaceae bacterium
ACGTGCGTCCCATCTCGATGATCCGCTACATGGGCGGGCTCGGTCAGTCGAGCGATCCCGACGGGCCCTCCTACAATCCCGACGGGCTCCCGTTGGTGCCGGGCCTGGTCGAGGTGATCACCCCCGAGTCGTCGGCTCCCGGGGAACGCCACGAGGCTCTCGCCGATCACGTCGGCGAGATCGCCATCTACGCCTGGTCGGGAAACCCCGACGATCCCGATGCCGAGTTGGGAGGGGTCGATTGGATCTTGGCCGGCGACTGGGTCCCATACCAGAGGCCCACCTTCGTCACCCCCTCCTTCGCCGGTTACATATCGGGCCACAGCTCGTTCAGCCGGGCGGCGGCGGAGGTGCTGACCGCCTTCACCGGCAGCCCGTATTTCCCGGGCGGGCTCGGAGAGTGGACGATCCCGGCCAACTCGTTCAAGTTCGAAACCGGGCCTGCGCAGGACGTGGTGCTGCAGTGGGCCACCTACGCCGACGCCTCCGACCAGGCCGGGATCTCCCGTCTCTACGGGGGCATCCACGTCCGGGCCGATGACTTCGCCGGCCGGATCATCGGCTACGAGTGTGGCCAGGCGGCCTGGGCCATGGCCCAGATGTACTACGGGGAGTCGACATGACCGCGTCCGAACCAACCGGCTCCGCCGTCCGCCGCCGGGTTCCCTGGTTGGCGGCCGGGCTTGTGCTGGGCGCGCTGACCGGGCTCGTCGTCGTCCTCCTCACGACCACGGCCGGCGAATCGGAGGCGGCGCTGGCCGCCGCCGGGGCCCCTCACTACGTCGAGCAGGCGCGGGACGCCGGCATCGATCACCGTTACGACGGGGATTTCACCTACTTCGTGGGAGGCGGGGTCGCCGCCCTCGACTGCGACGGCGACGGCAAGTCGGATCTCTACTTCGCGGGCGGGGAGACCCCGGCCGCCCTGTATCGCAACGAGAGCCCGATCGGTGGTGAACTCAGCTTCACCGCAGTGCCCTCCGCCACTACCGACCTGACCGGCGTGCTGGGGGCCTATCCCCTCGACGTCGATGGCGACGGGATCACCGACCTGGCGGTGGTGCGGCTCGGAGAGAACGTGATGCTGCGGGGCCTGGGCGGCTGCCGGTTCGAGCGCGCCAACGAGGCGTGGGGCGTCGAAGGTGGGAACGCGTGGACCGCCGCCTTCAGCGCCACCTGGGAGCAGCCGGAGAGCTTCCCGACCTTGGCGTTCGGCAACTACCTCGAGCTGGACGAGAGTGGCGCCGCCACGGGATCCTGCTCCGACAACGCGCTGTTCCGTCCGGTCGCAGGCGAAGCCGGCTACGGAGACGCCATCATGCTCAGCCCCGGCTGGTGCACTCTTTCGATCCTGTTCAGCGACTGGAGCCGTTCGGGACGGGCCGACCTGCGCATGGCGAACGACCGCCACTACTACCGGGACGGGGAGGAGCAGCTGTGGGAGATGTCCGCCTCCAACCTGCCCCCACGCCTCTACACCCACGAGGACGGATGGCAGCAGATGCGCATCTGGGGTATGGGGATCGCCACCCAGGACGTCACCGGCGACGGGCTCCCCGAGGTGTTCCTCACCAGCCAGGGTGACAACAAGCTGCAGACGCTCACCGCCGGCTCGGATTTCCCGACCTACGGGGACATCGCGATCCGGCGGGGGGTCACCGCACATCGCCCCTACACAGGCGACGACGTCGAACCGTCGACCGCCTGGCATCCCGAGTTCCAGGACGTCAACAACGACGGTTTCGTCGACCTGTTCATCTCGAAGGGGAACGTGGAGGCACAGGAGGGGTACGCCACCTCCGATCCCAACGACCTGCTGCTGGGCCAGCCGGACGGGACCTTCGTCGAGAGCGGGGAGGATGCCGGGATCGCCAGTTTCGCCCGGAGCCGGGGCGCCGCTCTGGTGGACTTCAACCTCGACGGCCTCCTCGACCTGGTGGTGGTGAACCGGCGTGAGAACGTCGGGCTGTACCGCAACGTCGGTGGCGGCGACAAGGTCGAGCCGGTTGCCATGGGGAACTGGATCTCGCTGCGGTTGGAGCAGGACGGCGCCAACCGGGACGCGATCGGAGCCTGGATCGAGGTCCGAGTCGGCGACCACACGGTCCTGCACGAGGTGACGGTGGGCGGTGGCCACGCCTCCGGCGAGCTCGGCTGGATCCATTTCGGGTTGGGATCCGCCGGTGAGGGGGAGGTCCGGGTTTCCTGGCCGAACGGCGAGGTGGGCCCGTGGCAGAAGGTCGACGCCAACCAGTTCCTCATCCTCGCCCCCGGCGCCGATCCGGTCTCGTGGGAACCGGCCGCGGAATGATCCCCGGGCCTCATCCCGAACAGCACTTCAGTCACCGGGTCGGGTGGCTGCGCGCCGCGGTGTTGGGAGCGAACGACGGGATCGTCTCCACCGCCAGCCTCGTCATCGGGGTGGCAGCGGCCTCGAGTAACCGGAGCGCGGTCCTCGTCGCCGGGATGGCCGGGCTCGTCGCCGGCGCCATGTCGATGGCGGCCGGCGAGTACGTCTCGGTGAGCTCGCAGGCGGACACCGAGCGCGCCGACCTGGAGAAGGAGCGTCGCGAGTTGCGGGACGATCCGAGCGGTGAGCGGGAGGAACTCGCCGGCATCTATGTCGCCCGCGGCCTCGATCCCGAACTCGCAACGCAGGTGGCGGAACAGCTCATGGACCACGACGCCCTCGGTGCCCATGCCCGCGACGAGTTGGGCATCACCGACACCGCCACTGCCCGCCCGGTGCAGGCCGCCCTCGCCTCGGCCGCCACCTTCTCGGCAGGGGCGGCGCTGCCGCTTCTGGCCGCCGCCTTCGCGGCCGGCGGGTGGCGGGTTCCGATGGTGACGCTGGTGTCGCTGCTCGCCCTGGTGCTGCTCGGGGTGCTCGGCGCCCGCGCCGGCGGTGCCCCGATAGCGAAGGCGACCGGTCGCGTCGTGTTCTGGGGGGCGCTCGCCATGGCCGTCACCGCCCTCATCGGGAAGGCGTTCGGCGCCGTCGTCTGACGGGGGGGCGCCGCCGCGCCCCTGCGGCGCGAACTCGGCCTGCCGGACGGGGACTGCTCCCCCGCTTCGCCAACGCTCCCGTAGGATCGGCCCGGTGGATCCTCGCACCTCGCCGGCGCGGGACCGTGCACCACCCGAGAGGGGAACCGTTGGATCATCTCGCCATCATCGGGGCAGGGAGCGTCGGCACCGCCATCGCCTTCGCCGCCCTCAACGGCGGGGTCGCACGCCGCCTCTCACTGCACGACCTCGACGGCACCAAGGCGAAGGCGGAGGTGCTCGACCTCCGCCACGGCCTCCAGTTCGTGCGTCCCACCACCATCGAGGGCGGCGACGACGTCGCGGTGTGCGCCGGCGCCGACGTGGTCGTCATCACCGCCGGGGCCAAGCAGCGGCCCGGGGAGAACCGCCTCGACCTGGTGGCCCGCAACGCCGAGCTCTTCCGGGCGCTGATCCCCCCCTTGATCGAGGTGGCACCCGACGCCAAGATCCTGGTGGTCACCAACCCGGTCGACGTGCTCACCCAATTCGCCGCCGAGATCACCGGCCGCAGCGGCGGGACCGTGCTCGGATCGGGCACGGTGCTCGATTCGTCCCGGCTCCGTCACCTCCTCTCTCTTCGCTTCTGCATCGCGGAACGTCACATCCACGCCAGCGTGGTGGGAGAGCACGGCGACACCGAGACGGTGCTGTGGTCGTCGGCCACGATCGGGGGATCGCCGCTGGCCGAGGTGGAGACCAGCGACGGACAGCTCCTCGACGACGAGTCCCGAGCCGCCATCCTCGGCCAGGTCCGGAACGCCGCCTACGAGATCATCGCCGGCAAGGGCGCCACCTCGTGGGGCATCGCCATGGCCACCGCCCAGATCCTCGAAGCACTCGACCAGACGACACAGGCCGCGGTGCTCCCCGTCACCGCCCCGCTCGACCCCGGGCTGGGGTTGGGGTCGGTGTGCATCTCACTCCCCCGCCTCGTCGATGCCTCCGGTGCCGGGCGGGTCCTGCCCCTCTCGGCGACCGATCTCGAGCGGGAGACGCTCGCCGCATCCGCCGCGGCTGTCACGGACACGTTCGCCAGCATCCGCTGACCAAGAAACCCGCGCCTGGCAAGGAATTCTGCCCGTGTTCCCCGACGCGCCTGCTCCGTCTCCTCTATGGTCGCCTCGGAGGTGGGCATGCTGTCCGACGAGAACGTCAGGGTTCTCATCACCGCCGCGCTCCTGGCCCACGCCCTCGCTCACGCCGTCGCCCTCGGCGCCCTGATCCGGCAGAGCAGGAAGTACGCCCCGCCGCCACGGGTCCCGATGCGGTACTGGCTCTACCCGTCACTCGCCCCACGACGGACCGCCATCATCGCTCTCCCGTTCTGGACCGTCGCCACGGTCGGGTTCGTGCTTGCCGCCCTCTCGTTCTGGGGAAGCCCGATCCCCGCCCCTGCCTGGCGCACCCTCGCCGTAGTGTCGTCCGGGGTATCGCTGTGCGGGATCGCCCTCTTCTCGGGGATCTGGCCCGGTTCCCCGAGCCGACCCCGCTCGACGTTCAACGCCCTCATCGCCCTGGCGATGAACGCCGCGGTCCTGGTGTCCCTGGCCGTGCTCCACTGGCCGGCGCACTCCATGTTCAACCGGTGACCGCACCCGTCACTGGATTTCAGTCCGCCTGCGAGCCGCCTCTTCCCTGGCCGCTTCGGCACGCCGCTCGAAGATTGCCTGCTTGCGCTCCAGCACCCGGTCATCCAACTCTTCGAGATCGAGGAGTCGGTCGTCAGCCCCCGCCGTCGCCATGATCAACTCGTCGATCTTGAGGTGGAGCGCCACCGTGTCCCGGTTCTGGCTGTTCTGGATCAGGAACACCATCAGGAACGTGACGATCGTCGTACCGGTGTTGATCACGAGCTGCCAGGTGTTGTTGAAACCGAACACGGGACCGGTCACCAGCCACGTCACGATCACCAGCACCGCCAGCACGAACGACACCGGGCGGCCGGCCAGGGCCGAGCCGCGCTTGGCGAGCGTGTCGAAGACCTGCCGGAGACGAGATACGACCGGATCGTCGTCGTCGTCGTGAATCGAAGCGAACTCGCTCATCCATCGTCCTCCTTGTCGGGACCAGCTTGGCACTCCGACCGCGGCCGCGCCGCCGCCTGGCAGCCCTCCCGGTGACGCGGCAAGTCCGCCTCTCGTCAGCGGTATTCCGGGTTCTCGAAGTCGAACCGACACCCGGCGTCCCACAGGGCACGCTGGTTGCCGTGGGCGGGAATCCCCCCGCCGTTCTTCAGCATGCGGGCCAGGTGCATCAGGTTCCACGTCATGAACGTGGTGTTGCGGTTGGTGAAGTCGTTCTCCGGGCCGCCCGATCCGGGGTCGAGATAGGAGGGTCCAGGCCCCGCCTCACCGATCCAGCCCGCGTCGGCCTGAGGGGGAATCACATAACCGAGGTGTTGCAGCGAGTAGAGGATGTTCATGGCGCAATGCTTGGCCCCGTCCTCGTTGCCGGTGATGAGGCAACCCCCGACCTTCCCGTAGTAGGCGTACTGACCGGCGTCGTTGAGCTGTCCCGAGTTGCCGTAGAGGCGTTCGATCACCCTGGTGCACACCGAGGACTTGTCCCCGAGCCAGATCGGGGTCCCCAGCACCAGGATGTCGGCGCGCTCCACCTTCTCGAACAACTCCGGCCAGGAGTCGCGGTCCCACCCGTGCGCGGTCATGTCGGGCCACACGCCGGGGACGATGTCATGATCCACTGCCCTGATCACCTCGGAGGTCACACCGTGGACGTCCATCACGTGGCGGGAGACGTCGATCAGCCCCCGGGTGTGGGACCGCTGGGGCGACGGTTTCAAGGTGCAGTTGATGTACAGGGCCGAGAGGTCGGAGAAGTCCCACTCGCGGCGCACCGTGTCGTCTCCGCCCGTCGCCATGCCCTGCTCCTCTCGTGGTGTGACCGGCAGCCGGCACCAGGGCCGGCCACGCAGACAGCAGATGCTACGCGGTGAGGTTCCGGCGAGGCGGCGCAGGCCCCGGCGCACGCCGCGGGGGAACCGCCGGGCGGGCGCACCACACCGCGGGGTCGAGCGCGGTGATTTCGGTGCTCACCGGTGGGTCTACGATTTTGGATCGCAGAGCGCACAGACGAGAAGCAGGAGATCGAGGCATGGCGGACCACACCAGCGAGTCGGGGCCGCAGCGAGTCACCCTTCGTGACGAGATCGTCGCGGTGCTCAAGGACAGCACGAGGCGGTGGCTGTCCATCACCGAGGTCGCCCACGAGGTGGAGCGGCGGGGCAACTACCGGTCGGGGAGCAGCAATCGTGCCGTGACCTCGCTCCAGATCCATCGCGGAGCGCGGGACAACCTGCACATCTTCAAGCAGAGCGGCAACCGGATCAGCCTGCGCACCGGCCACAGCTGAGAGCAACCGCTTCGGAGGACCGGCAGGAGGTTACGGCGCCCGTGACCGGCTCGGCACCATCGCCTCGGCCTGTTCCGCCGACGCCGGAATGGCCTCGTCGTGCGCGAAGAGCTCCAACGTGAACACGCTGCGCCCCCCGACGTTGCGGTAGGTGAGGCTACCTCCCATCGCCTCCGCCAGGGTCCGCGAGATCCACAGGCCGGCGCCGATCGTGGCGGGTTGACCCTGGCGCCGCTCATCGACGTACGGCTGGAACACCCGCCGCTGTTTCTCCTCGTCGAGCGGCGGGCCATCGTTACAGACGCAGAGCTGGATCCGATCGCCTTCTCGGTGGATGACGATCTGTACCGTGTGCTCGGCGTAGCGGAGGGCGTTGGTGTAGAGGTTGCGGAAGATCTGACGGATCCGCAGCCGGTCCCCGACGGCGGCCCCCCGCTCCCCGCGCTCCCGCACCTCCTTGCCGTGCGGCACCGTCACGCGAGCGGTGACATGGTCGATCTCGGGACCGAGTTCGACCCGGTCGTGCCGCACGCTCAACGTCCCGGCGGAGATGTTCCCGATGGTGAGGAGGTCATCGACCCGATCGGCGAGCTCCGCCCCCTGATCCTCGACGATGTCGAGCAGGTCCTGCACCTCGTCGGCGGGGAGCGACCGCCACGACGTCGCCAGGATCCCGGTCATGCCGAGCACGCTGGTGAGCGGAGTACGGATCTGATGACTCACCCCGGCGAGGAAACGGTCCTTGCTTCGGGACATCTCCCGCATCCGATCGAGCTCGAGGCGGGAGTGCCGCGACTTGGCGATGAAGAAACCGAGGATCGCCGCCAGGAGTGCGGCGCCCACCCCCATCACCAGCATGAGCCAGTCCCGCGCCGCGTCGAAGGCGAGGTGATCCGTCTCCGTGGTGAGCGAGAGCAGCCAGTGTCGCCCCCGGACCTCGAGCACCTCCGCCCAGCGGGTCGGTTCCCGAATCGGCTGTGCCGTCGCCGCCCCCTGGTCGGTGAGGTCGGTGAGTTGCCAGCCCACCGGCTGGTCCAGTTCGTAGGTCGCCACATCGCCGATCAACTCGTCGATCTGCATCGAGACAAACGCCACCCCCAACACACGGTCGTCGACGGTCTCCATCGGGGCGATGACCTTGATGTCGCCCGTCTGCTCGTCCCCGGGGAGGTCCACGAACCCGGACACCACAGGCACGCCGGACCTGAGGGAGGCGGCGATGGCGGCGGCCCGCGCCGGTTCGGACGCCAAGTCGAACCCCACCACCGAGGGCAGGTTCCCGAAATCGCGCTCGGCCACCACCGGGAAGTAGTCGGTGCGGGGCTGGACTGCGATCGGATCTCCCGCCGCATCGATCTCGTAGACGGTGAAGCCGGGGTCGGTGCGCCGTGTCTCCGCGATGAACGCACCGAGGTTCGCGCCGCGCACGAGTGGGGCAAGGCCGAGGGAAGCGATGCCGTCCCCGGGACCGAGTCGCTCGGCGAACACCAGGAAGTCGGCCGTTGTGACCTCGTCGGAAGCTTCGAACAGGCCTTGGGCGGCGATGAGGCGGTCGGCGCCGTGATGAATCGCGGCCTCGATCCGGTCGACGACCACGGCCGCGTCGTCGGCGAAATGGGCGGCGGCGCGGTCCCTATGGTCGAACGATTCGAATACGAAGAACGCGCCGTTGATCACGAGCCCGGCGAGGAACACCAGGATCGCGGTGATCACCGGTCGCGGAAAGGCGAACCAAGTGCGGCGTCGAGGCATAGGACAACATCGGCGTTGGCGGGCTCAACGTTGAATCCCTTTCCATATTCGACCGGGGCGCCAGGGCTGAAGCGGGTGACACGTCGAAGCGTTATCTCCCTGCTCCCTTTGCCGCGCATCCGCGACGGAGCGGACCACCGGTCATGGGACCACGATCACCGGTACCGGGGCGTGGGTGGCGCACGCCCTGCTGGTTGAACCGAGGGCGATTTCCCTGAAGGGCCCGTACCCGGTCTTGCCCACCACGAGTGCGAACCGGTCCTCTGCGGCGGAGACCAGGCACTCGGCCGGGTGGCCGACGAGCACGTCACTCGTGATCGAGGCACCCGTCTCTGTTGCCACCTGCTTGGAGAGGGAGCGCAGCGCCTCCAGGGTGTCGCCGACCTGATCGCCGCTTTCGGATTCGGCAAGACGGGGACGCTCGGCGAAACCGTCGAGAGGGACGACACACACCGCGTACACGCTGGCGCCGAGCGGGGCGGCCGACAGGGCGGCCCACCGCAGGGCCCGCAGCGACGACGCCGACCCGTCGAGGCCCACCAGCAGCGATGTCCCGGTAGCGCCCGCCGGCGCCGAAAGGGGAATGACCGCGGTGGGGTGCGCCGTGGCCTGGAGCACCTTGGTGGTGACCGAACCGAGGACGTGCCGCTTCCAGCGCCCACGGGCGTGCGCACCGAGGACGATGAGACTGGGCGAGGTCTCTTCGGCGATGGTGAGGAGGGCTTCCGCAGCAGAGTCCTCCAAGATCCGTGTTTCATGTGCGACCGGCCGCAGGATCCCGGCCCATTCTTCGACGGCGCGCTCGACGTCCTTCTGATACCCCTCGTAGTCGAAGGGGAGAATGGCGATGTCCAGCCCGGTCCACGGCGAGCTGGCGTGCACCAGGGTCACCTTGCTCCCGACCCGCTCGGCGAGGGCGGCGGTCCAGGAGAGGGCGTGCTGGGCGCTCTCGGACGAATCGACCCCCACCAGCAGCGACCCGTCCTCGAGGGACCGTGGCACAGCCCGGTCCGACTCGGCCGCTCGTGTCATCTCGCTCATCCGGTCACCTCCCTGTGCATTTCGACCTGACGCCACCGGATGCTCCGGTGGTTCTTCTCCATCATGTTCCCTGGGCCATGAGTGATCGATGAGAGCGGCGGCCGATCGTCGTGCATCCAACGGGGGCCCCAACCTGGGGCGGGCCCGGGCCGTTTCCGGCCCGGGCCCTTTCGGAGGAGAGGATGTCATGCCCGTTGGCGTTGGCTTCCTCGGCAGTTGATGCCTACTGAGGCGTGACCTCTGAGGAGGTCGCTCCTCTGTGCTCACCCCATGATCCGCCTCGGTGGATGAGAAGATGATGAGATCCGCCCGGGTAGGTGCGGCCGGGTCTCATTGTCGCCTCATCTGTTTCGCACCAAGATGGGGGCAATCGATCGGGAGTGTCATGTGAGGGTGCTCGTCGCCGAGGATCAACCGAAGATGGCGTCGCTGCTCCGTCGCGGTCTCGAATCCGACGGGTACGCAGTCGACGTCGCCGAGAACGGAGAGGATGCACTCTGGCTCGGCAGCGAGTGGGATTACGACGCCGTCGTGCTCGACGTCGGCCTCCCCAAGATCGACGGGTTCGAGGTGTGCCGGCAGTTGCGGGAGCGGGGGCGGTGGGCTCCGGTGTTGATGCTGACGGTGCGCGACGCGGTGTCCGACCGGGTCGAGGGGCTCGACTCGGGAGCCGACGACTACCTCACCAAACCCTTCGAGTTCGCCGAGCTGCTCGCCCGGCTGCGGGCGTTGACGAGGCGCACCCCGTCGCCGAGGCCGACCGTGCTGGAGTGGGACGACCTCACCCTGGACCCCGGGACCAAGAAGGTCAGCCGCGGCACGGTCCCCATCGATCTCAGCCCGAAGGAGTTCTCCCTGCTCCACCTCCTCATGACCCGGGGCGATGTCGTGGTCAGCCGCACCGAGATCCTGGACCACGTGTGGGACTTCGCCTACGACGGCACCTCGAACGTCGTCGACGTCTACATCCGCTATCTCCGCAACAAGATCGACCGGCCGTTCTCGCGGGAAACCATCGAGACCGTGCGCGGCGAGGGGTACCGGATGCGCCACGACCCGGAGCCCCGCTGACATGGTGCGGTTCCGGCCCCGCACCATGCGTGCCCGCTTCGGTCTGCGGGTCTTCCTGCTGTCGACGGTGTTCCTCGGCATCGCGCTGGTCGGCACCGGGCTCTTCTGGCGGGCCCGGCTCATGAACGACAAGCTGCAAGGCCTGACCGATCACATCGACAGCATCGAGAGCGAGCTCGAGACCCTGTACCAGGCCGGCGCGTTCCCTTCGAGTGACGGCACTCTGCTCGAGTTCCCGGCGCCCGAACAGGGCGTCCAGGTGCTCTCCCCAACCGGCGAGGAGCTGGCCGGCTCGAGCCGTCTCACCGACGTGGCGCCGGCGATTCCTCCCGAAACGATCTCCCCCGACGAGACGACACCCCCCACCACCATCGTGCACCATCCCGTCTTCGGGCATTCGCTCGTCGTCGCCGAATCCTTCCCCCTCGGCCCCGACCGCTACGTCGTGGAGGCCATCACCGGCCTGAGTGATCTCGACCGTGCCAACCGCACCGCGTTCGTGATCCTGCCGATCGCGGCGTTGCTGCTCTCCCTGGTCCTGGGCACCGCAGTCGGCATCTCCGTCGACCGGGCCCTCCGACCGGTTCGCCAGCTCGCGCGGCGCGCCACCGCCATCGCCGCCGGACGGCGGGCGATGCGCCTCGACGTGACCGCCGACACCGCCGAACTCCAAGACCTCGCCGCTCGCCTCGACGACCTGCTCTCGGCCATCCGGGCCGCCTTCGACCGGGAACAGATCTTCCTCGACGACGCCAGCCACGATCTGCGGACGCCGATCGCGATCGCCCGGGCAGAGCTGGAACTGGCGCAACTCCACACCCGCCACCCGGACACGGCCGCCGCGCTCCGCTCCGCCATCGAGGAACTCGACCGGGTCGACTCGACTGCCGCCGAGCTGTTGGTGCTGGCCCGGGCCCGCGCCGCCGGCACCGAGGGATTCACCACCGTCGACGTGGGAGACGTGGCTCAGCGGGCTGCCGCCAACGCCCGTCGCGATCCCAACCAGCGGCGGGTGAACCTGGCCGTGATGGGATCCGGCGAGATCGAAGGCGACGCCGCCGCTCTGGAGCGGGCGCTCACCAACCTCGTCACCAACGCCGTCCGCCACTGCGCCGGGAAGGTGGAGGTGTCGGTGCGCTCCGAGGGCCACTGGGTCACCATCGTCGTCGCCGACGACGGACCGGGATTCCCCGCCCACCTCCTGGAGAACCTCTTCGATCGGTTCACCCGCGGCACCGATCGGCGGGCCCACGGCACCGGGCTCGGGACCGCCATCGCCGCCGAGATCGTGGCCACCCACAACGGGACGATCCACGCCGCCAATCCGCCGGCCGGCGGGGCCGCGGTCACGATCCGCCTCCCGGCGAGCCCGGTCGCCGCCACCGTCGGCGGGCACGAAACGGGCGGCAGCCCTCCGGCGTGATCGGGAGGTCCGCGGGCCGGGAATCTCACCCGCCCGCCGGGGTTTCCTCCGCGAGGTGAAGCTCCCGTTGATGGCGGAGCCACAGCGACTCGCCGAGGA
>CAZQUB010000023.1:11903-21197 GCA_964596225.1 uncultured Acidimicrobiaceae bacterium
GGTGGCGTTGATCGCCGAGAGGGTGGCGAGCACTGCGGACGCCGCCACCACCACGAACCCGAACTGACCCAGGGACGGCTTGGCCGCTTCGGCGAGGGCGAAGTCCGATGCGCCGGCGATCCGGGAGGGGTCGAGCGAACCGACCGTGACGGCGGCGATGGCGACGTAGAGCACGATCACGATGCCGACCGACAGGTAGAGGGCACGGGGGAGGTTGCGGCGCGGCCGGTGGATGTCCGCTCCGGCGTTGGCGATCAACTCGAACCCTTCGTAGGCGACGAACACCAGCATCCCGGCGGCCGCGATCGCCGGCACCGAGGGCCAGGTGGAGACCGAGAGCCGGGAGGCGGAGACCGTGCTGAATCCCACCCCGCCCACCAGCGCCAGCATCGCCAGCTTCACCGCCACGATGGCGGTTTCGGTCTCGGCGACGATCGAGGCGCTGAGCAGGTTGAGCACGGTGGGGACGACGATGGCGACGGTGACGAGGACGTGATGGAGCCAGGCCGGCGCGGAACCACCGGAGGTGAAGAAGGTGGCGGCGTAGTTGGCGAACGCCACCGCGTAGAGCGACAGGGTCACCAGGTAGCCAAACCACAGCAGGTTGTTGAGGGCGCCGGTGACGAGACGAATCCCGAAGATCCGATCGACGAACACCACACTGCCACCCCGGGACGGGTAGGCCACCGAGAGCACCGCGTACGAGGAGGCCGTCAGCAGCGCCACCACCCCCGCGAGCAAGAACGCGAGCGGGGCCCCTCCCCCGGCGTCGGTGGCGACCACGCCGAGCACGGCGAAGATGCCGCCGCCCACCATGCCGCCGATGCCGATGGCGACGGCGCCGAGCAACCCAATTGACCGGGATGTGTCGTCGTCGGTGGCTCGTTGTGGCTCCGCTGGCACGGCAGCATTCTGCCAGGACGCCGTCGCCGGTGGCGGAGGTTCCCTCTCGGGAACCGACTCAGACGTCCACCTGCATGCCGATTTCGATCACCCGCTCGCGGGGGAGCCGGAAGACTCCGATCGGGGCTGCCTCGTTGCGGTCCATGATGGCGTAGAGGTGCTGGCGCCACGCCGCCATCCCGGGGCGGCGGCCGGGGACCACGGTGATGTGTCCCACGTAGTAGGTGGCGTCGTCGATGTCGGCCACGTCGAGGCGTTCCTTGATCCGCTCCAGGTCGGCAGGAACGTCGACCCGGTCCATGAACCCGTAGTGGAGCATCACCCGGGAGATGCCTCGGTCGAGGTCGACCACGGTGGCCCGGTCGGGGGCACGGACGTGGGGAACCGAAGCCGTGTCGACGGTGGCGACGATGACCCGTTCCGGGAGTGCCCCCACCCGCTCCACCAGATGGGCGAGGGGCGGAGGGGTCGAGGCGCGCAGCCCGGTCATGACGACGCCGGTTCCGGGGAAGCGGCGCAGGTCGGGGTCGGCCAGTGACTCGACGAACATGTGAAGCGGCGCCGCATGGCCTCGGATCCGCAACCCGAGGCGGCTCCGTCCGGTGCGCCAGGTGGTCATGGCGCCGAACACGGCGCCGGCGACGGCGAGCGGCACCCAGCCGCCGGCCGGGATCTTGAGGAAGTTGGCGGCGAGGAACACCGTGTCGATGCACAGGAAGACGGCGGTGGCGGCGGTGGCGGCGACCCGTGGCCAGCCCCACTTGATGCGCGCCACCCGGTGGGCGAGCACCGTGGTGATCATCATCGTCGTCGCCACGGCCACCCCGTAGGCGCCGGCCAGATTCTCCGACTTGCGGAAGGCGATGACGAGCAGCACGGTCGCCACCATGAGGGCGTTGTTGACCGCCGGTACGTAGACCTGGCCGGCTTCGTCGGAGGAGGTGTGGTCGATCCTGATGCGGGGCAGGTAGCCGAGTCGCATCGCCTGGCGGGACAGCGAGAAGGCTCCCGAGATGACCGCCTGGGAGGCGATGACGGTGGCGGCGGTGGCGAGTGCCACCAGCGGGTAGAGGCCCCAGCGGGGCACCAGGCCGAAGAACGGGTTGTTCACCGTGGGATCGTGGAGCAGCAAGGCCCCCTGTCCGAAGTAGCTGAGCAGCAAGGCGGGGAACACGACCGTGTACCAGCCGCGGCGGATCGGAGCGGTGCCGAAATGCCCGAGGTCGGCGTAGAGCGCCTCCCCGCCGGTGACGACCAGGAAGATGGCGCCGATCGTCACCAGAGCCGATCCCCGGTTGGTCACCACGAAACCGACGGCGTGGCTGGGTGAGACCGCCGCCAGCACCGACGGCTGCCGCACGATGCCCACCACTCCGGCGCCCGCGATAACGGCGAACCAGAGGATCATGATCGGGCCGAAGACCCTCCCGATCCGGGCCGTGCCGTGATGCTGGACCCGGAAGAGGAGGATGAGCACGACGACAGTGGCCGGGACCACGAATGACTGGAATCCCGGCACCGCCACCTCCACCCCCTCGATGGCGGAGAGCACAGAGATCGCAGGGGTGATCATGCCGTCGCCGTACAGCAGCGCCGATCCGAACACGCCGAGGGCCACCAGGAAGGCGACCCGTCGGGTGGTCGAGTCCCCGCCGGCGAGGGCGGTCAGCGCCAGGATCCCGCCCTCCCCGTCGTTGTCGGCTCGCAGCACGTACAGCAGGTACTTCACCCCGATGACGATGACGAGCGACCAGAACACCAGGGACAACACGCCGAGTACGGATTCGGTGTCCACCGCGGTCGAGGCGTCGGTCCCCAGGGCGACCCGAATGGCGTACAGGGGGCTGGTCCCGATGTCGCCGAAGACCACCCCGATCGCCGCGACCACCGCCACCAACCCGACCGTCGAATGCGTGGTGCTGCGTGGTCGGAGATGTTGCACGCCCACCATCATGGTCGCTCGAAGGTGAGCCGGCGATGAGAACCGGCCGGAACCCTGCTCGTGCTCTCACGGTGTTCTCATGGCCGGGGGGCCAACCTGAGCCCCATGAACACCGACGCACCGGGAGCACCCGGAATCGAGCCACGCTGGACGTCGAGCGCCAAGGAGGCGGTGGGAACCGCCCTCGGAGCCGGCAGTCCCGTCTGGTTCACTCTCAGTCACGGGATCCTCAATGAGGTCTACTACCCGCGCATCGACACCGCCTGCCTGCGCGACGCGGAGTTCCTCGTCGCCACCCCCGACGGCCGGTTCTTCGAGGAGAAACGCCACGGCATCCACCACACCAGCGCCATCGAGACCTCGGTGCCCACGTTCCTGGTCGAGACCGGCGACTCCCACGGCGAGTTCGCCATCACCAAGCGCTACACCACCGACCCCGTCCGCCCCAGCCTGCTCATCGACGTGACGTTCACGTCCGAGGACCAGCCGCTCGGCGACTACACCCTGGTGTTCTTGGCAGCACCCCACCTCGCCAACCACGGAAGCGGGAACACCGCCTGGACCGACGAGTACAAAGGCACCCCCGTCATCTACGCCTCCCGCGACGACACCGTCTTGGCGGTGGCGACCACGGCACCGCTCCTCACCCGCTCCGTGGGCTACGTGGGCTCCTCGGATGCCTGGCAAGATCTCCACACCCACAACGCCATGGAGTGGCAGTGGGACAGGGCCGAGAACGGCAATGTCGCAATCGCCGTCCGGCCCGACCTGGCAGCCTGCGAGGGGCGATTCACGATCGCCCTCGGCTTCGGCGCGACGCCGGCCGAGGCGGGACAGCGAGCCGTCGCCAGCCTCCGCGACGGGTTCGACGCCGCCCTCGCCCGCTACCGGGCCGCCTGGCGGGCATGGAGTGACAGGATCCACCTCCCCGATCCCCACGATCCGGTCGCCCGCGCCTCGGCCCTGGTGCTGAGGACCCATGAGGCGAAGGCGTTCCCCGGTGGCCTCATCGCCTCGCTGTCGGTGCCGTGGGGTTTCTCCAAGGGAGACGGGGACCTCGGTGGCTATCACCTGGTCTGGCCGCGGGATCACGTCGAAGCGGCCGGGGCGCTGTTCGCCATCGGCGCCAACGCCGACGGGTTGCGGGCGCTCTCCTATCTGCGCGCCACCCAGGAGGCCGACGGTCACTGGGCTCAGAATCTCTGGCTCGACGGCACCCCTTATTGGGGCGGGGTGCAGATGGACGAGACCGCCTTGCCGGTGCTCCTCGTCGACCTGGCTCGCAGTGTGGGCGCGCTCGACGCCGACGCTACCCAGGAGCACTACTGGCCGATGGTGCGCTCCGCTGCCCGGTACATCGTGTGCAACGGGCCGGTCACCTCCCAGGATCGCTGGGAGGAGGACGGGGGCTACTCGCCGTTCACCCTCGCCACCGAGATCGCGGCACTGCTCATCGCCGCCGAGATGGCCGACGAAGCCGGTGAACCGAAGACGGCCACCTACCTGAGAGAGACGGCCGACACGTGGAATGCCCACATCGAGACCTGGTGCTACGCATCGGGAACCGAACTGGCCATCTCGTTCGGCGTCGACGGCTACTACGTGCGGATCGGCGCCCCCGACGTGGCGGACCCCGACGCCTCGAATCCCGACGGGGCGGGCGCCGCCTCCCCCACCGACGGTTGGGTTCCGATCAAGAACCGCCCCCCCGGCGAAGACACCGCCCCGGCCCGCAGCGTCGTCAGCCCCGACGCCCTCGCCTTCGTCCGCTTCGGGCTGCGCGCTCCGGACGATCCGCGCATCCTGGCGACGTTGCGGGTGATCGACGCCACCTTGCGGGAGGACTTCCCGTTCGGCCCGGGCTGGCGGCGCTACACCGACGACGGCTACGGGGAACACCCCGACGGGGAACCGTTCGACGGCTCCGGGCAGGGCAGGATCTGGCCGCTCCTCACCGGGGAACGCGCCCACCTCGCAGTGGCCGGCAACCAGCTCGATGAGGCCCGAGCGCTGGCCAGCACCATGCAGGCGATGGCGGGCCACGGCGGGCTGCTCCCGGAGCAGACGTGGGACGCCGCCGACCTCCCCGACCGGGAGCTGTTCTACGGGCGCCCGGCGGGGTCGGCCATGCCGCTCGTCTGGGCCCACGCCGAGTACCTGAAGCTGCTGCGCTCCATCGCCGACGGCGCCGTCTTCGACCTCCCCGCCGCGATGCTGCGCCACCTCCCGAGCCCGGCGGCTCAGCAGCGCCGTTTCTGGCGCCGGAACCACAAGATCCAGCGCATCCCTGCCGGGAGCACCCTGCGGGTCGAACTCACCGCGCCCGCGTTCGTACACTGGTCGCCGGACGGCTGGGCAACGACCCACGAAACGGCGACCTCCCCGACCGGGATCGGAATGCACATCGCAGACCTCGACACCGCGGACCTCCCTGCAGGAACCGAATTGCTGTTCACGGTGGCATGGCGGGAACCCGGATCGGCCGCCCCCGACGGCGACTCCGATCAGCAGCACCGCATCGTGATCGAGAGAGAACCCGCATGAGCGACATCGACGTCATCGTCCTCTTCGGCGCCACCGGGGACCTGGCCGCCAAGATGCTCTTCCCCGCCCTGTACCGCCTCGAGGAACAGGGCGCCATCGATCAGCGCATCATCGGCATCGCACTCGACGAGTGGGACACGGAGCGGTTCGCCAGCCACGTCGCCTACGCCGTCACCGCCGCGGTCGCCGATGTCGACCCGGAGGTGCGCGACCGGCTCGTCGCCCGGCTGGCGTACGTCGCCGGCAACTACGCCGAGGCCGAGACGTTCACCCGCCTCGCCACCACCACCGGAGAGGCCGCCCGCTGCCTCCACTACCTCGCCATTCCCCCCAAGCTGTTCGAGGCCGTCGTCTCTGGCCTCGAAGGTGCCGGACTGATGAGCCACTCGCGAGTTCTGGTCGAGAAACCGTTTGGACGGGACCTGGCGACCGCCCGTCACCTCAACGGCGTCCTCCACCACGGCGTCGCCGAGGAGTCGATCTTCCGTATCGACCACTTCCTCGGCAAGGAGCCGGTGGAAAACCTCCTCGCCTTCCGCTACGCCAATCCCATCTTCGACCCGGTGTGGAACCGCCACTACATCGACCACATCCAGCTCACGATGGCCGAGACCTTCGGCATCGACCAGCGTGGCGCCCTCTACGAGACCCTGGGGGTGGTGCGCGACGTCGTCCAGAACCACCTCCTCCAGGTGGTCTGCCTGCTGACGATGGAAGCGCCGGTCTCCCCCCGGGCCGATTCCTTCGCCGACGAGCGGGCCAAGGTCCTCACCGCCACCCGGTCCCTCACCGCCGACGACATCGTCTACGGCCAGTACGACGGGTACCGGGACTCCGACCACGTCGCCGCCGATTCCCACGTCGCCACCTACGCCGCCCTCCGCCTCGCCATCGACACGCCCCGGTGGTACGGGGTGCCGATCTACGTGCGGGCCGGCAAGGGGATGGCGACCACCGCCACCCAAGCCGTGGTGGTGTTCCGGGAGTCGCCACCGCTGCCGTTCTCGCCACAACCGGACGTGCCCGAAGCCAACCGGCTCGTGTTCCGGATCGGGCCCGACGACGGCGTCGACCTGCTGGTGCAGACCAAGCGTCCCGGCGAAGGGGTGCGCCTCGCCACCACCCCGTTGAAGGTCAACTACGACACCCTGTTCGGCCGCATCCCGTTCGCCTACGAGCGGGTCCTCCACGATGCCCTCACCGGTGACCGGTCGCTGTTCGCCCGCGAGGATGCGGTGGAAGAGGCGTGGCGGATCGTCGACGCCATCGCCGACCCGTCCACCGGCCCCGAGACCTACCCGCAGAAGAGTTGGGGGCCGGCAGGAGCGGAAGGGTTGATCGGCCCCGGCCGGTCGTGGATCGACCCGTAGGCCGGGCCCCATCGCCTCGTTCTTTGCGCTCCTCGACGCTGCTCTCGTCCCCCCCTGGGATGATCGTTGCGATCGGAGCGAGGTGGACGATCCGCGCCTGGAGGAAGGGAAACTCGCCCCGCCGGCGCCGGCCCGGGATCGCTCACGGCGAGTGGTGGTCCCTCCCGGCGCTGCGGCAGACGGCGGTGGTGATCACCGGCTGGGGGTGGCCCGGCCGACGGTGAGGTAGAAGATCCCCCCGAGCGGGATCGACAGGGAGCAGATGACGACCCACAACCACTTGGGGAAGTACTTCACGTCATGGTGGGCGAGATCCACGTAGCAGTAGGCGAGGAAGCCGAGGGCGACGAGCACGATCGGGATCCATGCGGCAACTGGCATTTCCGCCTCCTTTCTCACCTCCAGCTTCCTCCCTCCCGGGTGAGAACGGCGTGAGAGCGATCGCAGGCCGGATGACGCGGCTGCCCTCCCTGCGCGAGGCGCCGGGGGTCGGGACCAGCAACCACCGGACGCCCGCAGGGAGGGCAGAGACTCAGGAGGTCTTCTCGAGGTGACCACCGAATTCGCGGCGCATCGCCGAGAGCACCTTGTCGGCGAAGTCGGCGGCGCCGCGGGATGCGAACCGTTCCTGGAGGGCAGTGGTGATCACCGGGGACGGCACGCCCTCCTCGATGGCGGCGATGGATGTCCACCGTCCCTCCCCCGAATCGGAGACCCGGCCGGCGAAGCCGGCCAGGTCGGGATCGGCGGCGAGCGCGTCTGCCACCAGATCAACCAGCCAGGAGCTGATCACGGCGCCGCGGCGCCACACCTCCGCCACCTCGGCGACATCGATCTGGTACTGGTACGCCTCGGGATCGCGCAGCGGGGTGGTCTCGGCGTCGGCGGCGGCGGGTCGCAGCCCGGCGTCGGCATGCTCGATGATGCCGAGACCTTCGGCGATGGCGGCCATCATGCCGTACTCGACGCCGTTGTGGACCATCTTCACGAAGTGGCCTGCGCCGCTCGGCCCGCAGTGGAGGTACCCCTCGGGCGCGGTGCCGTCCGCGGTCCGGCTCGGGGTCGGTTCGGCTCCCCCGGTTCCGGGGGCGATCGACGCGAAGATCGGGTCGAGCCGTTCGACCGCCCCGGCGTCGCCACCGATCATCAGGCAGTAGCCGCGCTCCAACCCCCACACCCCGCCGCTCGTGCCGCAGTCGAGGTAGTGGATCCCGCGCTCCGACAGGGCGTGGGATCGGGCGATGTCGTCGCGGTAGTAGGAGTTGCCGCCGTCGATGACGATGTCGCCGGTGTCGAGGAGCGCGGTGAGTTCGTCGAGCACCTTCTGGACGACGGCGGCCGGGACCATGATCCACACCGCCCGGGGCGGCGAGAGGGCGGCCACGAGATCGTCGAGCGACCCGGCGCCTCGGATCCCGTCGGCGGCGAGTGAGGCCACCGCGTCGGCGTCGACGTCGTACACGATGCAGTCGTGCCCGGCGGCGGTGAGGCGACGCACGAGGTTGGCGCCCATGCGGCCGAGACCGATCATGCCCAGCTGCATCGGATGGTCGGTAGACGGAACCTGGGTGGTCATGGCTTCTCCTCTCGGTGGTCGGATCGGGCCTGGGGGTCAGGCTGTCGTCCGAGCACGGGAACCTGATCTTCGGAAGGGTTGGCGACCGCATCGTCCCCGAGCACGAACCGCGCCATGGCGGCCGCGAATCCGTCGTCGTCGTTGCGCGTGGTGACGGCGTCGGCGGCGCGCTGCACCTCCGGGGCGCCATTGCCCATCGCGATACCCAGCCCGGCCTTGACGAGCATGGGGATGTCGTTCGGCATGTCACCAACGGCCGCGATGCGCTCCGCCGGCACCCCGAGTTCGGCGACGGCGTAGTCCACCACCGCTCCCTTGTTGGCTTCGGGGCGGGTGATGTCGAGGTAATAGGACTGGGACCGGGTGGCCGACACCGCGAATCCGAACTCGCGGTGGATCGCGTCGGCGGCGGCGACGAGACGCGGCTCGTCGTCGCTCACCCCGACCAGCTTGACGATCTGCCTGATACCGTCGAAGGACGGGACCACGTCCGGGCGGAACTCCACGGCGGCCGATTCCCGGGCGACGTGCGGTCCCTCCGGGTCGACGACGAACCAGTCGGTGCCGCTGAAGGCCCACACCGATACGCCGTGGTCGACCAGCAGTTCATGGAGGGTGGGGACGATGTCCTCGGCGATGGGCTGGCACCGCAGCACCTCGAGTTCCGGCGACACGAACATGCCGCCGTTGAACGCCGCCAGTGGCGTGGTGAGTTGCAGCGGCTCGATCAGCATGGCGAGTCCCCGCGGGGGCCTCGAACTGGTGAGCATGAGATCGATGCCGCGCGCGCGAAGGCGGTGCGCCGCCTCCCGGGTTGCCGGGGTGAGACGCTTGTCGCTGGTCAGGAGGGTGCCGTCGACGTCCCCGATGACGAGTTCGTAGGGGCTCGGGTCGCTCACGCCGTGCCCCTCGATGACCGCGATGTGCCTGTCGTGCTCATGTGCGAATCGTCGCAGATC
>CAZQUB010000024.1:0-17680 GCA_964596225.1 uncultured Acidimicrobiaceae bacterium
TCGGAACGATCTCGTAGTGGACGCCGGTGGCGAGGAGGATGCTGACGACTCGGTGATTGGCCGGACGACGCTGCACGACACCACAGAACGGGCACTCGAATCGGTACGTACCCGTCGAGGATTCTGACGTCAGCTCCAGCGCGATGTCGGACGTCGTGAGTTCCACGTCTCCGCAGCGGTTGCAGGTGGTTCGGATGGTCGTCATGTGTTTCGCTCCGTGAGGGGCTGTGTCCCACATGTTCCATCGGCACCACCAGCGACCCCTGAATGACTATTTGACGGCTAGTCACCCTGTGCGCTCCCTCCCTGGTCGGGTGCCGTATCGCGCCAGGATTCGCGCCCGTAATCGGTGGTGGGCGACCGCCACCTCGTCGCCCTCCAACAGCTCGGCGGCGGCCCCGAGACGGAGCAACAGGCGGGCCGTCACGAGCGGATCCGCGGCCGAGAATCGCACCGTGAGCGTGTCCCCGGTGTCCTCCAACACCTCCACCGGGTAGTAGTCGGCGACCCAGCGAGCCGGGCCCTCCAGACGGATCACGGCCCGGGCGTCATCCTCCCCCGGCGAGTAGGCGACCACCGGCGGCGGGGCGTGCCCGCCGGTCCGGAACGTCTCCCCCGTCGGGGCGGCGGCCCGGATCCGGTCGATCCGAAAGACACGTTCCCCCCCGGCGGAGCGGCAGTACGCCGAGACGTACCAGTTCCCCAGCGTCGAGAACACCGACCACGGTTCGATGTCCCGCTCGGTGACCACCCCGCTCGCCATCGACATGTGGCTGATGTGCATCACCTCGCCCCGCGCCGCGGCCCCCTTCAGCTCCGCCACCAGGTCGGGCTCGCTGAGGTCGACGACGAGGGCCTCGGGGGCGTCGGGGAGCACCACCGCCTGCAGCTTGTCGACGGCGCGCTGCAACGCCTCGGATGCCTCCCCGGCGGAGAGGAGCGCCATCCCCGACGCCAGCAGTGACAGCGCCTCCGGGGGGCTGAGGCGGAGCGGCGCCGAGAAGTAGTCGGCCATCTCGACCACGACCTCGTCCTCCTCGATGTAGGCCACCATCAGGTCGCCTGGCCCGTAGCCGGGGAGACCGCACACGAACACCAGGTCGAGGTCGGCGGCGAGTTCCCTCGGGGTGTACCCGAACCGGTCACAGACCTCGTGCACCGTCGCCCCCGGGTTGGCGATCACCCACGGCAGCATCGACAGGATGCGGGTGAGGCGGTGGGCCGTCTTCGGACTCGTCACGGTGCCTCCCCCAGCAGAGCGAGCAGCCTCTCACGCAGCTCGGGCGGGGCGACGATCTCGGCGGCGTCGTCGAAGCCGAGCACCCACCCGATGAAGGCGTCGGGGGACGCCACCGGCGTCACCACCTCGATACCACCGTCGGGCCGCTCGGTGATGGTGCTGCCGGCGCCGAGCTGGCGCCGCGCCCACCATGCGATCTCGGGGTCGAACACCACCCGGGCCTCCAGGTCCTCCTGGCCCGCCTCCCACGGCGCCTTCGGGATGGTGTCGGACGCCCTGAAACCTGCGGGACGTTCGAACACCCCGGCGCCGTCCCCTGCGGTGAGGTCGGCGGCGCGGTCGAGGCGGAACACCTTGATCTCGTCGGGGCGCGCCGCCTCCGGCCCCACCAGGTACCAGTGGCCGCGGCGATGCACCAGCCCGTAGGGCGCCACCACCCGGGGCCTGTCCCGGTAGCGGAAGGCGAGGTGGCGCCGGTCCGCCACCGCCCCGAACGCCACGCCCAACGCCTCCTGGTCGGCGCCCAGGTCGGCCGCCAGCGGCTCCCCCGACGCCGTCACCGGGGCCCCGCCCAGCTTGAAGAGGGCATCGGGGCCGGACGCCTGGCCCCCGATCCGCACCACCTGGGCCGCCAGCCACAGCGCGGCCCGCTCCTCGTCGCTGAGGCCGGGATCGGGGAGGGCGTAATCCGAAGGCTCGACCACGTAGCCGTGTTCCACCTCCCAGGCATCGGTGGGTCGCAGCTCGAGCGGGATGCCGAGCCGTCGCAGCAGGTCCTTGTCGCGCTCGAACATGCGCCGCCACGCCTCGTCGCTCGCCTGGTCGTAGCCGGCGACCGTCATGCGGATCTCGTCGGCCGTCACCGGCCGTTGCGCCGTCAGCAGGAACGCCAGCAGGTTGAGGATGCGCTCGATGACTCGTTGCATACCCGGCTGAGCGTATTCGCTGGAAGCGGTGACCGAAAGGACCCCGCCGGCCGATCAGAGGCTGGCGATCAGCTTCTCCACCCGCTCGTCGACCGCCTTGAACGGGTCCTTGCAGAGCACGGTTCGTTGCGCCTGGTCGTTGAGCTTGAGGTGCACCCAGTCGACGGTGAAGTCGCGGCGCTTCGCCTTGGCGGCCTTGATGAACTCGCCGCGGAGCCGGGCCCGGGTCGTCGCCGGCGGCTGCGTCATGGCGGAGGTGACGGTCTCGTCGGTCACGACGCGCTCCATCTCGCCGCGCCGCTGCAGCAGGTAGTAGATGCCGCGGTCCCGGTTCACGTCGTGGTAGCTGAGGTCGAGCAGGGCGAGCCGCGGCGACGACAGCGGCAGCGAATGCCGTTCCCGGTACCCCTGGATGAGCCGGTACTTCGCCACCCAGTCGAGTTCGCGGTGCAGCGACAGCGGGTCCTTCTCGATGCCGGTGAGCAGGTATTCCCACATCAGCACCGCCTGTTCCACCTCGGCGGGGAAGCCGGTGGAGCGGGCGTACCGCATGGCACGTTCGAGGTACTCCCACTGGATGTCGAGCGCCGACAGCTCCCGGCCGTTCGCCAGGCGCACCCGGCGCCGGCAGGTGACGTCATGGGAGATCTCCCGGATCGCCCGGATCGGGTTCTCCAACGTGAGATCGCGAAACACGACGTCGTCCTCGAGCATCTGGAGCAGGGCGGCGGTGGTCCCCACCTTCACGTAGGTGACGTACTCGGACATGTTGGAATCGCCGGCGATGACGTGGAGGCGCCGGTACCGCTCGGCGTCGGCGTGCGGCTCGTCCCGGGTGTTGATGATGGGACGGCTCCGGGTCGTCGCCGACGAGATCCCCTCCCAGATGTGCTCCGCCCGTTGCGCCAGGCAGAAGGCGGTGCCCCGGGCGGTCTGCAGCAGCTTGCCGGCTCCCGAGAACACCTGGCGGGTGACGAAGAACGGGATGAGGGTGTCGATGATGCGCTGGAAGTCACCGTGCCGGCCCACCAGGTAGTTCTCGTGGCAGCCGTACGAGTTCCCGGCCGAGTCGGTGTTGTTCTTGAAGAGGTGGATCTGGCCCCGGATGCCCTCGTCCTCGAGTCGCTGCTCGGCGGAGCGCAGCAGACCCTCCAGGATCCGCTCCCCCGCCTTGTCGTGCGCCACCACGTCGTAGAGGCTGTCGCATTCCGGGGTGGCGTACTCGGGATGGCTCCCCACGTCGAGGTAGAGACGGGAGCCGTTCTCGAGGAACACGTTGGAGGACCGGCCCCAGCTCACCACCCGGCGGAACAGGTAGCGGGCGACCTCGTCGGGTGACAGGCGGCGCTGGCCCCGCAGGGTACAGGTGACCCCGTACTCGTTCTCGATTCCGAAGATGCGCCGTTGCATGTGCGTCAGGGTAGACGCCGGTGCCCCCTTTCCCCACCGGTCTTCACCGGCGTGCCACAAGCCGCCGCCGGCGGCAAGAATGGAGCCATGGGCATCGACGCCTCGGCCCGCTTCGTCCGAGCCACCACCGTGGGCGACCTGGTGGCGGGCCAGGTGCTGGCAGCTCGTCTCCGCTCGGAAGGGATCGAGGTGCGGCTTCACAGCGAGGCGCTGGGACCGTACCCCACCACCGTGGGCGGCCTGGCCGCCACCGAGTTGTGGGTGCCGCAGGATCGCCTCGAAGACGCGGCCCAGATCCTGCTCGACAGCGAGGTCCGCGACGCCCTGGCCCCGGCCGAACCGGAAAGGGAACCGCGCCTCCCACCGCCCCTGGAGATGCGAGTGGTTGCCGCCGTCGTCGGCGTGATCCTGCTCGTCCTGTGGCTGCTGCGGATCGTGCGGGTCTTCTGACCCTGCCTCATCCGGCGGTGCGAGCCGCCTCGATCTCGTCGGCACCCAGGCGCCGGAACATGCGCCGGCCGGCGGAACGGTCGAGGACCGCCGCCTCCCATTCGGACGCCGGGATCTCGTTCTCCTCGACTTCTTCCAAGGCGGCCGCCGCGATCCGGATCGTCTCCCCCAGGTCGGTCAGCCCGTCGACCGCCGAGCCGAGGCGTTCGGTGAGCTGTTCCTCGTTGCCGCCCATCGCACCGAACCGCTCGATGTCGCGCAGGGTGCCGTCGTACTGGATGCGGTACATGGCGGTGTCGGCCGGGTCGAGACCGATCTCCGCCACCATCACCTCGACCTCGTAGGGCTTCACCTCGTGGGTGAAGATCTGACTCAGGGTCTGCGAGTAGGCGTTGGCGAGCCCCTTCCCGGAGACGTCGCCGCGGCCGTACGAGAAGCCCTTGAGGTCGGCGTAGCGGATCCCCGCCACCCGCAGCGACTCGAACTCGCTGAAGCGACCCACCCCGGCGAAGGCGACCCGGTCGTAGATCTCCGACAGCTTGTGCAACGAGCCGCTCGGGTTCTCCCCCATCAGCAGCACCCCGTCGGCGTACTCGACGATGACGATGGAGCGCCCCCGGGCGATGCCCTTGCGGGCGAACTCGGCCCGGTCCTTGATGAGCTGTTCGGGCGGGACGTAGAACGGCATCGTCATGGGCGGTGCTCCACCACGTCGGCGGCGATCGCCGCGATCCGATCCTCGTCCACCACCGTGTAGCCGTCCTCGGTGACGGTGACCACGTTGGGGTAGATCCCCCGCCGCAGGTCGGGCCCGCCGGTGGCGGCGTCCTCCTCGGCGGCGGCCACCAGCGCCTCGACCGCGAGGCGAAGGGCGGCGTCCTCGGCGAGATCGGCACCATACGTGGCCTTGAGGAACGACTTGGCCTCGGCCCCACCCGAGCCGGTGGTGGCGTAGTCCTGCTCCTCGTACCGTCCCCCCACCACGTCGAAGCTGTAGAGCTTCCCGGTGCGCTCCAACTCGTCGAAGCCGCAGAACAGCGGCACCACCACCAGGCCCTGAAACGCCAGCGGGAGCTGGCTGCGCACCATGCGGGCCAGATAGTTGGCTTTCCCTTCGAGGCTGAGGCGGGCACCCTCGATCTTCTCGTAATGCTCCAGTTCGGTCTGGAACAGCTTGATCAGCTCCACCGCCATGCCCGCGGTGCCGGAGATCGCCACCGCCGAGTACTCGTCGGCCGGGAAGACCTTCTGGATCCGCTTGTGGGCGATGACGTTGCCGGCGGTGGCGCGACGATCGCCCGCCATGACCACCCCGGACCCGTAGCAGAGGGCGAGCACGGTGGTTCCCTCAGGCACCTCGAGCCCTTCGACCGACCCGGCGGGCCGCCACCGAGGCACCAGGTCACGAGACTCGAGCAGGGTGAGGAAACTGGCGTCGGGAAGGCCTGATTCGAGCGGGAGCAGGCCCGGAGCGCCCGGCCGGTCCTCGGCGCTCACTCGCCGCCCTTCTGGACGTAGTTCTTGACGAACTCCTCGGCGTTCTCCTCCAGGACCGAGTCGATCTCGTCGAGCAGGTCATCGATCCGCTCCGTGATCTCCTCGCCCTGACCCTCCGGCAAGGCATCGGCTTGAGCCTCGGCCTCGTCGGCCTCATGCCCCTTCGCCTGCTTGCGCTCCTGCTCAGCCATCATCGCCTCCCAATGCTCGCAACAACGCCGCCGGCGAATCCGATCGATCCAGCAGCGCCCCTACCTGATCCTTGTTGCCGCGAAGTGGGTCCATCATAGGCACCCGCTTCAACACATCTTCGCCCGTGTCGAACACGAGTGAATCCCAGTTGGCGGCGGCCAGCGAGTCACCGAAACGCGAAACGCACCGGCCCCGGAAGTAGGCACGAGTCCGTTCCGGCGGTTCGGACACCGCCCGCACGATCGCCTCGTCTTCGAAGAGCCGCTGCATCCGTCCCGCCGCCACCAGCCGGTGGTAGAGACCGCGGGCCGGGTCGACGTCGTGGTATTGGAGATCGAGGAGGCGGAGCTTGGCATCCCCCCACTCGAGGCCGTCCCGTTCCCGGTACGCCTCGAGGATCTGCTGTTTGGCGACCCAGTCGAGACGGTCGGCGGTCCGGCCCGGGTCGATCTCGAGATCGGTGAGGATCTCCTCCCACCGCGCAAGCACGTCGGCGTAGACATCCTCCAGGTCGGCGTTGTTGGTGTACTTGCCGGCCCATTCGAGGTACTGCCACTGGGCTTCGAGGGCGGTCATGGTGCGCCCGTCGGCCAGTTCGAAGACCTCCTCCAGGGTCGGGTCGTGGCTGATGCGCCACAGCGTCCGGACCGGGTCCGCCAGCAGCAGCGCCTCGGGAAGCGCCCCGTCCTCCAGCGCGTCGAGCACCAGGGAGGTGGCGCCCAGCTTGAGGAACGTCTGCACCTCGGAGAGAGTGGCGTCGCCGATGATGACGTGGAGCCGGCGGTAGGTGGACGGGTCGGCGTGGGGTTCGTCCCTGGTGTTGATGATGGGGCGTTTCAGCGTCGTCTCGAGTCCGACCTCCTCCTCGAAGAAGTCGGCCCGTTGCGACACCTGGAAGGGCACGGCGGCGCGGCCGTTCTCGCTGCCGACCTTCCCCGCCCCGGTGTAGATCTGGCGGGTCACCAGGAAGCCGGAGAGGTGACGCACGATGGAACCGAACGGGATGGACCGGGCCACCAGGTAGTTCTCGTGCGCCCCGTACGAGTTGCCCTTGCCGTCCGAGTTGTTCTTGTGGATGAGCATGCGCTCGCCGTGAGGCAAGACGCGGTGGGCGGCCTCCACCGCCCTCGCCATCACCACTTCGCCCGCCTTGTCGTAGAGGGCGGCCTCCAGCGGGTCGTAGCACTCGGGGGTGGAGTATTCGGGATGGGCGTGGTCGACGTAGAGCCGGGCGCCGTTGGACAGCACCACGTTCACCAGCCCTGTCTCCAACTCGACCGGGGAGGCGTCGGCGTACCCGAAGCCGCGGGCGTCCCGCCCCGGCGATTCCTCGTCGAACGACCATTGGATCCGGGCCCGCTCTCCGGCGTAGGAGTTGACCACGGTGCTGGAGGCGAGCACCGGATTGAAGTCGAGCTGATGCTGGATCGTGATCCCGAACTCGGTTTCGGTGCCGAGAACCTCGTGGAGGGCCATCGCCTACGGCTCTGATCTCACAGGTACTGCCCCGGTGAGATCGCCTCGATGCTGCGACCCTCGCCTTCGCCTTCGATCAGCGTCCGCACGTACACGATGCGCTCGCCCTTCTTGCCGGAGATCCGCGCCCAGTCGTCGGGATTGGTCGTGTTGGGAAGATCCTCGTGCTCCTTGAACTCCTGGGTGATCGCCTGCAGCAGGTCGTCGCGACCCAGCCCCGTGGCCCCTCCGGCGATCTCGCGTTTGATGGCGTACTTCTTGGCACGGCGCACGATGTTCTCGATCATGGCGCCACTCGAGAAGTCCTTGAAGTACAGGACCTCGCGATCACCGTTGGCGTAGGTGACCTCGAGAAAACGGTTCTCGTCCGACGGGGCGTACATCTTGGCGACGACGTCGTCGATGAGGGACCCCACCATCGCCGACCGATCCCCCTCATGGCGTGCCACATCCTCGTCGGCGAACGGCAGGTCCTCGGAGAGGTAGATGCGGAAGATCTGGCGGGCCGCCTCCTCGCCAGGACGCTCCACCTTCACCTTCACGTCGAGCCGGCCCGGCCGCAGGATGGCGGGGTCGATGAGGTCCTCGCGGTTGGAGGCGCCGATCACGATGACGTTCTTCAGGGACTCCACCCCGTCGAGCTCGGAGAGGAGCTGGGGGACGATGGTCGACTCGACGTCGGAGGACACGCCGCTGCCGCGGGTGCGGAACAGGGAGTCCATCTCGTCGAAGAACACGATGACAGGAACACCCTCGTCGGATTTCTCCTTGGCCCGTTGGAAGATGAGGCGGATCTGGCGCTCGGTCTCACCCACGTACTTGTTGAGCAGCTCCGGCCCCTTGATGTTGAGGAAGTAGGAACGGACGTCCTCGTTGCCCTCCTTGGCGGCGACGGCCTTGGCAAGACTGTTGGCGACCGCTTTCGCGATGAGGGTCTTGCCACACCCGGGAGGCCCGTAGAGCAGGACGCCCTTGGGGGGCACCAGCTCGTAATCGGCGAACCGTTCCTTGTGGACGTAGGGAAGCTCGACCGCGTCCTGGATCATCTCGATCTGCTCGTCGAGGCCGCCGATGTCGCTGTAGGTGATGTCCGGCACCTCTTCGAGCACCAGCTCCTCGACCTCGGGACGGACGATCTTCTCGAGCACCAGCCCGGTGCGGGGCTCCATCCGCACGTGGTCGCCGGCGCGGACCAGTTCCCCGTCGAGGGGAGCGGCCAGTTCGACCACCCGCTCCTCGTCGGCCCGGCCCAGCACGAGCAGGCGCCCGTCGGGAAGGACCTCTTTGACGGTCACCACCTCGCCGGCGGGGTCGAAGGACCGCACGTCGACGACGTTGTAGGACTCGTTGAGGAGCACCTCTTGCCCGGTCTCGAGCGCCTTGATCTCCAGATTGGGCTCGACGTTGACCCGGAGTTTGCGCCCGGAGGTGAACACGTCGGCGGTGCGGTCCTCGTTGACCTTGAGCAGGATCCCGAACGGGTTCGGTGGGGCGGTGAGGCGCTCCACCTGTTCACGGAGCAGGGCGAGCTGCTCCCTCGTCTCCTCGAGCGCCGCCGCCAGCTTCTGGTTCTGGTTGCCGGCCTGCGACAGGCGGTTCTTGGATTCCAGGAGCCGTTCTTCGAGGACCCGGACCCGGCGAGGGGCGTCCTGGAGCCGGCGGCGCAGCACGGCCACCTCTTCTTCGAGCATCCGCACCGTCGCCCGGAGCTCGTCCGCAGTGCCACCGGAGTGTTCCACCTGGTCGCCTCCTTGCCCTTCCTTCGGCGTCGTGCCGCTCGGCATCTGCCGCTCCTCGGACCGCCAAGTGTAGGCCGCTACCGGATTCATCTCCCCGGTCTCTTCCGAGGGCCGGAGGCGATCGAAAGCCTCCAGGACACCAGTACAATCGATCGCCGATTGACCACGGTGAAAGGGACATCATGAAGGTTTGGATCGACCAGGACCTCTGCACCGGTGACGGCCTGTGTGAGGAGATCGCTCCCGATGTCTTCGTGCTCCTCGACGACGGTCTCGCCTACGTGCGCGAGGGAGCGAAGATCTACGCCGCCTCTGAAGGCAACCCGCAAGGTGCGGAAGGTCTCGCCACCATCCCCGACGGGCAACTCGATCTGGTGGTCGAGTCCGCCGAGGAGTGCCCCGGCGAGTGCATCTTCGTCGAGCCCTAGCCTGACCCGCCCCCGGCCTCTTCGCGGCGGATGCGCCGCGCCACGGTGACGAATCCGGTGTGGCCCACCATGCGGTGACCGGGACGCACCGAGCGTCCCTCGACCGCCCATTCCCGCATCAGGATCTCGAACGTCATGACGTCGAGGAACGACCGGGTGGCGTCGAGCGTGCGCCGCACCTCCTGGACCTGCGGCACCGTGGGGAGGTAGCAGCAGAACACGCCACCCGACACGAGATGCTCGGCGGCCGCCTCGACGGCGTGCCAGGGCTCGGGGAGGTCGAGCACGATCCGGTCGGGAGCCACCTCGGCGATCGCCTCCTCGACCTCCCCGATACGGAGGTCGAGGGTGGCGGGGATCTCTCCGAAGAAGCCTTCGATCCGGCGACGAGCCACCGCGGCGTGATCCTCCCTCACCTCGTAGCTCACCACCCGGCCGGCGGGACCGACGGCCCGCACCAGCACCATGGTGAGCGCCCCCGATCCTGTCCCGGCTTCGAGCACCGTCATCCCGGGCCCGATGTCGGCCCAGGTGACGATGGCGCCGGAGTCCTTCGGGTACACGACGGTGGCGCGGCGGCCCATCTTCAGGGCATAGTCGGCGAGCCGGGGGTGGAGCGCCACGAGGGCGTTCCCCATCGACGATCGCAGCACCGACCCGTCCTCGGCGCCGATGATGTCGTCGTGGGGCAGGACCCCCTGGTGATAGTGGAACTCGGCGCCGGGCTGAAGGGCGATCAGGTAGCGCCGGCCCTTGTGGTCGAACAGCAGGCAGGGCTCCCCCGCCTGGAACTCACCCACGCCCGGTCCCGGCGGCGGTCATGTGAGCGCCGGGATGATGGAGGCGAGGATGGCGAGCACCATCGTGAAGACCACGACCCACACGACGATCTTCACCATCCGTTCGCGATTGCGGAACACCTGCGATCACCTCACTCGGTGGGAGCGCCAGCCCCCGTCACCTCGGCGTCTGCCACCACCTCGTCCTCGCGCACCAGACGGAGCCGGAGCGTCTCACCTTCCCGCAGCGTCCGGCTGTAGAGGAGCGTCCTCCCCCCCTTGCCGGAGAACCGTCGCGCCACCGCCACCGCGGCGAGCAGGCCGGCGAGGCCGGTGACGAACGGCTGCCCGCGGCGGGCGCCGCGGAAGAACTGGCGAAGCGAGAAGGAGAGGAGGTCCATCGCCGTCCTAGAGGCGGTAGATCTCGACTCGGGCCTTGCCCTGCTTCTTCCCCCGACGCCGGCCGGCCAGGAAGATCACGACGGCGAGGACCACCACGCCGATCGCGATCGCAGTCCCGGTGGTCCGGGCCTGGGACTTCGTCTCATCGACGATCTCTTCGATTTCCCGGAGCTTCGCTTCGAGATCTGCACGCTCGATTGCCACTGATTCAGCCCTCCTCGGACTCGTCACGCCCGGTGAGCCCGATGATGATTCCGATCAGGACCACCAGCACCAGCGCCGCCAACAGGTAGCCGAGCGCCGACCAGTTGGGACCGTCGGGCAGGAGACGCACCATGCCCCGGACCAGCGCCACGCTGAGGAGGAGCAGCCCGAAGGCGATGGCGACGGCCGCTCCCAGGGAGAACCCCGCGAAACGGCCGAGTCGCTTGGCGGGCTCCACCGTCTCTTGGCGCAGGTACTCCTTCGCCATAGTGACGAACTCCGTGATGAGCTGCGGCAGTTCGTTCGGCCCCGCCATCGCTGCTCCCTTCTGAGTCCTCGAAGCCGCCACGGTGACGGCGTCCCATGCAGCGTACCGCAATCGCGCGCCGGACCGGATTCGCCGCGACCGCGCCAGTATGTAGCATTCGGTCATGCCGCTCGTCGTTCCCCCGTCCCTCGAGGAGATGAAGACGGTCGCACCCGGGCGACGGAACGCTCGGCCCATCATCATCGGGCAGACGATCTCTCAGTTCGGCGACTACATCGCGTACGTGTCGCTCCCACTGTTCGTGGTCGAGCTGACGGGACGGGGCCTCGACCTCGGCCTCACGTCGGCGGCCGAGTCGCTCCCGGCGCTGCTCTTCGGGGTCACCGCCGGCGTGCTGCTCGACCGGACCCGCATCAAGCGGATCCTCATCGCCGCCGACCTGGTGCGAGCCACCGCCTTCGGGCTCCTCGCCGTCGGCGCCGCCTCCGGCGCCATCTCCACCTGGATGGTCTTCCTCACCGCCTTCCTGGTCGGGTCGATGGCCACCTTCTTCGACAGCGGACTCCAGGCGATCCTCCCCCACGTGGTGGGATCCGACGAGCTGGTACAGGTCAACTCGACCCTCTCGTTCGCCGGTACCCTCGCCTGGTCGTTGGGACCGGCGGTAGGTGGTCTGCTCGTCAGCCAGTTCGGCGGTTTCGGCGTCGCCTTCGGGTTCGACGCCGTCACCTTCCTGGTTTCGGCCGCCTTCCTCACGGTGGTAAAGGTACGTTCCCACGCCATCCCGCCGGCGCGGGAGCGGTTCGGCACCGCCCTCAAGAGCGGCCTGCGGTTCCTGTTCGCCAACCGCCACCTGCGGTGGGCCACACTGGGCGCCGCGGTCATCAACCTGGTGTTCGCCCCACTCGAGGCCCTGTTGTTCCTGCTGATCCCCGACCGGCTCAGCGGAGGGATCACGGTCCCCGGCTTCCTCGACTTTCTGTTCCTCAACCAGGCCGAGGTGGGCCTCTTCCTCGCCCTCCAGGCAGGATTGGGATCGATCGGCGTCGCGCTGGCGCCCCGCATCGCCCGGCGCATGCACCTGGGGCGCATGTTCCTGACCGGCACCGCGCTGATGGGGCTCGGCTTCGGCGCGATGGCGTCGATGCACAGCTTCCTGGCGGTGATCCCGGCCGCGGTGGCCGTGAGTGGCCTCGGCTGGACCAACGTGGCGGTCGCCACCATGCGCCAGCAGATCACCCCTGCGCCCATGCTGGGACGGGTGGTGGCGGCCTCTCGCACCATCGCCTGGGCGCTGATCCCGGTGGGGGCGGTGGCCGGGGGTTCTCTCGCCGACGCCGTCGGCCTGCTGCCGGTCTACATCATCGGCGCCGCCATGGCGGTGACCACCACCGTGCTGCTCTCGGCGACGGCGCTGTGGAGCGACCCGGTCGGATCGATCGACGTCCCCGCGCCACGCCCCGATCTGCCGTCGATGCCCTGACCGGGGATCCGCTCACCCTCTGGCGGAACGCACCATGATCACGTGCGGTCCGATGTCGGGGAGTTCGAACGGCTCGCCCACCACCACGAAGCCGCGGCCGCGGTAGAAGGCGGCGGCGCCGGTCCGCGCCGTGCACCACACCACGTCGCCGCCTACGGCCGCCACGTACCGGAGCACGGAGTCGAGGAGGGCGGTCCCGATGCCGCGGCCCCGGACGGCAGGGATGGTTGCCATGCCGCGGAGCCGGTACGAGTCGGGGCCGCCGACGTCCTCACGCTCGGGCGCCTGCGGTGACACCGAGGCGATCCCGACGATCTCGTCTCCGATCATGGCGGCGTAGTGGCGTGCCTTCGGGTCGTCGTCGCCTGGGTAGACCAGCTCGTGCTCCTGCTGGTGGGGGCGGAGGAGGCTGCGGCGCAGCGGTCGGGTGGCCGCGGCGGCGACCGACTCGATGTGGAGCGGATCCCGGCCGGGGCCGGACGAGCCGGTCAGCGGAACCGCCGGCGGGTCGGTTTCGACTGCTTGGCCCGCGCCCTGGCGAACCATCCGACGGCGAACCCGAAGATGGCGGCGACGACGAGGAGGATGGCGATCTGTGATGCCACGTACATCATCTGGCGCTACTCCTCCAGAGCCTTGAACTCGATGCGCCGGTTACGGGCTCGTCCCTCCGCGGTGCTGTTGTCCGCGATGGGACGGGTCTCACCGTAGCCGACGACGGCGAAGCGGTTGGGATCCTGGCCGTGGGCCACCAGATAGTCCAGCACCGCTTCGGCCCGCCGTTTCGACAGCGCCAGGTTGGTGGCGTCGTCGCCCTGCGAGTCGGCGTGGCCCGAGATCTCGATGGGGACGTTGGGGAACTTCTCGAGCGCCACCAGGATCTCGTCGAGGAGGGCGACGCCCTTCGAGGTGAGCACGTCGCTGTTGAGTTCGAACTCGACGACCTTGCCCTCGATGAGGTCGTCGATGTTCTCCTGCAGTTCGATGACCTGCTCGGGGGCGATCTCGGGTGCGTCGGCCACGGTGAGCCTGCTGTCGAAGGCGAAGGCGGTCTCGTCGACGACCTCCTCGACGGCGTCACGTACGTCGTGTTGTTCCTGGCGGGACTCGAACTCCGCGGTCATGGAGATGATGCGCTGGTCGGGCGCCACATAGAGTTCTCCGTCCGGGACCTGGGTGCCACCGATTTCGATGATGCGGAGCACCTTGGAGAGCCAGTCCCGTTCGCTCGGGATGCCTTCTTCGATGGTGAGCCCGGTGTCGTCGACGCTGGTGAAGACGCCGCCGAGGGCGTTGAGGATCGCCTCCCGGGTCGGCTCGTCGGAGACATCCCCGGTGACGGTGACCGCCCCGCCCGACCATTGCATCAGGAGCGGGTCGGTCTCGACGGTGACGTCTCCGGCGTCGGGTGGGAGCACGAGCCGGATCTCGCTGTGGACGGACCGCACCCCGTCGAGGGAGGCGACGATCTGGGGAACGGTGGCGAGGTCCTCTTCCTTGGAGACCGATCCGGTGAGCTGAACATCCTGGCCGGTCGCTTCGACGTCGATGTCGAGGTAGGCGTTGGCCTGCAGCGCGGCGGTGGCCCGGTGTTCCAGATCGCCCTGGATGACGTTGATCCCGTAGAGGACCCCGAGTCCGACGATGATGGCGAGACCCACGAGGGACATGAGGATGAACGCCTGGAGTTCGACGATGGGGCCGGTCTCCGTCGGGCCACGGAACGGTGACCCGTCGCTGGTGGCGGGTTTCGCATCGCCCAGATCTCTGAGCCGCCGTCGTGCGGACTTCCTGCCCATACCTCAGTCGCTTCGTCGACCTGCCTGATGGTACCGGGTCGGGGCGACTTCGCCGTTCATCCGCCGGGGTGGAGCGCGGTCAGCCGCCGACCACCATGTCCCGGCGTCGGGGGCTGGATTCCTCGTCGGAGAGCACCACGCGGATCGTGTCGTGGTGTTCCTCGCCTCCGGTGAGCATGTCGGCCACGGCCGCCTTGAGGGCCCGCAGCAGGGTCGTGAGTTCCTTGTGCTGGCGCTGGGCGGATGCGATGACCTCGGCCGCCTCCGCCTTGCTCGCTTCGATGGCGCTGAGGGCGTCGCGGCGGGCTTCGCCGATGAGCTGGTCGGCCTGCTCGGCGGCCTCGCTGCGGAGCCGCTCCGCCTCTTCCTCGGCCTTCTCGAGGCTGTGCTTGGCGTGCAGCAGGACCTTCTCGGCTTCGGCATGCACCCGTGCCACGTCGGCGTCGGTGCCTCCGGTCATCTCCTTGGCGCGGCGCTCGGCCTCGCGGACGATCGTCTTGGCGCGGCGTTCGGCGTCGTCGAGGATGGCCTGCTTGCGGTCGGCCGCTTCCAGGATGGTCTGGCCGACGTCGCTGTCGCGCCCGGTCAGCTCTTCGATCTGGCGCTTCTGGGCGTTGATCTTGCCGTGGGCGACGGCGATTTCGCCTTCGAGGTTCTTGACCGCGTCACCGAGACGGTCGAGGAAGCTGTCCACCTCGGCCGGGTCATACCCTCGTTTCGCCAGCGTGAAATCCGCCTTCTCGATGTCGGCCCACAAATCGCTCACGGCCGCCTCCTCATGTGCCGGCAGCCACCGGCGTCGCGCCTCTCCCCTCTGATACTACGCTTAGTGTACAGGCCACCACGCTGTGTAGTCAAGGGTTCCCCAGTGCCTGTTGGAGCCGCCCCACCAGCTCCGCCTGCGCCGTGTTGAGCTTGGCGACCGCCGCCTCCGGTGGGTACCAGGCGACCCGGTCGATCTCCGGGTACGACCGCATGGTCCCCGAACGGGGCGGCCATTCCATGTCGAAGGTGTTGGACCTGACCAGGGCAGGGTCCAGATCCCCCTCGCAGGCCCAGGCGTGGACCTCCTTGCCGCCCCTTTGACGCACCGTGCCGAGCGCCATCAAGGCGGTCCCGTCCACCGCCGTCCCGGTTTCCTCCTCGAATTCCCGGCAGGCGGCCTCCGGTAACGACTCCCCCGGCCGCGGCTCCCCCTTCGGGATGCTCCAGGCGCCCCGATCGCGGCTCGCCCACAACGGTCCGCCGGGATGGGCGATGAGGACCTCGAGGTCGCTCCCCCGCCACCGGTAGAGGAGAATCCCGGCGCTCACCGCTCCGGTCACGACCGCGGCGCCTCCCAGCAGGTGACGCCGTCGTCACCCACCGTGGCGCCGTGCACCACGCCGGGGGGAACATCGAGCCGGTCCCCCGCAACCAGCGCCCGGTCCCCGTTGGGAAGGTGGAACGTGATGGAGCCGGCCACGCACACCAGGACCTTGTGATAGTCGTGGTGATGCGGGGCGTAGACGGTGCCGGGAGCGTTCGACCAGGCGTGCGGCGTCAAACCCTCGCCGGCGAACGCAGCCGACGCCGCCGCCTCGACATCAGGGACCGCTCCACTCACCCCCCGAACCCTAGGAGGTCGGATCGGCACAGGACGTCTCGTCGGGGAGCAGCGGCCGGAACACCAGGTGGTACTCGGCGCCGTCCACGGTCCAGGGGGTGAGTTGGTTCGCCTCCCGGATCGCCGGGAGGGCGGAGGCAAGGGCGTCCCCGTCGACCACCCGGCAGGTGAAGCCCGCCCCGGCCGGTTCCCCTCCTTGGAGCGATCCCGCCGGCCACGCCCGGGTGGGCTGCGGGAGATCGGGGGAACCCTCATACCCGGTGGCGTACACCGCCATCGCGCTCGGGGCGTAGTCACTGCTGCCCTCGACGACCTGGGATCCCGCCAGGTAGGTCTCGAGACCGAACAGGACGGTGGCGAAATCGGAGGCGGCTCTGCGACGGGCCTGCTGCTCCTCGGTCAGGTCGAGGGGACCGGCGCTGATCGTGCCTTCCGTGCCCAGGGCGTAGACGGCGACGTCGTGCCGCTCCCCCCCGGTCACGACGGTGAACGTGGTGGTGGCCGCGTCGGCGATCGGGGGCGTCCCGTAGTCGAGTTGAGGACCGAGCAGCCCGGCCCGCTCCGCCTCCCCGAGGAGGAACTGGATGGCGTCCTCGCTGATCGTGAAGGTCTGGACCGACGGGAGGGCCGGACCCGGGTAGATCTCGATGATGGCGCCGGGAACGACCACGGTGCCGTCGCCGTAGACCGACACGGCCGGAAGTTGGCCGACCGCGAAGTCGACCGGGACGAGGCCGCCCCCCACCGATGCCCGCACCACCAGGTCGGTGGCGCCGGTGGGATGGTCATGGCCGGTGGCCTCCTGCTCGTCGCCGCCGCATCCGGCGATCACCCCCGCGGCGAGGACGAGCGTCATGGTCAAGGTGATGAATCTCTGCATGGCGGGTTGGACGTTCCCCACCGCCGCCCCGGTTCCCGCCGGGCAACATATGCACCCAAGGGCATTGACAGGCGAGGTTTGGAGGACAAGGCTCGGATGGCGTCGGTCCGGCGAGCGTCAACGTGGCGCCGTCCCCCGACAGTCGGGAGTCCCTCATGTCACCCACCCAACCTCTACCTCCGGTCGCGCTCGTCGTCAGCTTCGACGTCGCCGACTTCGACACCTGGAAGGCATCCTTCGACAGCTACGGGGAGCAGCGAAAGGCCGCCGGCATCCTTGGGCACCACATCAACCGCGGCAAGGACAACAACGCCGTCAGCGTCTACCTCCCGGCCACCGACCGCGCCGGCGTCGAGGCGTTCTTCGCGGCACCCGAGCTGGCCGAGGCGATGCAGGCTTCCGGGATCGTGTCCCAGCCGCAGTTCATGTGGATGAAACCGGTGCAAGAAGACGTCATCTGGGACCGTGAAACGCCGTCGCTCATCGCCAGCCACGCCGTCGCCGACTTCGATGCCTGGCTCGAGACCTACAACGCGGCCCACGACCTGCGCCGCGCCGCGGGTGTGATCGGCGACGCCGCCAACCAGTCGCTGGACGATCCGTCGGTGGCGATCATCTTCCACCAGGCCGACAGCTTCGGGGCCCTCGAGGCGCTCATGGCCAACCCGGAGATCGTGGCCACCATGCAGAAGGCCGGCGTCGTATCCGCACCCACGGTGTCGTGGTACGTCAGCGGGTGGGGCGAGCGGTACTGACGCCGCCCCGCGGCGCGCCGGCGCGTCAGCTGATCGTCACCGCAGACCGGCGTAGGGTCGGGGCGGACCCGGAGGGGGAAGGTCCTCGACGTCCGGACCGCTGAACTGTGCGTTGTACAGCGCGGCGTAGGCGCCGTCGCGGGCGA
>CAZQUB010000025.1:0-17280 GCA_964596225.1 uncultured Acidimicrobiaceae bacterium
CTACGGGTTCCAGGTGGAGATGGCGTGGCGGGCCTCGGCCCGCGGCCTCACCGTGACGGAGGTGCCGATCGTCTTCCGCGACCGGCGGCGGGGCGACTCGAAGATGAACACGCGCATCACGGTGGAGGCGATGGGGCTGGTGACCCGCTGGGGGGTGCGACGCCTGTTCCGTCGCCAGGACCCGGCCGCGTGATGGAGGTCACCACCCGCCCCGCCGGCGTCGCCGACATCCTCGACCTGATCCGGCTGTACCGCGCCCTCGAGCACGAGATGGTGACCCTGAAGCCGGTGTGGTCGCTCGCCGACGGCTTGCCGGAGCCGGCCGAGGTGGCGCTCGGTGATCTGCTCGACGATCCCGACTCCCTCGTGTGGGTCGGGTTCATCGACGGCGTCCCTCTCGGCTTCGTGTGGGCCCGGGTCGAGCCGCTGCTCCCGCAGGCGGAGGGGTCCGAAGTGGGGGTGGTGCACTTCATCTTCACGGAACCGGAGGCGCGGCGGGTCGGACTGGGGGAGGCGATGCTCGACGGGGTCCTCGCCGCGTTGCGGGAACGCTCGGTGGAGCGTTTCGACGCCCGGGTCAGCCCGGGCCACCGCGACGCCAAGAACTTCTTCGAGGGCTTCGGATTCTCGGCCCGCCTCATCGTCATGTTCCGTGACGAGGCGCCGGGGGAGCGACGCACCCGCTGGGAGGCGATCAGCGGATTGTGACCGGGCACCTCGACGTCGTGGAGTTGATGGCGGCGATGATCCGCAACGCCTGCGTCAACGACGGCACCCCCGACTCGGGCCACGAGGACCGATCGGTGGCGACCCTCCAGGATTACCTCGGGAGTTCCGGCACCGTCGTCGAACCGCATCCGGGCCGCCAGAGCGTCGTCTACCGGGTTCCGGGCCGCGTCCCCGGCGCCCCGGCCTTGATGCTGCTGCCGCACCTCGACGTGGTTCCTGCCAACCCGAAGGGGTGGACCCGGGATCCGTTCGCCGCCGAGCGCCACGACGGGTTCGTGTGGGGGCGGGGCGCCCTCGACATGCTCAACATCACCGCGGCGATGGCGGCCGTGTTCCGGCCGTACCTGACCGGGGAACTCCCGCCGCTGCCCGGCGATCTGGTGCTGGGGGCGGTGGCGGACGAGGAAGCGGGTGGGGCCCTCGGCGCCGGCCATCTCGTCGACCACCACTGGGATCTGGTCGCCTGCGACTACCTGCTCACGGAGGTGGCCGCGCCCGGGTTCGGCGCAGGGGTGGACGCGGTGCTTCCGGTGACGGTGGCGGAGAAGGGGCCGTCGTGGCGCACGCTGCGGGCGACGGGGGAGCCGGGCCACGCCAGCCAGCCACACGGCACCCGCAACGCCCTCCTTCCGCTGGCGGCGGCCGCCTCCCGGATCGCCGAGGCGCCGCTCCCGGTGCTGATCACCGAGGAGTGGCGGGCCTTCGTCACCGCGGTCGGTCTCCCGGCCGCCCTCACCGATCCTGCCACGCTCGACGAGGCCGTCGCCGACCTCGACGCGGTCGATCCCGCCATGGGCCGCTGGGCGCATGCCTGCACCCATCTCACCGTCACCCCCACCGTGATGGCGGCCGGCTCGGCGCAGAACGTGGTGCCCGACGAGGGGCTGCTCCGGATCGATGCCCGCCTCCTTCCCGGCCAGGACGACGCCACGGTCGACGAGCATCTCCGGCGTGTCCTCGGTGACGGGCTGGACGGGGTGACGGTGACCACCGACACCCGGTTCGCCCCCAACGCCTCACCGACGTCGGGCCCGCTGTGGGAGGCGATGGGGGACGCCGCCGGGACCGTCACCGGTTCGGGTCGTCTGGCGCCGATGCTGATCCCGGTCACCACCGACGCCCGCTTCTTCCGGGCCCGCGGGGTCCACGCCTACGGGGCGGGGCTCTTCGACGACCGGATGGGGTTCGGGGAGCTGCTCGGCATGTTCCACGGCAACGACGAGCGGGTCAGCGAGGAGAGTGTGCGCCTCACCACCGCGTTCCTGGCGGCCACGGTGCGCCGCTTCGGGGAACGGACCGGCGCCTAGCGGTCCTCGTCGGGCGGTTCCGGCGGTCCCTCCGCCCCGTCCCACTCCTTGGGGATCTCCGAGGTGGAGAGCTGCTCGGCTTCGATGTCTTCTCGCTTCAACCCGAGCACGAAGAGGATGGCGTCGAGGTAGGGGACCTGGAGGGTGGCGTCGGCGGCCGCCGCCAGCACCGGCTTGGGGTTGAAGGCGATGCCGAGGCCGGCCCGGCTCAGCATCACGAGGTCGTTGGCGCCGTCGCCGATGGCGACCGTCTGCTCCAGGCTGATCCCGTCGGCGGCGGCGATCTCTTCGAGGAGGCGCGCCTTGGCGAGACCATCGATGATCTCGCCTTCCAGTTCGCCGGTGACGGCGCCGCCGGCGACCACGAGGTGGTTGGCGTGGGCGCTGTCGGCCCCGAGCCGGTCACGGGCGTAGTCGGCGAAGAGGTCGAAGCCGCCCGAGACGATGGCGACCCGGTAGCCGAGCCGCTTCAGGGTGCGCACGAAGGTGCGGGCGCCCGGGGTGAACCGCAGCCGGTCCCGGACCCGATGCAGGGTGGCTTCGGGAAGGCCGGCGAGGAGGCGGACCCGCTGCCGGAGGGCGGTCTCGAAGTCGAGGTCGCCGGCCATCGCTTCGGAGGTGAGGGTGGCGATCTCGTCTGCCACCCCGGCCTCGTCCGCCAGCAGGTCGATGACCTCGTCCCGGATGAGGGTCGAGTCCATGTCGACGACGACGAGCCGTTTGGCGCGCCGGGCGAGGCCTTCGCGTTCGATGGCGATGTCGACGTGGTGTTGGTGGGATGCCTGCAGCAGGCTGGAGCGGAGGCGCTCCAGGTCGCCACCGAGCACGATCAGCTCGTAGCTGATGACCGGGTAGCTGGAGAGGCGCACGATGCGCTCGATGTTGGCCCCGACCGAGGCGATGGCGTCCGCGACCGCGCCCAGCTCCCTGGCGTCGAGGGTGCGGCCGATCACGATGACGGCGAAGCGGGGACGTTGCGGTTCGACCTTCCCGTTGTCGATCACTTCGAAGTCGATGTGGATGTCGCGCTGCCACCCGAAGAACAACAGGTCCTTGAGGGGGGAGCGCTCGGCGTCGACGGCCACGAAGATCCCGAGGTTGAGGCGGTCACGGACCACCACCTGCTCCATGTCGAGCACTTCGGCGCCGGCCTCGGAGAGGATGTGGAGGATGCCGGCGGTGATGCCGGGCCCGTCGATACCGGTGACCCGGACCAGGATCGTCTGCCCTAACGTGGCGGCGGCGCCACCGACCGGCCCCGTGCCGGGGGCGCCGGAGTCGGACGTGGGAGTGGTCATGGTGGGAGTTGTAGCCGGTCGAGGTGGTTTGGGCAATGTGAGCACCATCGCCAGCGACCTCGACGGGGTGGTCTACCTGGGCGATGAGGGCATCCCCGGGGCGGGCGAGGCGCTGCGGCGTCTGGTCGACGACGGCTACCGGGTGCTGTTCGTCACCAACAACTCGAGCCGGTCGCGTGACGAGGTGGCGTCCCGCATCGCCTCGTTCACCGGGTTCCCGGCGGATCCCGCCGACGTGGTCGGCTCGGGCCTGGCGACGGCGCGGTTCATGGCGGGTCGGGTGGCGTCGGCGCTCGTGGTGGGCGGTGACGGGCTCCGCACCACCTTGGAGGGGGAGGGCATCGCGGTGGTGGAGCACGCCGAGGAGGCGGAGGCGGTGGTGGTCGGGCTCGATCCGGACCTCACGTACCGGCGCCTGGCGGAGGCGACCCGGGCGTTGCGCAACGGGGCCGCCTTCTACGCCACCAACACCGACGCCACCTTCCCGACGCCCACCGGGCTGTGGCCCGGGGGTGGGGCGATCGTGGCGGCCCTGGTGGTGGCCTCCGACCGGGAACCGGTGGTGTGCGGAAAGCCCCACGGCCCGATGCGGGACCTGGTGCGCTCCATGGCCGACGGCGCGGTGCTGGTGGTCGGGGACCGTCCGGAGACCGATCTCGCCATGGGCAAGGAGGAGGGCTGGCCGACCGCGCTGGTGCTCACCGGGGTCGTCTCCGATCCGGCGGAGGTGGACCCGGCCTTCACTCCGGACCTGGTGGTGGCGTCGCTGGCCGATCTCCCGGACGCGCTGCGGCGGGCGCGGGGAGCCTGAGGGGGCACCTCAGTAGGCGACGTACCTGGGCCGGGTGGAGTGCAGGGTGGCGACCCGGCGCAGCAGGAAGGTGCGGAGCGGCAAGGTGAGCAGCACCCCGAAGACGAAGCCGCCGACATGGGCCTGCCACGCCACCGAGGCGTCCGCCATGCCGAACTGGCTCAAGAACCAGAGCCCCAGGAAGAGCACGGAGGGCACCTGCACGAAGAAGAACAGCAGCAACGTGAGCACCCGGTGGGTGGGGAAGAGCACGAGGTAGGCGCCGAGGACGCCGGCGATGGCCCCGGAGGCCCCGATCAGCGGGTCGGTGGAGGTGGGGTTGGCGAGCACGAAGGTGGCGGTGGCGACGACGCCGGACGCCAGGTACATGGCGAGGAAGCCGAACGATCCGTAGGCCTCCTCGACGTTGTTGCCGAAGATCCACAGGAACCACATGTTGCCGAGGATGTGGATGACGCTGCCGTGGAGGAACATCGAGACGAGGCCGGCGAGCCAGATGTTCTTGTCGGGGAACTCGGCGGGGACGCCGGCGTCGTGCTCGTCGCAGACGCCGCTGCGGATTTCAGCGGCGGTGAGGGCGTCACCTGTGGTCAGCTCGCAGGAGATGGCGGCGTTCTCGTAGAGGAACGTCGCCTCCTGATCGGGGTTGTCGCGCGGCTGCCACAGGAAGAAGGCGGCGAGGTTGACCGCGATGATGAGGACGGTGACCACCGGGAAGATCCGGGTCGGGTTGAGGTCACGGATGGGGATCAAAGCGTGATCCTGTCGGGGTGGCCGGTCATAATGCCGCCATGGATGATACGCGTTCGGGGTCGGAAGCCGGTGCGGACCCGGTGAAGGCTCTCGAGGACATGGATCCCGCCGAGGCGGCGGAGGCGGCCGAACGGCACGCCGCCGACCTGGCGGCGCGCCTCGAGGGTGTGGTGGGACGGCCAGGAGAGCCGGAGGGTTCCGGCGAGGACACGGCAGGCACCGGGGAGGCGGGAGAGGGGCCGGGCACCTGACGAGACGGCGCCTCGACACCGAAATGGTTCGCCGCCGGTTGGTCCCGAGCCGGGCCGCGGCGCGGCACGCCATCGAGCAGGGTCTGGTCGAGGTGGATGGGATCGCAGAGCCGAAGCCGGCCACCCTGGTCGACGCCGCCGCGGTGGTGCGCCTCGCCGCCGATCCCGCCCGCTTCGTGGGCCGGGGAGGCCTCAAGCTGGATGGGGCGCTCGACGCCTTCGCCATCGAGGTGGAAGGGCGGCGCGCCGTCGACGTCGGTGCGTCCACCGGTGGGTTCACCGATTGCCTCCTGCAGCGTGGCGCCGCCTCGGTGGTGGCGGTCGACGTCGGCTACGGCCAGATCGACTGGAAGCTCCGCACCGACAGCCGGGTGGAGGTGGTGGAGCGCACCAACATCCGCTTCGCCGATCCCGAGGCGTTGGGGGCGCCGTTCGATCTGGTGGTGGCCGACCTCTCGTTCATCTCGCTGGCGACGGTGGCGGACCAGCTCCGCGAGTTGGGCGCTCCGGATGCCGATTGGGTGCTGCTGGTGAAGCCGCAGTTCGAGGCGGGCCGGGGCCAGGTGGGGAAGGGCGGTGTGGTGCGGGACCCGGAGGTGCGGGCCGAGGCGGTGGCGGCGACGGTGGCGGCCCTCGACGCGAGCGGACTCGGGGTCCGTGGTGCGGTAGCGTCTCCGGTGAAGGGCGCCAAAGGCAACCGTGAGTTCCTGGTGTGGGCCCGGCGGGAGCCGCGGGCGCTGCGTGACGAAGATCTGCAGAGGGTGGTGCGCGATGCCGGATGACAACGCCCTGGTGATGGGGACGGTCGTCCACGAGACGAAGGAGTCGGCCCGCGCCGTCGCCGATCGGCTGGAGCAGGCTGCGGCGTCTCGGGGCATCGGCATCGTCGAGGCCGGTCCGGACGGCTTCGCCCGCAAGGTCTCGGTGGTGGTCGGCATCGGTGGCGACGGCACGCTGCTCCAGGCGGCCGGGTTCGCCTTCGGCGGCGACATCCCGGTCATCGGCGTCAACCTGGGCAAGGTCGGCTACCTCACCGACGTGGCGCCCGACGCCGTCGAGTTGCTCCTCGACCGGCTCGTCGCCGGCTCCCTCGAGGTCAACCGCCGCATGACGGTGGCGGCCACCGCCCCCGACGGACGCACCTTCGTCGGCATCAACGACGTGGTGCTGGAGAAGGTGATGACCCAGCGCGTCGTCGAGATCGGGGTCGAGATCAACGACCGCTACTTCACCACCTACCGTTCCGACGGCCTCATCGTCGCCACCCCGCTCGGTTCGACCGCCTATTCGCTGTCGGCGGGGGGACCGGTGGTCGACCCGGAACTCGACGCCCTCATCATGACGCCGGTGGCGCCCCATTCGCTGCTCTCCCGTTCCATCATGCTGTCGCCGGAGGCGGTGGTGAAGTTCACCGTGGCCGGGGAGCGTTCCGTCCGTGTCAACCTCGACGGGCGGGAGGCGTTCCGGCTCGAGGAGGGGGAGGTGACCACCATCGAGCGTGGCGCCCGCCCGGTGCGGTTCCTCTCGCTGGGCCGCCACCCCTTCCCGCAGGCGGTGCGCCATCAGTTCGGCCTCGACCATGCTTGACGAGCTGCGGGTTGCCAACCTCGGCATCATCGAGGAAGCCCACCTCGAACCGGGTCCCGGGCTGGTGGTGGTGACCGGGGAAACCGGCGCCGGCAAGACCGTGCTGCTGGGGGCGCTCCGCCTCCTGCTGGGGGCGACCGCCCACAAGGAGGCGATCGGGCCATTCGGCGCCGAGCTGGTGGTGGAGGGCCGCTTCGTGGCGGCGGACGGGACCGAGACGACCCTGCGCCGACGTGTCACCGAGGCGGGACGCTCCAAGGCCTACGTCGACGACGCCATGGCCCCGGTGCGGGCCCTGGCGGAACGCACCGACGGGATGGTCGAGGTGATCGGCCAGCACGACCAGATGACCTTGACGAGCCCGCGGGGGGTGCGGGGCCTGCTCGACGGGGCGCTCGACCCGCAGGGGCAGGCCGCCCTCATCGCGTACCGGGACGCGTGGGAGGAGCTGCGGGACCTGCAGCACACCGCCCGCCGCCTCGGCGGCGACCGCCGCGAGCTGGAACGAGAACTCGACCTGGTGCGCTACCAGGCCGACGAGATCACCGCCGCCGGGTTCGCGCCCGGCGACGACGAGGAGTTGATGGCGCGGGCCGGGCGGCTCCGCAACGCCGAGACCCTGCTGGAGGGACTGGGGGCGGCGCAGCGCGCCCTCGACGACGAAGGGGCCGCCGGCCACCTCGCCGCCGCCATGGGGGAGCTGCGCCGCCTCGCCGCGGTCGATCCCGGCCTCGGCGCGCTGGCGCACCAGGCCGGGGAGGCGGCGGAGGCGCTGGCGGCGGTCTCCGCCGAGATCGCTACGGTCGCCGACGACCTCGACCACGATCCCGCCGAACTGGCGGTTCTCGAAGAACGCATCGCCCTGCTCGGCGTGCTGCGCCGCAAGTACGGCGAGACGCTCGCCGAGGTGCTCGAGTTCGGGGAGGGAGCGACCCGGCGGGCGGCCGAGCTGACGTCCCTGCTCGACCGGGCCGGCAAGCTGGAAGACGAGATCACCGCGGCCGGGGAACGGGCGGCCGCCGCCGCCGCCCGGCTGAGGGCGGCCCGGGAGGAGACGGCGTTCCGTCTCGCCGCCGACGCCCGCCGCCACCTCCAGGAGCTGGGGATGAGCGACCCGGTGGTGACGCTGCCGGTCACCGAGACCGACCTCGGGCCCGACGGCGGCGATCGGGTGACGCTCCTGTTCGCCTCCGATGCCTCCCTCACCCCCGGACCGGTCGCCAAGGTCGCCTCCGGCGGGGAGTTGAGCCGGCTGGTGCTGGCGTTGCGTCTCGCCGCCGGGGCCGCCTCCACCGAGGTGGTGGCGTTCGACGAGATCGACGCCGGGGTCGGGGGCGCCACCGCTCGGGCCCTCGGCGAGAAGCTGGCGGCGTTGAGCCGGGGCCGCCAGATCCTCTGCGTCACCCACCTGCCGCAGGTGGCGGCCCACGCCGACACCCACTACGTGCTCGAGCGCGACGGCACCCGGGGACGGGTGCGGGAGGTGTCGGGCGACGACCGGGTCGCCGAGCTGGCACGCATGCTGGCGGGGATGCCGGAGAGCGAGAAGGGCCAGGAACACGCCGCCGAGCTGCTGGCGGCGGCGGGACATCGCCCCTGAGGCCCGAAAACGGATATCCCGGGAACGGCCCACCTGGATGCTATCCTTCCACCTTCCTAGGTGGAGAAATCCAGTATGACCAGGTACGTGTTCGTCACGGGTGGGGTGACGTCGAGCCTCGGTAAGGGGATCACCGCCGCATCTCTCGGTCGACTGCTCAAGTCCCGAGGTTTGCGCGTCATCACCCAGAAGCTCGACCCTTACATCAACGTCGACCCGGGGACCATGAACCCGTTCGAGCATGGTGAGGTGTATGTCACCGACGACGGCGGGGAGACCGACCTCGACCTCGGCCACTACGAGCGGTTCGTCGGGGAGAACCTGCGCCGCGACTGCAACGTCACCACCGGCGCCATCTACCAGTCGGTGATCCGCAAGGAGCGCCGCGGCGACTATCTGGGCGGCACCGTCCAGGTGATCCCGCACATCACCAACGAGATCAAGGCCCGCATCCGCAAACTGGGCGACGACGACGAGATCGACGTCGTCATCACCGAGGTCGGCGGCACCGTGGGCGACATCGAGGGTCTTCCGTTCCTCGAGGCGATCCGCCAGATGCGCAAGGACGTGGGGCGCTCCAACACGTGCTACATCCACGTCACCCTGGTGCCGTACCTCGAGACCAGCGAAGAGCTGAAGACGAAGCCGACCCAGCACTCCGTGGCCGAGCTGCGCAGCCATGGCATCCATCCCGACGTGATCGTGGTGCGTTCCGACCGCCCGATCGACGACGCCGCCGCCCGCAAGATCAGTCTCTTCTGCGACGTCGAGTCCGACGCCGTCATCAACGCCGTCAACGTGGCCAACATCTACTCGGTGCCCCTCATGCTGCGCGACGGCGGGCTCGACGACGTGGTGTGCCGGGTCCTCGACCTCGACACTCCGGAGCCGGATCTGTCCGGCTGGGCCGGCATCGTCGAACGCATGGCCCGCCACGACGAAGAGGTCACGATCGGCATCGTCGGCAAGTACATCGACCTGCCCGACGCCTACCTGTCGGTGGTGGAGGCGCTCCGCCACGGCGCCCTCGCCAACAACGTCAGCCTCGACCTGCGCTGGGTGCCGAGCGAGGAGGTCGAGGGGCTCCTCGCCGACTCGCACCTGGAGGGCATCGACGGCATCGTGGTGCCGGGCGGCTTCGGCTACCGCGGCGTCGAGGGCAAGATCCAGGCGATCCGCCACGCCCGCGAGGAGGGCGTTCCCTTCCTTGGGCTCTGCCTCGGCCTGCAATGCGCCGTCATCGAGTTCGCCCGCCACGTCGTCGGCCTCAACGGCGCCCACAGCACCGAGTTCGATCCGATGGCGATCCATCCCGTCATCGATCTGATGGACTCCCAGCAGGACGTGGAGGACATGGGCGGCACGATGCGCCTCGGTGTCTACCCGGCCAAGCTGCAGGACGGATCGCTCGCCGCCGGTCTGTACGGCAAGCCGCTCATCTACGAGCGGCACCGCCATCGCTGGGAGGTCAACAATCGCTACCGGCGTGACCTGGAGGAGGCGGGCCTCCGCCTCAGCGGCCAGTCCCCGGACGACCGCCTCGTCGAGGTGGTGGAGCTGCCGTCGCACCCGTACTTCATCGCCACCCAGTTCCATCCCGAGTTCACGTCCCGACCCGACGCTCCCCACCCGCTGTTCGCCGGGCTGGTCCGGGCCGCCCTGGAGCGGAAGCGGCGCCTCGCGGCGCCGGCCCCGGTGCGCTCGGACGTCACCGTCGACGGCTGAGCCCCGTGGGAGACGACTCCGGCGGGTTCCGCGTCGTGGGGAGCCGTTCTTTGGTGACGACGACCTTCCTCACCGCCGAGCGGCTCCATCTGCTCTCGCCCGACGGCCGTGCCGTGCAACGATCCGTGATCCGGCACCCGGGGGCGGTGGCGATGGTGCCGATCCTCGACGACGCGGTGATCCTCATCCGGCAGTACCGGGCGCCGGTGGGCCAGGACCTGCTCGAGATTCCGGCCGGCAAGCTCGACATCCCCGGCGAGGACCCGGAGACGGCGGCGGCCCGCGAGCTGGCCGAGGAGATCGGGTACCGGCCCGGCACCCTCGAGCTGATCGCCACGTTCTTCACCGGGCCCGGCTTCACCGACGAGCGGATGTGGACCTACCTCGCCACCGACCTGGAGCCGGTGCCGCTGGAACCGGCCGGGGTGGAGGAGGAGCATTCCGAGCTGGTGACGATCCCGCTGGCGGAGGTGCCGGGGATGATCGCCCGCCGCGAGATCGAGGACGGCAAGACCCTGGTGGGGCTGCTCATCGCGCTGCAGCGGACCTGATGGATCTCGATCTCGGCGTCGAGGAGTTCCTGGCGGCGTTGGGGGCGGAGCGGGGCCTGGCCCGCAACACCGTGACCGCCTACCGGCGGGACCTCACCCAGTACCGGGCCTTCCTGGCCGAGCTGGGGGTGGAGCAGGTCGACGAGGTCCTTGCCCCGCACGTCTCGGCGTTCGTCGCCCATCTCCACGAGGAGGGGCTGGCGCGTGCCACCGTGGCCCGCAAGGTGTCGGCGGTGCGGGGCCTGCACCGTTTCCTGGTGGCCGAGGAGCTGGCCGAGGCGGATCCGACCGTGCTGCTGGAGAGCCCGGGACGGAGCCGCAGCATGCCGAAGGCATTGACGATCGACGAGGTGCAGCGCCTGCTCGACGCCCCCGATCGTGGCACGCCGCTGGGGAAGCGGGACGGCGCCCTCCTCGAGTTCCTCTACGCCACCGGGTCGCGGGTCAGCGAGGCGACCACCCTCGATCTGCTCGATCTCGACCTCGACGAGGCGCAGGCGATCGTGACCGGGAAGGGGTCGAGACAGCGGGCGGTGCCGCTCGGCTCGTATGCGGTGGCGGCGCTCCGCACCTACCTGCCGGCCCGCCGCGACATCATCGGAGGGAAGCGTGATCCGGGGGCGGTGTTCGTCAACGGGCGGGGGGGCCGGCTCAGCCGCCAGGGCGTGTGGCGGATCATCCGCAGGCACGCCCTGAGGGCCGGGATCGACCCTGCCGAGGTGTCCCCTCATGTGCTCCGGCACTCGGCCGCGACCCACATGGTGGAGGGGGGAGCGGACCTGAGAACCGTCCAGGAACTGTTGGGTCACGCTAGTATCAGCACGACGCAGACCTATACGCGGGTCACCCCGCGTCACCTGTACGAGGTGTACGTCACTTCGCACCCGCGCGGAAGATAGCGAAGGCGCACATCCCGGGTTCGATCTCTGAGGAGTCATTGTCGTGAACGTCGATCAAGCCGCATCCGTCCTCGCATCGGAGCGGTCGAAACTGGTCCGCCAGCTGGGAGACATGGGCGCCAACGAGCGCGGAGAGCTCACGGGCGAGGTGGAGTACGGGGAGGGGTTCGCCGACGCCGCCGCCGCCACTGCCGAGCGCAGTGAGGTGCTCGGCATCGTCGACAACCTGCACCGCATGCTCGTGAGCGTCGACACCGCCCTCGCCAAGGTGAGCGCCGGCACGTACGGGCTCTGTGAATCGTGCGGGAAGCCGATCGACGACGACCGTCTCGAGTTTCGCCCCACTTCCCGTTTCTGCGTCGACTGCAAGTCGAAACGGAGCTGACCCAGGTGGGGTCGGCCAGCCTCAGTCACCTCTCGCGTCGCTTCTTCGAGGTGGTGCGGGCCCGCCCTCTCACCCCGCGCCAGCAGGCCGAGGTGACGGCATGGCTGGCGCCGCCGGAGCGGGCGCTGTTCTGGGACCAGGCCGCCGCCGATCAGCGCCATGCCTACGAGGTGGCGCGGCGGGTCCGGGCCCGGCTCGGGGAGGACGAGGTGGCGACCCGGGCCGCACTGCTCCACGACGTCGGGAAGCGCCACGTCCGGATGGGGGCGGTGAGCCGCACCCTGGCCACGGTGGGGGCCGTAGCTCGTCTTCCCTTGCCGGCGTCGTGGCGTCGCTACCGCGACCACGAGGCGTTGGGGGCGGCCGATCTGGAGGCGATCGGGGCCGATCCGCTGGTGGTCGCCTTCGCCGCCAGGGTCCGTCCCGACGACGAGGCGGCTGCCGCCCGCTGGGATGCGCTGGTGGCGGCCGACGACGCGTGAGGGGACGGGCGCCGGCGGCGCCGAAAGGCGGGGTGGGACGCGGCAGCGCCGATACCATGGCGGCCGTCGTCTCCCGGAAAGTCATCCACCGATGAGCTACGAGGTGAAAACCAGGGTCTTCGAGGGCCCGCTCGACCTGCTGTTGCAGCTCATCACGTCGCATCAGGTGGAGATCACCGAGCTGAGCCTGTCGGATCTGGTGGGTGAGTACCTGGCCCACCTCGACCTGATGCAGCAATTCGACATCGAGGTCACCAGCGAGTTCCTGCTCATCGCCGCCACCCTCATCCAGCTCAAGGCGCGGTTCTTGCTGCCCGACGACCGTGCCCTCGATCTCGACGAGGAGCTGGCGCTGTCCGAGGAGCGGGATCGGCTGCTGTCGCGCCTGCTGGCCTGCCTCACCTTCAAGGACGTGGCGGCGGTGCTGGCGCACCGTCTCGACGGCATGGCCCGCTATGTGGCGCGCCAGGCCGGGCTCGATCCCGGGATCGTGCCCAACGAGCCGCCGGTGCGGCTCGGGGTCGACCTCGATCGTTTCGGGATGATCGCGTCCCGGGTGCTGCGCCCGGTCGACGACGAGCCCGACCTGGATCACCTCGAATTGGATCTGCCCTCGGTCGACTCCGCCATTTCCGACATCGCGGACCGGGTGGGTCGGGAGGTGGAGACCCGTTTCGAGACTCTGGTGGCCGAGTGCGAGCGACCCATCGAGGTGGTGGTGTATTTCCTCGCTCTGCTGGAACTGGCCCGCTGGGGGGTGCTGGGGGTGGCGCAGGACCATCGTGACGCCCCGATCGTGGTCACCCACCGCAGCGACGGCGAGCCGGTGGGGTTGGAGCCCTTCCTGGGTCGCAGCGAGTGGAGCGCCTGATGGAGACCCGTGCCGTCGTCGAGGCGATCCTGTTCGTGGCGGAGGAACCGGTGACCGCAGCCGAGATCGCCGAGGTCACCGAGAAGCCTCGATCTGAGGTCGAGGCCGAACTCGCCGGGTTGCGGGACGACTTGGCGGACGCCGAGCGCGGCATCGTGCTGCGGGAGGTGGCCGGCGGGTGGCGTCTCTACACCCGCCCCGAGGCCCGCCCGTTCCTGGAGCGGTTCGCCGCCACCGAGCGGGCTGCCCGCCTCTCCGCCGCCGCGTTGGAGACGTTGGCGGTGGTGGCGTACCGCCAGCCGGTGTCGCGGGGTCAGATCTCGGAGATCCGGGGCGTCGATTCGGAGCGGGCGCTCCAGACCTTGGCGCGCCGTGGCCTGGTGGTCGAGGTGGGCCGTGCCCCCGGTCCGGGCCAGGCGGTGCTGTACGGCACCACCGATCTGTTCATGGAGAAGCTGGGCCTCGGCTCTCTGGCCGACTTGCCGCCGCTGGCCGACCACGTCCCGCCGGCCGACGTGGTGGATGTGCTGGAACGGCCTTTCCGCCCGGAGGAATCATCGAGCGGCTCCACAAGCTGATCGCCCGCAGCGGGCTGGCGTCGCGGCGCCTCGCCGAGGAGTGGATTCGCCGCGGCAGGGTGACCGTCGATGGCGTCCCGGCCCGCATCGGCGACAAGGTCGATCCGGCGGTGGCGAAGGTGGCGGTGGACGGGGTCCCGTTGCCGCTGCTTCCCGGCCTGGTCACCTACCTGCTCTACAAGCCGGTGGGGGTGGTGAGCACCGCCTCGGATCCGGAGGGGCGCCGCACCGTGGTGGATCTGGTGCCCCCCGAGCCGCGGGTGTTCCCGGTGGGGCGCCTCGACGTGTCCTCGGAGGGCCTGCTGCTGCTCACCAACGACGGCACCCTCGCCGATCTGGTGACCCATCCCCGCTACGGGGTGACGAAGACGTACACGGTGCTGGTGGAGGGCGAGGTGGCGGACCGGACGCTGGCTCGCCTCACGGTCGGGGTCGATCTGGAGGACGGCCCGGCCCGTGCCGTCGCCGCCAAGGTGGTGGCCCGCCGTCCCGGCGAGACGCTGGCCGAGATCGTGATGGGGGAGGGACGGAAGCGGGAGGTGCGCCGCATGATGGACGCGCTGGGGCATCCGGTGCGGCGCCTGGTGCGCACCGCCATCGGGGAGGTGCGGGACCGGGATCTCGCCCCGGGCGCCCACCGGCTCCTCGACGTGGTGGAGATCCGGTCGCTCTACTCGGCGGCGGGGGCGACGTGGGAAGATGCGCCGGCACCGATGAGCGAGGAGCAGCAATGACGGGCGCCGCCGGCGACTACCTCATGGAGCCTCCGTCCGGGCCGTTCCGGGCCGAGGTCCGGGTCCCGGGCGACAAGTCGCTGTCGCACCGCGCCTACCTGCTGGCCGCCATGGCGGACGGGGTGAGCGAGGTGGTCGATCCCGGGCCGGGCCGGGACGTGGCGGCGACGCGGGCCGCGGTGGTGCGGCTCGGGGCGACGGTCGACGGTCCTCAGGTGACCGGTCCCGGAGTGGAGGCGTGGCACGATCCGGGCGAGCCGATCGAGTGCGGCAATTCCGGCACCACGATGCGGCTCCTCGCCGGGGCCCTGGCGGGGAGGCCGTTCCGTACCGTGCTGTCGGGGGACGAATCGTTGAACCGGCGGCCGATGCGGCGGCTGGTGGCGCCGCTGGAGGCGCTGGGGGCGACGGTGGAGCCGGCGGAGGGGGGCACCGCTCCGCTGCGGGTCGGCGGCGGTGGGCCGTTGCACGGCGCCGAGGTGGAGTTGGAGATCGCCTCGGCCCAGGTCCGCACCGCCTTCTCGCTGGCGGCGCTCCAGGCGGAGGGGCCGTCGCGGGTGACGAGCCCTCCCGGTTTCCGGGACCACACGGAACGGTGGCTGGAGACGATGGGCCTGGGGGAGTGGGAGGGCCGCACCGGGTTCCGGGTGTTCCCGGGGGCGGTGCCGCCGTTCCGCTACCTGATCCCGGGCGATCCGTCGTCGGCGGCGTTCCTGTGGGCGTCGGCCGCCATCGTGCCCGGTTCGACGGTGGTGACGCCAGGTGTGAGCCTCAACGCGGGACGGATCGGGTTCTTGCAGGTGCTCGAGGAGATGGGGGCGGTGATCGAGGGGGAGGTCACCGGTTCGCTGCTGGGCGACCCGGTGGGCACGGTGACGGTGCGGGGCCGGGGCTTGCGGGCGGTCCGGGTGGAGGGGGAGCTGGCGGTGGCGACCCTCGACGAACTGCCGCTGGTGGCGGTGCTGGGCGCCTACGCCGAGGGGGTCACGACGGTGGGGGACGCCGCCGAGCTGCGGGCGAAGGAGAGCGACCGGATCGCCGCCTCGGTGGCGCTGATCCGGGCCCTCGGCGGCGGGGCGGAACCGCACGAGGACGGGTTCTCGGTGCTCGGCATCGGGTTCCTGGAGGCGGGGACGGTGGAGAGCGCCGGGGATCACCGGATGGCGATGGCGGCGGCGGTGGCGGCCAGCGGCGCCACCGGGCCGGTGCGGATCGTCGACGCCGGGGCGGCGGACGTGTCGTGGCCGGGGTTCTTCGCAGCATTGGAGGGTGTGTGGTCATCGCGATAGACGGTCCCAGCGGGGTCGGGAAGTCGACGGTCGCCCGGGCGGTGGCGGAGGCGCTCGGCATCGGGTATCTCGACACCGGCTCCACCTACCGAGCCGCCACGCTGGCGGTGCTGGAGGCGGGGGTGGACCCGTCGGACGCCGACGCGGTGGTAGCGGTGGTGGCTCGGGCCGGGATCGCGTACGAGGACGGCGAGGTGCGCCTCGGTGACCGGCCGGTGGGGGTCGCGGTGCGCTCCCCGGAGGTGACGGCGGCGTCGAGCGCGGTGTCGGCGATCCCGGAGGTGCGGCGCATCGTGGTCGCCATCCAGCGCGACTGGGTGGCGCAGCGGGGCGGCCGGGCCGTGGTGGAGGGTCGTGACATCGGCACGGTGGTGTTCCCGCTGGCGCCGGTGAAGGTGTTCCTCACCGCCAGTCCCGAAGTGCGGGCGGCGCGGCGGGCGGGGGACCCGGAGGCGGCCGGGGCGGACGTGGCGGCGATCGAGGCGGCGCTGCGGCGCCGTGACGAGTACGACTCGACCCGGGAGATGTCCCCGCTGCAGCCGGCGGCGGACGCGGTGATCATCGACACCAGCACCATGAACGCCGACGAGGTGATCGACACGGTGCTGGCCCTGGTGGCCGAGCGCTCCTGAGGGCGGGTTTGGCCCGCCACCAGGCGTACGCTGAGGGTGAGCCGAGCGTCGGAGGCGAGATGCCGAACACCAATGAACCGGGTGTGCTGTACCAGGATCGGTGGATCACCTGCACCGGGGACGGACTCCGCATCAGCGCGTACTACGCGCCGATCCCCTTCCCGAAGCGGATCCCGTACCGCAGGATCGTGGGGGTGGAGACCGTGGCGATGGGGAAGTTGACCGGGAAGTGGCGCATCTGGGGCACGGCCCGTCCCGACCGGTGGGCCCACCTCGACCGGAAGCGTCCCTCGAAGACGACCGCGCTGGTGATCGACACCGGGCGGTTCGTGAAGCCGTTCATCACCCCGGCCGATCCGGAACGGGTGCGCCAGATCATCGAGCAGCACATGACCCCGCAGCCGCCGGTGCGGTAGGGGCAGCCGGGCCTGGCGGCACTCGCCGATCGCTGAGCCGCCCGCCCTTACACGTCGAGCAACGCGAGCGCTTCGGTGGCGCTGAAGGACCGGTCGTCTTCGAGGGGCCCGGGGCGGCCCGGGTGGCGGGCGGCGAAGGCGCCTTCGACGACGGCCTGGAGGGTGGAGACGAATCTGCGCAGCGACGGCGGCAGCGGGAAGTACTCGTCCTCGCCGGTGACCCGCACCAGTTCGACGCCGTCGGTGGGGCCGACCGCGTCGATGACTTCCTGGACCCGCTGGTCGGGGGCGGAGGCGCCGGCGGTGACGCCGACCACCTCGCAGCCTTCCAGCCAGGCGGGGTCGCAGCCGGCGGGGCCGTCGACCCGGTGGGCGGGGGTGC
>CAZQUB010000026.1:0-15468 GCA_964596225.1 uncultured Acidimicrobiaceae bacterium
TCGCCGACAAGATGGGCGACGCCCCCCTCTGCGACACCTGCGGCCACATCACGGTACGCAACGGCTCGTGCTACCGCTGCCTCAACTGCGGCGACAGCAAGGGATGTAGCTGAAACCGACCACTTTGCATCTGATGAACCGTCGTATTCGTCGGATCCGCTGTTCGGACCGGTACGCAGGGTGGCTGCGGATGAAGCTCTGCCATGTCGACGTGGCGCCAGTACCTTCCGGCCGATGGCGGGGCGATCGTCGTCGCTGTCAGGCCTCGACGATCTCGGTGTTGCTGGGGATCCAGATCCGGCCCGTGCGGTCGCGAAACGCCACAGGTACGCCTTTGGCCTGGTTCCAGTCGGTCGAGTCCGAGACTTGGACGTGGAGGTGGGGTTCGGTGCTGTTGCCTGAGTTCCCACATGTTGCGAGCTGCTGGCCGACGGACACAGACTCGCCGACGCCCACCCGCACGCTGCGGCGTCGCACGTGCGCCAGGAGCACGTACGGGCCGGTGGAGGAGAGAGCGACGACAACGTGATTCCCTACAAGGGCGCCGGGTCCCGCCCGAACACGGCTGCCCTGGGTGAACATGTAAGGGATCAGCGTCAGTAGCGAACGTCGTGCCTCGTGGTCCGGCTCGCCGTCGTGCACACCGACAACCGTTCCTGCTGCCGGCGACAGGATCGGGCGACCGAAGCCGACAAACGCCTCAGGTGATTCGCTCGTGATGAGGCTGCGCAGTGTGCGTGGCGCCGAACGACCGCGTTCGTCCACCGGCACGAAGTCGATCGCATATGAGCTGCCGAAAGCGGCACTGCCATGGCTTGGGACTCGGTTCGCCGGGCTGTTCTGAACAAGCCAGCGATCGCGAAACGGCAGATCGAGAATGACTGAGCCGTCTGGAACTGGAACGCGAACCACGCCACCAGTATCGCGGTGTGGGAAGGCAGCCGGCGACCCGCGTGAGGGCGCCCCGCCGGTGCTCCCTTCGCTCGCGAGAGGCCCGACGGAGCATCCGGCCGGAAGCGAGAACCGGCGGGGCGGTACGATGCCCGTGATCCACCGAGGAGTGTGCTCATGGCTACCATCGCCCGTCTTCCCCGCGAGATCGCCGACACGGCGGAAGCGCTGGTGCTCATGGCCGCTGCCGCCGCATCGACCCCGTTCGTGGGATCCCGGCGCCGCCGCTGGGGCGCCACCGACGAGGAAGCCGCCGGCCCGATGCCCGGCGACGAGCTGATCCCGGAGCCGAAGTGGAGCTACACGTACGGGATCACGATCCACGCTCCTCGTGAGGACGTGTGGCCGTGGCTGGCCCAGATCGGCCAGGGGCGGGGCGGCTTCTACAGCTACCAGACCCTCGAGAACATGTTCGGGTGCCGCATCCGCAACGTCGACCACATCGTCCCCGACCTCCAGACGATCGAGCCCGGCGACACCGTTCGCCTCCACCCCAGCGCCCCGGCGCTCGAGGTGGCGGCCGTCAACCCGCCGGAGTCCCTGGTGCTGCACGGCGCCCCTTCGGCAGAGCAACCGGATGGGGACGATGCCGCCGTCACCACCTGGCAGTTCCGGCTCGACGAGGCCTCCGGCGGCACGACCCGGCTGATCATCCGCGGCCGCAGCGACTACGGTCCCGGTGTCGCCAACCGGTTGTTCTTCGGTTCCTTCCCGATGGAACCGGTCCTGTTCGTGATGTCCCGCAAGATGATGCAGGGCATCAAGCACCTCGCCGAAGCCGCGGCCTGACGCCGGGTAAGCCCGTGGACCGCGCCGGAATCGAACCGCTCGCGTGCGCCCACCTACAGGAACGTGCCCCGTCGCACCGATACCCCATTTCATGCGCCAACCCGGTCAGCACGCCACCAGACAAGCGCACCGGCGGCGTCGCGAGTTCCTCGCTCGATCCTGGCAATGGATTGTCGTCTTCGCCGCGATCGTCACGGCTGACGCGATCGCGATCGTTCTCGGCACACGGGCACGATTCAACGTCGACACCGTCAACGGGTTCGTCTTGGGTGTGACCCTCGCCTGCGGCCTCTGGATGGGGTGGCTGCTCTTCGATCGCGCCGACGGAAGCCGCAACTTCAGGCTCGGCGCCACCGCCGAGCGTGAGGTGGCTGCCGAACTCGACCGGCTCACGAAGGAAGGCTGGCACGCAGTGCATGGCATTCGCTTCGAGGGCCAGTACGGTCGGCCATTCGACGTTGACCATGTGGCGGTCGGGCCAGGCGGCGTGATCGCCATCGAGACCAAGTACACGTCGACCAAGATCGCATGTGGTGACACCTCCCGTTGGATGCACGACGCGATCCGGCAGGCAGAGCGATCATCCGACAGAATCCGGCTCCTGCTCAGGAGCTTGCATTTCGACGTTCACAGCCGGCCTCTCGTCGTGATCAGCGGACCCCTCGTCTCCACTGCCGGTGCGCAGGGCACCGATCCGAACGCGGCGGCGGTTCGAGTCGATCAGCTGCGTCCGTATCTCCACCACTTGCCAAAGGTCCTTGACACCTTCATGGTGGACGGCATCTCCGAGGCGCTCGGCGCTTTCGCCGACGCACAACCCACCGACGATGCGCCGGACAGACCGTCGCGCCTCCCTTCCCCAAGCTCCCTCCCCTGATACGACCCTGAGCGCGCCCCGGGAGATTCAGGGGGAATCCCCGATGGTGGCGCCACCGCCGCACCCTCACGATGCCGGAGAGACATCGGAACACCAGCCGAGGTGCCGATCACCCCGGCGACGTGAGGAGGAAGTCATGTCCACCCATGGATTCACCGGAAGGCTCGCCGGTGCCACCGCCCGCCACCCATGGCGCACCATCGCCGTCTGGATCGTCGTGCTCGCCGGATCGATCCTGCTCGCCACCAACCTCGGGAGTGTGCTCACCGAGGACAGCGACGCCACGGTGCAGACCGAATCGGAACAGGCCCAGGACCTCGTCGACGCCCACTTCTCCACCCCGGTCCCGGCCGGGATGGAGGCGCTCACCCAGGAATCCGAGTACGTCCTCGTCGAGGGCGACGGCGCCACCATCGACGACCCCGCCTTCGCCGCCGTCGTCGACAATCTCGTCACCGACCTCCGTCAGGTCCCCACCGTGGTGTCGGCGGTCTCCACCCTCGACGGCATTCCCGGCCTCACCTCCGAAGACGGCAGCGTCGCCCTCATCCCGGTCGAACTGGCAGGAACGGGTGAGGCATCCGACCTGGCCGCCCCCCTCGTCACGGTCGTCGACGAGGCCAACGCCACCCCCGGATTCCGGGTCACCACCATCGGCAACGGCTCGGTGTGGAACGAAGTCGGCGCCCTCGCCGAAGACACCCTGCAGCGTGGTGAGCTACTCGGCGTCTCCCTCGCCCTGGTGATTCTCGCCCTCGTGTTCGGCGCCCTCGTGGCGGCGGGGATCCCCCTCCTGCTCGCCATCGCCTCCATCATCGTGGCCCTCGGTCTCACCGTGATCGTCGGCCAGGCCTTCGAGCTGTCGTTCTTCGTGGTCAACATGATCACGATGATCGGCCTCGCGGTCGGCATCGACTACTCGCTGTTCGTCGTCCAGCGCTTCCGGGAGGAACGGGCGAAGGGCCGCGACGTCATCGCCGCCGTCGAGCACGCCGGCGACTCCGCCACCCGGGCGGTGTTCTTCTCCGGCATGACCGTCTTCATCGCCCTCCTCGGGTTGCTCTACGCCCCCGACACCGTCATGCACAGCCTCGGCATCGGGGCGGTCCTCGTCGTGCTCGCCGCGGTCGCCGCTTCGCTCACCCTGCTGCCGGCGGTGCTCGGCCTGCTCGGCGACCGCATCAACCGGGCCAAGGTCCCGTTCGTCTCCGGCACCACCTACCACGAGGGCGGCAACCGGTTCTGGCACGGAGTCACCCGCCTGGTGACGGCCCGGCCCCTCGTCAGCGTCCTGGTGGCGGGAGGACTGCTCCTCACTCTTGCGACTCCCTACCTGAGCCTCCACACCGGCCAGAACTTCATCGAATCGCTGCCCGAGCAATCCAACGCCCGCCACGCCTGGACCGTGCTCACCGACAACTTCGACGTCGGGGCGGTGACGACCTCGATCGTGGTCGAAGGAGACGCCGCCGACCCCGCGGTCACCGCCGCGGTGTCCGTCATGGTGGCCGACCTCGGGACCAATCCTGCCTACGGGGAGATCACCACCCAGGTGAGCCCGGACGGTGAGATCGTCCTGATCGACGCCGTCACCAAGCTCGACCCCGCCACGATGGAGGCGAGGCGCGCCGTCGAGGAACTGCGGACCGACACCATCCCGACCGCCTTCGCCGGGACCGACACCGACGTGTTCGTCGACGGGGAGGCGGCGTGGACCGCCGACTACGTCGGGGTGCTCAACCAGCGCACCCCGATCATCTTCGCCTTCGTACTCGGACTCAGCTTCCTGGTCCTGATGACCGTGTTCCGCTCGGTGGTGGTCCCGATCAAGGCGATCCTCCTCAACCTGCTGTCGGTGGGCGCCGCCTACGGGCTGCTGGTGGCCGTGTTCCAGCACGGTATCGGCGCCGGCCTGTTCGGCTTCCAGCAGACCGACGTCATCGAGTCGTGGATCCCGCTGTTCCTGTTCACGGTGCTCTTCGGGCTCTCGATGGACTATCACATCTTCCTGATGAGCCGGATCAAGGAGCGCTACGACGTCACCGGCGACAGCGACGAGTCCGTCGCCTTCGGACTCGGCTCCACCGGCGCCATCATCACCGGGGCCGCCCTCATCATGGTGGCCGTGTTCGGGGGGTTCGCGGCCGGCGACATGGTGATGTTCCAGCAGATGGGCTTCGGCCTGGCAGTGGCGGTCATCCTCGACGCCACCGTGGTGCGATCCGTGCTGGTGCCGGCCGCCATGCGGCTCCTCGGCGACCGCAACTGGTACCTGCCTCGCTGGCTCGAATGGTTGCCCCAGGTCCACATCGAAGGCCGGCCCGATCCGGTCGTCGACCTCGACGAGCTGACGGACCCGGTGCCGGAACTCGTGTAGCCGCCGGCAGGTACGTTCGCCCCGGAGTGGGTGGCACGGAGGTCCGACTTCCCCGTCCGTTCCACCGCTCCGGGGCGTTCCCGACCGATCAGATCACGATTTGACCGCTCAGGAGCGTGCACGATACGGTGAAATGGCTTTCAAGGCCGGAGACATCAGCGTGCCTCAGACCCTGGACGACCTCGCCGCGATGAGTGGCGTTTCACGAGCCACCGTATCGCGTGTGATCAACGGGGGCCCGGTGTCGGAAGCCACCCGAAACCGGGTCCTAGAAGTCGTCCGCCGCACCAACTACCGCCCCAACGTGGCGGCGCGCCGCCTCGCCTCGGGGCGTTCCGGCCTGGTGGGCGTGGTGCTGCATCACCGCCCCGCCCTCCTGTTCCAGGATCCCTACTTCGGTGCGCTCCTCGAGGGCATGACCGATACCCTCGCCGACCAGGCCGCCGGGATGATGCTGTGGCTCGGCAACCGCACCAAGGAGGAGACGCTGGACGAGATTCTCCAGATCGGCCTCCTCGACGGCGCCATCGTCACCGCCAACACCCTCGACGACCCCCTCGTCGACGGGCTCCTCGCCTCCGATGTGCCAACCGTCCTGGTGGGACACCGCCGGGCCGACCTCTCCGCCAGCTACGTCGACGTCGACCACGTGGCGGCCGCCGACGCCGTGACGTCACATCTCATCGACATCGGGCGGCGCCGGATCGGCCACATCACCGGGCGGCGCGGCACCGTCACCGGGGAGGACCGCCTCACCGGATACCTGCAGGCGATGCACCGTGCCGGGATCCCCGTCGACGGTCTCGTCGAGAACGGCGACTTCACCGTCGAGTCCGGGGTCGCAGCGGCCGCGGCCCTCCTCGACCGCAACGTCGACGCCCTCTTCTGCGGCAGCGACCTGACCGCGAAGGGCGCCCTGCGCGTCGTCGCCGGCCGGGGCCTGAGGGTCCCCGAGGACGTGGCGGTAGCCGGTTACGACAACCTGGCGCTCGCCGCCACCCTCGACCCCCCGCTCACCACCGTCGATCAGGGGGTGGAAGCCCAAGGGTCGGCCGCGGCCCGCACCCTGTTCGAACTCGTCACCGACAGGGACCGGAGGCCGCGCCGCGTCATCCTCCCGACGAGGCTCGTGATCCGGGAATCGACACTCGGAGACAGCGCGGCGCGATGACACGGCAGCCACCGCGGTCAGGTCCGGTCTCCCCTCACCAGGCTTCGAGAGCCCTCAGCCGGCCGGCGACCCTCGGGGTCTCCAGGGATCTCCCCAGGATGCCGATATGTCGACAGCGGGCGGAACGCCGGGTCCCCGACACGGTCCTGGGGCCATCGGCGCACCCCGGGTAGGCTCGCCGCCGATGAGGGAGCGAGGAACCACGATGCGCACCGGCCTGAGGGCGCTGACCATGATCGCCCTGGGAGCGCTGCTGGCCGCCGGCCCCGGGGTCGCGCTCGCCGCCGACGGCGCGTCGCTCCCTCCCGGCGGGACGTTCCTCGACGACGACGGGCTCCCCGAAGAGGGATACATCGAAGCCGCCGTCGCCGCCGACCTGACCCGAGGCTGCAACCCTCCCTCCAACGACCGCTTCTGCCCTGACCGCACGTTGACCCGGGCCGAGATGGCCACCATGCTGGTGCGGGCCCTCGACCTCCCCCCCTCCCCCGTCGACGCCTTCACCGATGACGGCGACAGCGTGCACGAGGCATCGATCAACGCCCTCGCCGCCGCCGGTGTCACCCGAGGCTGTGATCCACCGCACAACACGATGTTCTGCCCAGACGACCCGGTCGACCGCGGCCAGGTCGCAGCCTTCCTGGTGCGGGCCCTCGGCCTCACCGAGGGCGGCGACATCGACCACTTCACCGACGACGACGAGTCGGTGTTCGAGCACGACATCAACCTGATCGCCGGCGCCGGGGTGACCTCCGGGTGCGGGACGGCGGCGTATTGCCCACGAGACCCCCTCCCCCGCCGCCAGATGGCGGTGTTCCTGGCCCGCGCCCTCGGCCTCACCCCCATGGTCCCGCCGGAGCGGCCTCCCCCGCCGTTCCCCGACGTCGGCGACGGTAAGCGCATCATCTACTCCAACTCGGAGCAGCGGATCTGGCTCGTCGACGAGCACGAACAGCTCGTCGACACCTACCTGGTGTCGGGACGGCGCGGCGTTCCGGCACCCGGGACCTACCACATCTACTCCAAGTCGCTCAAGGCCTGGGCCGGGCACAACGGGATCACGATGGAACACATGGCCCGTTTCGCCCACGGCACGAGACTCTCCTACGGCTTCCACTCCATTCCCCGCTACGCCAACGGCACCCCGATGCAGACGGAGGCCGAGTTGGGCGAGTACCGCAGCAGCGGGTGCGTCCGCCAGGCCGACGACAAGGCCGAGGCGCTCTACGCCTGGGCGCCGATCGGAACCACCGTCATCGTGCTCCCGTAGCGTGGCGGTCCCCCCGCATCGCGGAGAGCGGAACGCCATCCGGGACCTTCCGAGACCTGTCAGAGACGCGTCGAAACCTGATGCGGTGCACTCAACAATTCTTCCCACTCTCGGCGGATCGCTCACAAATCCCTGGTTTCTCGGGCGTTTTCCGATAGGGTTCGACCCTGTCTGGGCGTTGCTGGAACCCCGCCCCACGTCGAAGGAGTTGGATGTGAACAAGACCGAGATGGCGAAGAAGCTCGCCAAGAAGACCGGACTGAGCCAGGCGAAGGCCTCCGAGGTTCTCGACACCATCTTCAGCACCGAGCCGGGTGAGGGCATCATCGCGGTCGAGCTGGATGCCGGCCGTGACGTGTCGATCGCCGGCTTCGGCAAGTTCGAGACCCGCCGCCGCCGCGCCCGCACCGGCCGCAACCCGGCCACGGGTGCCACCATCCAGATCGCGGCGACCACCGTGGCTGCCTTCAAGCCCGCCAAGGGACTCAAGGACCGCGTCGCCGTCTAGCAGACTGGCGATCGCCGGAACGCCCGGCTGCGGCGTACGTCCCCACCAAACGGGTTCCCCCGCAGCGGCGTCACCCGGCAGGTGATCGCCACTACATGCGAAGAGCGCCCGGGATCAACCCGGGCGCTCTGTCGTGAAGAGGACGAGGCGGACGATCCGGCCGACCCATCCCAGGATGCGATGCGCCGCGTGCGGATCGCGCGACGTGATCGGGCAGTGGTAGTAGTCGGCCCCGAGGCGCCACGCCAGGAGACCGTCGGTCATCACAAGGTCCCCGATGACCACGGTCGGAGCCGACCCGGTCCCGGTGGCGAGGCGAGCCCGGGGGGTGAGCGGCTTGTCGGCGCTCCACACCACCGTGGCGTGGGACGGTAATGGCAGGCTGGGCCCGGTCCGCCCCGAGCCGGCATTCGACACGAGTGAGATCGACGTCACATGCTCGAGCGCCGCGATCCGGCGCACCGCGTCGTCGATCAGAGCCCGCTCCTCCTCGTCGGTCGAGCCGTACGGGACCACCGTGTTGTCGAGGTCGAGGACGACGTGGCGCACCTCGGCGCGGTGTGCCAGATCAGTGAGCACCCCGGCGATGCCGGCGGCTTCGATGAGACGGGAACGGTGCCATGGCGTCCACACGGTGAACGCACGATACCGGACGGAACCGGTTCAACCGGGGGTGAAGAAGAGCTGGAACTCCATCGTGCCGGACTCGTCGATGGAGAGCACGGAGAACCCGGTCGGCGCCACGATGCCGTAGTCGGTGAGCGTGACCGGCAGGGAGCCCACCACCACGATGGCGCCGCTACTGAGCTGGGCCTCGATCGGGATTGCGACGGAACGGGTCACGCCGTGGAGGGTGAAGTCACCGGTGGCGGTGACGGTGAGCGGCACCCCCTCCTGCGGGATCTCCCCCAGCGCGATCGGCGCCGTCAACACGAATCCGGCGGTGGGAAACGAGTCCGTCTCGAGGCCGGCGCTGCGGAGCCGCCCGTCCCGCTGACGGCTGTCGCTCTCCAGCGACGCCAGGTCGGCCTCCATCGACACCGCGGCGACACGGGTCCCGTCGATCTGGAGCGTGCCGGTGACCTGTGAGGTCCGGCCGACTGCGTCCTGGACGCCGATGCTGGCGAGCCGCTCCCCGATCCGGTACCCGACGAAGGAATCGGATCCGGGATCGATGACCCAGGTGCCGTCGACGGTCCCACTGACGGCAGGGGCGCCGAGAACCGTCGTTCCCACCGCCCCCTCCAGCGACACCGGGGGTGGCGCATCGGAGCGAAGGAAGAAGAACCAGACGCCGGCCCCGGCAAGCACCAGTACACCGGCGACGATGGCGATGAGCCGCTTCATGGATTCCGCCCTTCTGCCCGGAACCGGCGGACCGGTCAAGCTCCCGTGGTTCGGCCGGCACCGGCCGGCAGCGCGTCGCGTCGTCCCTCACAATGCACAGACGGGCGCCTGCATTCCCGGTTGACGGCGGTGACCGGAGTCAGTTCTCGGCGAGAAGGCGCGACACCTCGCGGGCTTCGGCCAGCGCGGCAGCTACCGAGGTCGCCGACAGCTCGTCGAGCAGGGCGGCCCGGGCCCGCGTCCAGGCGGAGTGAAGGGCGCACACCTCGCCACGGGGGCATTTCTCCCCGGTGAGGACGCAACGCCCCCGGTCGGTTTGGCCTTCGATGGCCTCGATGAGGTCGAGCACCGAGATGACGTCGAGTCCCTCCAGCAGCTGGTAGCCACCGTGGGGACCCGGGATCGAGTCGACCCAGCCGGCCTGCACCAACGGTGCCATCACCTGGGGGAGGAACTGGCGGGTGGCGCCGATCTCCTCGGCGAGCGCCGCCCCGGCACGCCGCGCCTCGTTCTCGGCCAGGCAGCCCAATGCCTGCAGCGCCAAATCGGTCTTCTTGGTGAGTTCGAGCCGCATGGTGCCACCCAATCTACCCCTCGCCGGAGCCTTCGCCGACACTTCGGCGTCGCCGAGACCGTTGGCTGTCGGTAGGCTCGCGGGTATCGACGGCAGCGGAGTACCAAGCGCATGATCATCGACGGATTCACCCACCAGCTCCCGGACACCGACCCTTCCGAGACTCAGGAGTGGCTCGATTCCCTGGATACGGTCATCAACGCGGAGGGCCCCGGGCGCGCCCGGTTCCTGATGGCGAAGCTGATCGAACGGGCCAGCGCACAGAACGTGGGCGTCCCCGCCTCCGTGAGCACCCCGTACATCAACACGATCCCTGCCGAGCAGGAGGCGTGGTTCCCCGGCGACGAGTACCTGGAGCGGCGGATCCGCCGTTTCGTCCGCTGGAACGCGGCGGTGATGGTGATCAAGGCCAACCACGAAGCCGATGGGATCGGCGGTCACCTCTCCACCTTCGCCTCGTCGGCCATCCTGTACGAGGTCGGGTTCAACCATTTCTTCCGCGGGAAGGGTGACGGTTCGGCCGCCGACCACGTCTACTTCCAGGGCCATGCCGCCCCCGGCATCTACGCCCGCGCCTTTCTGGAGCATCGCTTCGACGAGGCGGATCTCGACCGGTTCCGGCGCGAGATCGGCGGCGGGCTCTCCTCCTACCCTCACCCCCGCCTCATGCCCGACTTCTGGGAGTACCCGACCGTGTCGATGGGACTGGGGCCGATCAACTCGATCTACCAGGCCCGCTTCAACAAGTATCTCCACAATCGCCGCATCGACGAGACCTCCGAGTCCCGGGTGTGGTGCTTCCTCGGCGACGGCGAGACCGACGAGCCGGAGACGCTCGGCTCGATCTCGCTGGCGGGCCGGGAGAAGCTCGACAACCTCACCTGGGTCGTCAACTGCAACCTGCAGCGCCTCGACGGCCCGGTCCGGGGCAACGGCAAGATCATCCAGGAGCTGGAGGCGATCTTCCGGGGCGCCGGCTGGAACGTCATCAAGGTCATCTGGGGTTCGAACTGGGATCCATTGCTGGCCGCCGATGTGGAAGGGGTCCTCGTCAACAAGATGAACTCCACCGTCGACGGCGAGTACCAGCGCTACAAGGCCGAAGACGGCGGCTACGTCCGGGAACACTTCTTCGGCCCCGATCCCCGGCTGCGCGAGATGGTCGAGGACATGAGCGACGAGGACATCTGGCAGCTGCGACGCGGCGGGCTCGACTACAAGAAGGTCTACGCCGCCTACAAGGCCGCCACCGAGCGCAAGGGCGCCCCCACCGTCATTCTCGCCAAGACGATCAAGGGATGGACCCTGGGCCCCGACGTGGAGGGCCGCAACGCCACCCACCAGATCAAGAAGCTGACGAACCAGCAGCTCATGGCGCTCCGGGCCCGGCTCCATCTCGAAGAGGAGATCCCCGAGGAGGCCCTCTCCGGCGACGCCGAGCCCCCCTACTACCGCCCCCCGATCGGGGCTCCGGAATGCCAGTACCTGTCGCAGCGCCGCAAGGCGCTCGGAGGGCGGCTCCCGAAGCGGCGGGTCGAGATCCGTCGCCCGCTGGAGATGCCCGACGACGAGGTGTTCGCCGAGTTCGACGCCGGCTCGGGCAAGGCGGAGTTCTCCACCACCGGCGCCTTCACCCGCCTGCTGCGGAGCCTGGCCCGGGACGAGAAGATGGGCAACCGGGTGGTGCCGATCATCCCCGATGAAGGTCGCACCTTCGGCATGGACGCCCTGTTCAAGGAGCTGAAGATCTACGCCTCGCAGGGCCAGCTCTACGAACCGGTCGACCACGACCTGCTGCTGTCGTACGTGGAGGCTCGCGACGGCCAGATCCTCGAGGAGGGCATCACCGAGGCCGGATCGATGGCGAGTTGGGTCGCCGCCGCCACCTCCTACGCCAGCCGCGGCGTCCCGATGGTGCCGTTCTTCACCTTCTACTCGATGTTCGGCTTCCAGCGGGTCGGTGACCTCATCTGGGCGGCGGCCGACGCCAGGGCACGAGGATTCCTCCTGGGCGGAACCGCCGGGCGCACCACCCTGCTCGGCGAGGGTCTGCAGCACCAGGACGGCCACAGCCTGCTGCTCGCCTCCACCGTGCCGCCGTGCCGTGCCTACGACCCCGCCTTCGCCTACGAGATGAGCACCATCATCCGTGACGGTCTGCACCGCATGTACGTCGACGGCGACGACGCCTTCTACTACCTCACCATCTACAACGAGAACTATCAGCAGCCACCCAAGCCGGAAGGCAGCGAGGACGGCATCATCCGGGGGCTGTACCGCTGGGCCGAGGCCCCCGAGGACCTCAAGATCCCTGCCGCGATCCTCTTCTCGGGGACGGCGCACCGGGCAGCCCGCGACGCCCAGTCCGAGCTCGCCGAGCACTACGGGGTCGGGGCGGAGCTGTGGAGTGCCACCTCGTACAAGCTGCTGCGGGAGGACGCCATCTCGGCGGAACGCTGGAACCGGCTCCATCCCGCCGACGAGCCCCGGGTCCCGTTCGTCACCGAGGCGCTGTCCGGAATCGGAGGCCCGGTGGTGGCGGTGACCGACTACCTGAGGGCGGTGCCCGACCAGGTGGGCCGGTGGATCCCGGGCCGTTTCGTGCCGCTGGGAACCGACGGGTTCGGCCGCTCCGACACCCGAGAGGCGTTGCGGCGGTTCTTCGAGATCGACACCGGGCATGTGGTCGCCGCCACCCTGGCGGCCCTCGCCGCCGACGGCGTGGTCGAGCCGTCCGTAGTGCTCGACGCCATCAAGCGCTACGACATCGACGTCGACGCCGCCGACCCCTGGGCGATCTGAGCCAAGACCCCCTGCCACGGCCTCGACTGGCTACCGTCGCGACGTGACCGCGCTCTTCGACTTCCACGGGGTCCGGCTCGCCAAGACCGGAACGGTGATCTTGCACGACGTCACCGCCGCCGTGCCCGAGGGCGGCCTGACCGTCATCGCGGGCCGGTCCGGCGCCGGCAAGTCGACGCTGCTGCGCCTCTGCAACCGCCTCGAGGTGCCCGACCGGGGCGTGGTGCGGTTCCGGGGCACCGACCTGGCCGGCGTCGACCCTCTGACTCTGCGGCGGCGGGTCGGCATGGTGTTCCAAAGGCCCGCCCTCTTCCCGGGAACCGTGCGAGACAACCTGCACGTCGCCGATCCGGCGGCGTCCGAGGAGGCGTTGACCGAGGTGATGGCACGGGTCGAACTGGACGGTGACTTCCTCGACCGGGTCGGGGACGAGCTCTCCGGAGGCGAGGCACAGCGGGTCTGTCTGGCCCGTACCTTGGTGACCGGCCCTGAGGTGCTGCTGATGGACGAGCCGACCTCGTCGCTCGACCCCGGAGCGGTCCGCACCCTGGAACGCCTCGCCCGGACCCTCACCGCAAGAGGGGTGCCGACGCTGTGGGTCACCCACGACGTGGCGCAGCTCCGCCGCCTCGCCGACCACCTGCTGGTCCTCGACGCCGGGCGTGCCGTGTTCACCGGGCCTGCCGACGACCCCGACCTCCCCACGGCCCTCACCCACCTCGGAGGTGAGGAGGCGTGAAGGGCGACGTCACCCCGCTCGGGCTGGCGACATCGCTGCTGCTGGTGGCCGTCGCCCTCCTCGTCTCCCTCGGCCAGCAGCTCCGCCTCGAGAAGCAGCTGGTGTGGGCCACCGTCCGGGCCTTCGTCCAGCTCATCGCGATGGGGTTCGTGCTGGCGTGGCTGCTGGAACCGTCCCGCAGCCTCCTCTACTCGTGGGTGTGGGTGGCCGGGATGGTGGTGTTCGCCGCCTGGACGGTGCACCGGCGCGCCCCGGAGGTGCCGGGATTGTTCGGGATCGCCCTCACCGCCCTCCTGCTCGCCGCCACCGCCACCTTGGGGACCATCTTCGGTCTCGGCATCTTCCCCGCCGAGGCCCGCGCCATCGTGCCGCTCGCCGGGATGATGATCGGCAACTCGCTCAGCGGCACCGTGCTCTCCGCCCGCCGCGTCACCGACGAACTCGCCGACAAGCGAAACGAGGTGGAGGCGCGGCTCGCCCTCGGCCAGTCCTCCCGTGAGGCGGCCCGCCCCTACGTCCGCTCCGCCATGCGCACCGCCCTCACTCCCCAGATCGAATCGACCAAGGCGGTAGGGCTGGTGTTCCTCCCTGGCGCGATGACCGGGCTCATCCTCGGCGGCGTCAACCCGGTCGACGCGGTCCTGGTGCAGGCGGCCATCATGTACCTCATCCTGGGCGCGGTCGCCACCACCGCCGTCGTCGTTGCTCTCGGAGTGACCCGCATGCTCTTCACCCCCGATCACCGGCTGCGTCCGCTGCGGCGCACCGTCACCTGACGCGGCCACAGATAAGCTCGGTCTCTCAGGAAGGAGTGCCATGAAGCTCGGCGTCACGATATTCCCCACCGACACCGCCATCTCCCCGGTCCGAATCGCCCGAGAGGCGGAAGATCGCGGCTTCGAATCGTTGTGGTTCGCAGAGCACAGCCACATCCCGGTCCGTCGCGCCACGCCACGCGGCGGGGTGGCCGGCGCCGGCCCCCTCCCCGAGAAGTACCGGCGGACCTTGGACTCGTTCGTGGCCCTCGCCGCCGCCTCCTCCGTCACCTCCCGCATCAAGCTCGCCACCGGGATCTGCCTCGTTGCCCAGCGCGACCCGATCTGGCTCGCCAAGGAGGTCGCCTCGCTCGACACCCTCAGCGGTGGCCGGGTCCTCTTCGGGATCGGCTACGGCTGGAACAAGGAGGAGATGGCGCAGCACGGCATCGCCTACCGGGACCGTCGCCGCATCCTGCGGGAGAAGATCCTGGCGATGAAGTCGCTGTGGATCGACGACGTCGCCTCGTTCGACGGCGAGTTCGTGCACCTCGAACCGAGCTGGTCCTGGCCCAAGCCGGTGCAGCGTCCCCACCCGCCGATCATCCTCGGCGGTGACGCCGGACCCCGGACCCGAGCCGACATCGTCGAGTTCTGCGACGGCTGGATGCCGCTCGGCGGCCGGCACCCGATCGTGGAACGAATCGCGCAGCTGCGGTCCGAGGCCGAGGCGGCGGGACGGGACCCCGCCGAGATCGAGATCAGCGTCTACGGCGCCGCCGCCGACCCGGCCTCCCTCGCCGAACTGGCGGCTGCCGGGGTGGAGCGGGCCATCTTCAACCTGCCGTCGGAGCACGCCGACACGGTGCTGCCGCTGCTCGACGAGCAGGCCCGGCTCCTCGATCAGATTTCCTGACACCCATCCGCCGCCGGCAACGCCCGCCGGGCCATCGGGCGCCTCCGACGCGATTCCAAGGGAACGATCGTTCGTGCCAGAATTGACGCATCACAAGCCAGGAGATCCGATGGGCGAATACCCTTCAGAATACGAACTCGACATCGTGCTGCGCGACGGCACGGTGGCCCACTTCCGCCCGATCAAACCGGACGATTCCCGACGGCTGCGGAGGGCTTTCCGCCGGCTCGGGGAACGCTCCATCTACCTCCGGTTCTTCAAGGTCAAGCCTGACCTCACCTACGAGGAAGCCGAATACTTCTCCACCGTGGACTACGTCAACCGCATGGCGCTGGTTGTCATCGAGGACGACGAGATCGTCGGCATCGGCCGCTACGACCGGGACAAGGAGA
>CAZQUB010000027.1:0-6676 GCA_964596225.1 uncultured Acidimicrobiaceae bacterium
CGGGCGCGCTCCACGAAATGGCCGACCAGCTCGTCGCCGAGGTCGGTGAGGCGGCCTGACAGCATCACCGATTCGGTGAGCTGCTCCATCGGATCGGTGTCGAGCGTGGCCTGCTCGACGAGGTGAACCAGGTCTTCGAGGGTGGGGAGTGCATTCATCATGCTGTCAACTCTAGGTTGACGAGACCTCTCTGTCAACTCCGGGTTGACACAGCGCCTGGGCTCACACGTGACGAAGCAGCAATCGGAGGGGCTCGGGGAGGCGTCCCGGGTCGATCGCCCGGACCAGTGCCGGAGCGTATCGGATCTTGCGGCCGCCCTTGGTGCCGATGAAACGATGGAGCTGCGCCAAGAGCGGGCGGTCACGTTGGGCCGGCTGGTTCCGGAAACTGCGGAAGGAGTCCGCCTCGCCCTGGTCGGCGATGAAGCGCTCCATCTCGTCGACGCCGAGAGCGCGGATCAGTTCGTCCTCGAGGTCGACGTCGCACCGGAAGAACCCGGCCTCCGCCAACGAGGCGCCACCACCGAGCAGTCCGGCGGCGGCGAGGGCCCGCTCGAAGTACCGGGCCTCGGCGGCGTCGTACAGTCCTGCGAGGCGCATCCGCCGACCGGCCGGGCCGAGGCGCTCCACGTGGGAGGCGATGTTGGTGGCGCCTCCCATCGCCAGGACGGCGATCCCCTCGCCGGCGAGGTCACGCCCGGCCAGACGCGCCGCCTCTTGCACCGCCTCGCGGTCGCTGGCGCCCTCGACGAGGACGGCGGTGCGGACCTCATTCGGCAGCGCGAGCAGTTCCATCCACCCCAGTCTGCCAAAGCCCGAGCGGCGTCACTCCCCCGCCACCGTGCCCAGCTCGTCCCAGACGGTCACCTGGCACAGGTCACGCAAGAAGCCGTAGGGGTAGTCGGGGATTCCTGGGGCGGACACCGCGGTGAGCCGGTCGATCTCGGAATCCTCCAGCGCGACGTCGACGGCGACGAGGGTATCCCTGAGCTGATCGGCGGTGCGGGCCCCGAGCAACACCGAGACCACCGAGGGACGGGTGAGGAGCCAGGCGAGGGACACGGCCGCCATCGACGTCTCGTGCGCCTCGGCGATCTCCTGGGCCACCTCGAGGATGTCCCAGGTGCGGTCGGTGTTGCGCTTGTCGTAGGCCTCGACGCCCCGGGCCGGGTTCTCCCCCAGCCGGGTCGCCCCGGTGGGGCGCTGGTCGCGCCGATACTTGCCGGTGAGCCACCCGCCCCCCAGCGGGGACCACGGGGTGGTGGCGATGCCTTCGTCCAGCAGCAGCGGCAGCACGTCCAGTTCGATCGTGCGGTCGAGCAGGTTGTACTGGGGCTGGAACACCTTCGGCACCACGTACCCGTCGGTGCGGGCCGTGTCGAGGATGCGCTGGAACTGCCATGCGGTGGTGTTCGACCACCCGACGGTGAGGATCTTGCCGGCGCCGACGGCGTTGGTGAGGGCCGCCAGCGTGTCCTCCACCGGAACCGCCGGATCCCACCCGTGGACGAAGTACACGTCGACGACGTCGAGGCCGAGCCGCTCCAAGGAGGCGTCGATCGCCTTCACGATCCCCCGGTAGGAGGCGCCGGTCGAGCCCGGCGGCGGACCGAACCGACCCTTGGTGGCGACCAGGATCTCGTCGCCCACCTTGCGGGACGCCAACCAGCGGCCGACGATCCGCTCCGACTCCCCCGCCGCGTAGACGTCGGCGGTGTCGAGGTAGGTTCCGCCGGACTCGCGGTACAGGTCGAGCATCTGGAACGATGCCTCCTCGTCGGACTCGGCACCGAACGTCATCGTCCCCAGCCCCAGCGAGGTCACCCTCGGCCCACCGGCCCCCAAGGCCCGAACGTCCGTTTCGAGGTGCGCCATGTCGGTCTCCTTCCCGCGCCGTGTCGGCTGTGGCCCATGGTATCGAGTCCCCGTTCACCGCTACCGTCGGCGCCATGGAACGCGCCGACCCGCCCGAGACCTTCGACCTGCGGCCCGCGGTCCCAGGAGACGTCGACGAGATCGCACAGTTGTGGCACCGAGGGTGGCTCGACGGACACCTGGGGCACGTTCCGGAGACCCTGCTCCCGTACCGCACCGCCGCCAGCTTTCGGACCCGCACCGCGGCCCACCTCACCGCCACCACGGTCGCGGTCGTGTCCAGCCTGCCGCAACGGCCCATCGCCGGGTTCGTGGTCGTACGGTCCGATGAGGTCGAGCAGCTCTTCGTCGACGCGCCATGGCGGGGGCAGGGCGTGGCCGCCCTGCTCCTCGAGCACGCCGAACGTGCCGTCGCGGCGCACTTCCCGCAAGCCTGGTTGGCGGTCGTCGCCGGGAACGCCCGGGCCCGCCGCTTCTACGAGCGGCAGGGTTGGCGCAACGACGGCGAGATCGCGTACGCGGCGGAGACGGCCGACGGACCGGTGCCGATCCCCACGCTTCGCTACGTGAAATCCCTCACCGGGGCCTCCGGGAAGGAGACCGCGGCGCCGCAGTGACCGCCCGCCGCTCTCACCGCTCCCCTTGACACCATGAAGGATGTCGCTAACGTACAACCATATGGTTGTAGATACGCAAGGTGCGACACGAGCCGATCGGGTCTTCCACGCACTCGCCGATCCGACACGCCGCGACATCGTGCGGCGGTGCATGATCGGCGGGCACTCGGTGTCCGATCTCGCCCGGAGCTACCCGATGAGCTTCGCCGCGGTGCAGAAACACGTCGCCACGCTGCACACGGCGGGGCTGGTCTCCAAGGAGCGCCGGGGCCGGGAACGCATCGTGCACACCGAGATCGCAGCCATCCACCACGCCCACCATCTGCTCGACGGCCTCGAAGAGCTGTGGCGGGAACGCATGGAACGCTTCGGCGGGATCCTCGCCGAGTCAGAAGAGGGAGCCGACACATGACCGTCACCGACGTCCGAAAAGACCCGACCAATCTGACGATGACCATCGTCGCCTCCTTCGACGCTCCGATGGAGCGGGTCTGGAAGCTGTGGGAAGATCCGCGCCAGCTCGAGCGGTGGTGGGGGCCGCCCACCTACCCCGCCACCTTCCTCGACTTCGACTTCTCTCCCGGAGGCGCAATCACCTACTTCATGACCGGACCCGAGGGCGAGCGGCACCATGGTTGGTGGCGCATCATCTCCGTCGACGCACCCCACCACCTCGAGTTCGAGGACGGATTCGCCGACAGCGACGGCACCCCCCTCGACAGCTCGCCCACCACGACGACCCGGGTCGAGATCGCGGCCGAGGCGGACCGGACCCGGATGGTCGTCAACGCCCGCTTCCCCTCCCCGGAGGCGATGCAGCAGCTGCTCGAGATGGGGATGGAAGAGGGCCTCAAGGCGGCGCTGGGGCAGATCGACGCCATCCTCTCCGAGGCGGCCTGAGGAAATGCTCGGCCGCTATCCGATCCCGTAGGCGCGGGTGACCGTGAACTGGTAGACGAGGCGCTGCTCGGCCCGCATCTGTTCGAGGAACTCCGCCTCCTCGATCTCGCGGCCGAACCAGGCGAGTGGCCCGGTGGGCCGGTGCTGCATCACTCGGAAGAGCCGGAGGTTGGCGGCGGGCGCCTCCGGCCCTTCGAGGATCTCCACCGTCGTCTCCAGGGTCAGCCAGGCGAAACCGGGATCGGGCACGTACAGCGTGCAGCGGGGATCGCGCCGCAGGCGCCGGGTGCGAACCCTCCCCTGGGTGCCGCTGCTCCAGAGCGTGCCGTCGACGAGAGCGATCCCCACCCGGGCCACCTTGGCGACCCCATCTCCGCCGACGGTGATCATGGCGGCGGCGTGATGGTCCTCGAGAAACGCGAGCTGTGTCACAGAGAGTGTCATGGCGTCAATCTAGAAGACGGGACGCCCCATGACGGCCCCGCCATCGCCGCCACGCCACGGCGAGCACCACGACGCCGACGACGCCCGGGCCGCTGTGGACCAGGAGCACCCCGACCAACGAGGGGCCTCCCCAGTCTTCCCGGTAGCCGGCCGGATCGCCCCAATGGATCGTCGCCAACTCGACGGCGCCGCGCAGCACCGCGTAGACCGCGAACAGGAGGAGCACGATCCACCCGGCGCGGACCAGCGCCCTCTTCACGCGGTGCGCCCGACCCGCCCGATCCGTCGAGCCACCGCCTGGAAGAGCGGAACGAGCGCCACGGTGAGCCCGGTCACCACGACGGCGAGCAGTACCGCACTGCGCAGCCCACGCGGCACCCAGAGCAGGTTGTCGGTGAGACCCGACGTGACGGCGGAACGCTCGACGAGGGCGACAACGACCCCTGCGACGACCGACCGCACGCCCGGACGCCGCGGGTCGAGCCTGACCCGCACCGCATGGAGGACGACGTCGACGACGACCCGGGGCCGGAGACCTTCCGCCTCGAGCACCTCGACGAACTCGTCCTCGAATCGGGCACGCCACCGGCGCGGGTAGAGGCGGACCAGCAGGCGGATCATGACTCCACCGTCCTCGCCTCGGCCACCTGCACGATGCGTTCCCAGCGCGCCATGTTCTCCGTGAGAGCGGCCCGCCCCTCGCTCGTGATCTCGTAGGGCCGCCTCCGTCCCTCCGGCTCGAGCGCCACCACCAGGCCCCGCTTCTCCAACTTGGCGAGCGCCCCGTACAGCGTTCCCGGGCCGAGCCGCAGACCCACGGAGCGGTCGATGTCCTTGATGATGGCGTGCCCGTGCTTGGCCCCCCCGAGGAGCGACATCAGCACCAGCAGCGCCGGCTCCCCGAACCGTGCCAGCCCGAATCGATCGTGCCCTTGTTTCACCATACGATGCATCGTATCACGAAGTATTGAAGGTACAACCCGCACCGGACCGCTCCGGGGTCAGGTGCCCGCCACCAGCAGCGTGAACGCCCGGGCGATCTCGTCGTCGCCGACCTCCATGGCGGCGTCACCCACGTACAGCTCGGTCCAGCTCACCCCCGGGACGTCGGCAGGACCCGCCCAGTTGAACACCCAGATCCCCGTCTCCTCCGCCACCCGATCACGGGCCGCCAGGGCCTCCTCCGCGTCGAGGTCGAAGAAGAGGTGCATCATGTTGACGTGGGGCGGATCGGGCAGCACCCGCACCCCCTCGATCTCGTGCACCGCCCCGGCGAGGCGCCGGGCCCGCTCCAGATACACCGGCATCTTCGCCAGCCGCCCCTCCCACTGCATCACGGCCGACGCCACGTTCGGGGTGAGCGTGAACAGGTTGCCGCCGCTGCGCCGTTGCCACACGACGGCTTCGTCGATGAAGTCCTTCGTCCCCAACAGCATCGACCCCGGCAAGGCGCCGATGCCCTTGTAGAACGACACGTAGCACGAGTCGAAGCCCCGGCAGATCTCGGCGTAGTCGTGGCCGTACGCCGCGGCGCACTCCCACAGGCGGGCGCCGTCGAGATGGAGCGGGATCCCCCGCTCCCCCGCCACCGCCTTCAACTCCCCGAGCTGCTCCCAGGTGGGGAGCTGCCCGCCCGCCTCCCGGATCGGAAGCTCGGTCAGGACGGCGGCGAGCGGAGACGGCACGGCGGCGAGGTGTTCGGCCAGCATCGGCTCGCGCTCCGGCCCGATCAGGGTGGCGTGGAGACCGTGGAGGTGGGCGTAGCCGCGTTGCTCGTGGAGTTCGACGTGGGAGGTGGGATGCATGCCGACGGTACGGTTCCCGGCCCGATCCGCCCAGATGCGCAGGGCGATCTGCTGCGCCATGGTCCCGCTCGGCATGAAGCGCCCCGCCTCGTACCCGAGCCGTTCGGCGACCTCCGCCTCGAACGCCTCGATCAGCTCCCCTTCGCCGTAGCGGTCGAGCGCCACGTCCCGTTCCTCGCACCATGCCGCGACGTCGGCCAGCATCCGGGCGGGAGGCACGTCGCCGTGGCCGTGGATCGAACGACTGGCGGCACGGAGGGCATCTCGATCATCCATGGCGCCCATCCTCGCAGGCATGAGCCGATCCCGTGACCGATGGACGGCTCGTCATGCAACCGTCCCTGGAGGGAGCCGGTCACGTATCATCACCCCATGGCACTCAAATGGGAACAAATCGTCGTCGACTGCCGCGACCCCGTGGCGCTGGGGCGCTGGTGGTGTCAGGCGCTGGGATGGGTGATCGTCAACGACGATCCCGAGGAGATCGAGATCCGGCCCAACGACGACACGTTCCCCGGCTTGCTCTTCGTATCCGTTCCCGAGGCGAAGACGATCAAGAACCGGCTCCATCTCGATTTCCGCCCCGACGATCAGGAGGCCGAGGTCGACCGCCTGCTCGCCCTCGGTGCCACCCGCGTCGACATCGGCCAGGGAGACGTCACGTGGGTGGTCCTCGCCGATCCCGAAGGCAACGAGTTCTGCGTGCTGCGATCTCGGCAGCTCGCCGGGCCTGGCGCGTAGCGGCCCCGCCCGAAACCGCTCAGCCGGTCCCGACGCGAGGTTCCCGCCGCCGGATCCCCCTTCCGACGACCCGGCCGTTCGGTACGCTTGGGCCAACCGCCGCCTCCCGAGAGGCTATCCGGCCCCCGCGGCAGGATCGGAGATCGCCGTCGAACAGCGCGTCAGCCTCATCACCCTCGGCGTCGCCGACCTGGAGCGGTCGCGCACGTTCTACGAGCAACTCGGCTGGCGCGGCCACGAGGTCGAGGAGACGGTCTTCTTCCAGGCAGGGGGCCTGGCCGTGGTGCTGTGGGG
>CAZQUB010000027.1:6776-15429 GCA_964596225.1 uncultured Acidimicrobiaceae bacterium
AGGTCGAGGAGACGGTCTTCTTCCAGGCAGGGGGCCTGGCCGTGGTGCTGTGGGGTCGGGAGAAGGTCGCGGCCGACGCCGGGATCGACGACGACGGCACGGCCAGGTTCGGCGGAACCGCCCTCGCCCACAACGTCCGGTCCCAAGACGAGGTGGACCGGGTGATCGCTGCCGCCGAAGGCGCCGGGGCCGAGGTCACCAGGCAGCCGGCGGAGACCTTCTACGGCGGGTACGCCGGTGTCTTCCGGGATCCCGACGGCCACGTGTGGGAGATCGCCCACAATCCCGGCTTCACGCTGAGGCCCGACGGCTCGCTCCTCCTGCCCGACTTCGGCACCTGAGGTTTCGACTCCCTCCCCCGGTGTCCGGTCACAGATCGTCGGGAAGGGATGCGACGCCGCGTGGCGTCATCCGTCCCTCCGCCAGCAGACGGCGGGCGATATCCCGGTTGCCCTCCGTCCAATGCGAACCCGGGCGGCGCGGCATGAACCGGATGGCGTAGCGCTCGTCGTCGATGCCCTTGGTCTGGGTGTCGACCCATCCATGGCGGATTCCCTGCTCCAGCAGGTCTCCGGCGGTGACGGTCTGCTTGCCGGACGCCTTCTTGTAGATGGCGACGACGACATCGGAGGCGTCGCCGCCGTGCTCCGCCAGCCAGGCGTCGAACTCCGCCGGGTCCGTGATCGGGATCGCCCCCGAGACGTCGAGCCCCACTCAGCCCGCCGCCGCGGAGCGGTCGGCCGGCACCAGTTCGAACTCGGCGTCGAGGTCGAGCGGAAGTGGCCAGGCGCCACCGGGGCCGGGGACCACAGCCGCCTGGGTCGGCTCTTCGAAGGGATCCGGTTCACCGGCCGACGCCGGATGTGCCAAGGACGCGTCGACCTCGACGATGATCACCCGCTGCTGCTTGCCAATGTCCATGGTGTGTTCCTCCTGGCTCGTTGCTCGATGTAGGTCTCCATCTGGAAGAGACGTTGCCGTGGCGTCTCCACCTCGGGTCCCGCCGTGATCACGGCAGGGTGGGCGAACACCCGCTCGATCTCGACCGGATCGCTCGTCACCAGCACGTGTCCGTCGAGTTCGGCGGCCAGCGCCACCGCGGTGGCGACGGCACCCCGATACCCCGACTCGTGCTCGACGACCTTGCCGGTCATCTCCACCAGCCCCAGGGCGACGTCACCGATCTCCTCGAGATCGAATCCCTTCAGGAGCTGGTCGAGACTCTTGGCGGCGTACACGCCGCACCCGAGCCGGCCGCAGCCGCCGTCGGCGTGGGGAACCTCGCCGTCATCGCCTCGACGCCGGCATGTCGCCACCAAGGTCCGGCCGGGCCATGTCATCCGCACGCCGTTGAGGCCGTCGGGAGTGACCGCCCACAGCCGGTATCCCATCACCGCGGTCGGCGACCATCCTTCGGCGTGGTCCCGCTTGGCCCGGCTCACCACGTCCGCCAGACAGAACTCGATCCACGCCTCGAGACGGTCGACTTCGTCCTGCGCCGACCGCACCTGCCGGGCGAGCCGCTCGGCTTCCTCGACCAGACAGTTGTACCGGCGCTGCCGCGCCAGCAGGGCCGCTTCCGCCCGCTGCACCTCGGCGGTGCCCTCCAACGCGCCGTAGCGGGCCTCGTAGTGGCGCACCTCGGCGCGCAACTCGGCGATCCGCTTCGCCGATCTCGGGCTGAACTCGGGTTCCATCGCGGTCTCCCAACGGGCCTTCCACCATATGTGGGCGAACACATGTTCGCAAGGGGGCGGCCCGATGAGATTTCGCGATATGAGGATTGATTTCGCGACCTTCGTCGCGCCGTCCCCTACCCCGCCGAGGACTCGATCATCAGCTTGGCCGTGCGCTCGTCGACGACGAGGTGGGTGGCCACCCCCGCCCGGAGGGCGGCTCGGATCGCCCTGGCTTTGGCGTCGCCGGCCGCGACACACAGCCGCCGCGGGATACGCTGCAGCTGGGCCGGCGTCGGCCCGGTGGCGCGCTCGTTGAGGACCAGATCCGAGTACGTGCCGTCCTCCCGGAGGAACACGGTGCACACGTCGCCCACCACGCCCTCCCGGTCGAGCAGCGCGAAGTCCTCCTCTTCCAGGTATCCCGCGGTGTAGACGTGGCTGGGGACGGCCCCGGCGACCGCACCAACCGAGAAGAGGGCGATGTCGGCCCGACGCTGCAGCTCGAGCACGCGCCTCGTCGAACGCTCCCGCCACATCGCCTCTCGTGTCTCGGCGTAGTCAAAGAAGGCGGGAACCGGGAAGAGCTGGATCTCCGCATCGAAACAGAGGGCGAACTGGGACAGCAGGAACTCAGCGTAGAGGGCACCGGACGTCCTGGTGTTGGCGGCGCCGTTGAGCTGCACGATCGTGCTGCCGAGCGTGGCCTTCTTCCCCAGCTGGCCGGCCACGGCGGCGATCGTGGTCCCCCAGGCAACGCCCATGATCATGTCGGAGTCCATCCATTGCATGACCAACCTGGCGGTGAACACGGCGACCTGCGTCAGGCGGTCCGCCTCCGTGGCGAGCCCGGAGACCGGGACGACGTATGCCTCGATGCCGTAGGCGTCCGACAGTTCCTGCGAGATGCTCGACGACCTCGTCGGGGAGGGCCTCAGGATGATCTCCACCAGTCCCTCGTCCCTCGCCTGCTTGAGCATGCGCGACACCGTCGATCGGGACACGTGCAGCAGACGCCCGATGGCGTCCATCTTCATGTCTTGGTGGTAGTACATCGAGGCCGCCGCGACCAGCTCTGCCTCGTCGCGGGACGTCCCTCGATCCTCGGCCGATGTCATCCAGGCACCTCGCGCACATTCGTGCAATATCCATGGGAAGCCTTGCGCACAGGCTACCTGCGCGATATCAATCACATCAAGGTGGTGACACCACCTCGGGTGGAGGATCACAGTGAGCGAAGACCGGCTGGACGTCGAGTCTCGTTGCCGCGCCCACACGGGCTCGGCAGGTTGTGTCTCCGCATCCCGGTTCTGCTTGGAACCGAGATGACCGCCCGTCTCGAGACTCCAAGGAGTATCGAGAAGAGGGATCACGGCATTGGGCAGCGCGGCACCGGCGGCCGCGGCACCGGCAAGAAGACACGTGACATCTTGCCGGTTGCGTTCGCCGATTGTGGCTTCGCTGTCGTGTCATTGGGAAGGGACGCGGTCACGACTCGATGGCCGCGTTACACACATCCGGAGTGGAGGTATTGATGACGATGTCATCTGACCCGCCGAGCGGGTCGACAGCTGGAACGGGGGGAGGGCGCCGCGGGTCCTGGTACTCGGACGGGTCCAAGCGGTTACTGGTGATCTCCCTGTTGATGATGCTGCTCGGCAGCCTCTTCGCGCGGTGGATCCACACCGACTTCGGAAACACGACCGTCAGCGAGGTGGCGATCTTCGCCGGTGACGGATATCAGATCAGCGCCTTCCTCTACATGCCCGAAGGGGTGTCGGCGCAGAATCCGGCACCGGGCATCGCCATGTTCCATGGAGTGAACAACTCGAAGGAGTACATGGCGAACACGGCGCTGGAGCTGGCCCGTCGCGGCTACGTCGTCGTCTCGGCGGACATGACCGGGCACGGCTCGTCCAACGGCGCCAATCCGAACAACGGATGCGGCGGTCCGGACACCCTGACCTACCTGCAGGGCGTTGCCGGGGTCGATACGTCGCGGATCGGCCTGGTCGGCATGTCGGCAGGCGGGTTCTGTGCCGTGAGCTCGGCGGCCCTGTCGCAGCCTGACGGCTACACCTCGATCTTCTACATGGAGTCCGAGGCCAACTACCCCGGTCCGCCGATCGTGGAACCCTACATGGGCTTGCGCAACATGGCATTCAACATCGGGACCTGGACGGAACTCCCTGTGATGATCGCGGTCGACAAGGGCACGGCTGCCGACGTGTCGCCGGCGCTGCTGCCGTTGTTCGGGACCGAAGGTCCGATCGTGCCTGATCAGGTGTACGGATCGATCGCGGAAGGCACGGCACGCATCCTCTACACCCCGTGGGAGGAGCACGCCCTGTCCACCGACTCGGTCGCCGCGATCGGCAACACGATCGATTGGATGAACGCCACCTTGGGCGGTGGGAACGGGATGGGCCGGGGCGGCCAGATCTGGCCCCTCAAGCTGCTCGGCACCACCGTGGCGCTGGCCGGCGCCTTCCTGTTCCTGTTCGCCATGGGCGGCCTGTTGCTGCGGACCCGCAAGTTCTCCTCGCTGGTCAAGCCGGTACCCGAGTACCGGGGTCTGACCGGTGGGCTTTGGTGGGTCGGCGCCGTCGTGACCACGGCCTTGGGACCGTTGCTCTACCTGTGGGTCTGGAAACACATGTTCTCGACCACGTGGATCAACCCGAACACGCTGTGGCCACAGTCGTTCACCAACATCTACATGGTGTGGGCGGTCATCGTCGGCGTCATCGCCTGGGCGTTCATCGCACTCGACCACTACACGGTGACAAAGAAGCAGTACGCCACCTTGGAGCACTACGGCATCAGCGAGCCCGGCGGCGGGATCGATTGGTCCATGGTTCTGCGCTCGGTGGGCTTCGTGTTCGTGGCCCTGGTGCCCCTGTACCTGGTGCTGGCGTTCGTCAAGGGCTTCTGGCACGTCGACTTCCGCATGTGGGTCGTCAACCTGCAGCCGATGACGCCGGCACGATGGCTCGCCTTCTTCGGGTACCTGGTCCCGTTCGGGATCTACTTCTTCGCCCAGGGGATCCTGTTCAACGGGTTCCTGCGCTGGAAGAAGGGCAAGGCCCCGCAGTGGCAAGAGATGCTGGTCAACTCCATCATGCTGACCTTCGGCGCGTTGGTGTGGATCCTCATCCTCTACATCCCGCTGATGAGCGGGAACAACCAACCATTCGGCACAGGCAGCGCCGCCTCGGCAGGCCTTGGAGGTATCTACTACCTGCCTCTGCTGGTGTTCTGGCCGCTGGTCTCGTGCCTGTACACGTTCTTCTTCCGGAAGACCGGCCGCATCTGGGTCGGCGCCTTCATGGTGACCGTGTACATGGTCTGGACCCTGGCCGCGAGCGGGGACTTCGTGGTTTGGCGGATCATCGGCTGACCCACCGCCGCCTGACCACAGGCAACCATCACGGTTGCCGAACGTGACGAAGGAGGCCCGGCCGGGTGTCCCGGCCGGGCCTCCGCTTTCGCTGCCGGGTCGGCCGCGACGCCATGGGCAACCGAGTCTGGGTGCACGTCTGTGCAATGTCCATGGGAGGCCTTGCCTCAACCCCTTGGAGGGGATATCTATCAGACAGGGTGGCGACGCGGCCCCACGGGTGGAGGATCAACAGTGAACGACGGTCGGCTCTATGCCGAATCCCATGAACAGTCGGTGGCAGAAGCCGCCCGATCCTTCTCGGTCGGGCATTCGAATCTGGACGTGCTGGTCGTCGGAGGGGGCGTCACGGGCGCCGGCATCGCGGTCGACGCCGCAACCCGCGGACTCGTCACCTGCCTCGTCGAGGCCGACGACTGGGCCTCGGGAACCTCGAGCCGCTCCAGCAAGCTCGTCCACGGCGGCCTGCGATACCTCCGCACCCTCGACTTCGCCCTGATCCGTGAGGCACTCACCGAGCGGAACCTCCTCGTGACCAAGCTGGCGCCGCACCTCGTCGCCCCCCAGGAATTCGTCTTCCCGCTGAAGCGCTGGCAGCGACCCGTCATCGGCGCCGGCGTCCTGCTCTACGAGATGCTCGGGTCGGGGAAGACTCGCACCGCCAGCCTCCCCAGACACCACCACATCGGCAAGCAGCGGCTCCACCGCGTGTTCGCCGGATTGAACCCCAACCTCTATCAGGGTGCCATCACCTACTGGGACGCCACCGTTGACGACGCTCGCCTCGTGCTGAGTCTGATCCGGACGGCTCGCGCCGCCGGCGCCCACATACTCTCTCGCGTCAAGGTGGTCCGGCTCCTCGACGACGGCAAAGGCGCGGTGCGTGGGGCGGCGGTCGTCGACCTCGAGTCCGGAGAGGAGTTCGAGATCGAGGCCAAGTCGGTGATCGTCGCCACCGGTGTCTGGACCGAGGAAACGCAGAAGATGGCCTCGAAGAGCGGCGGACTGCGCGTGCTGGCCAGCAAGGGCGTGCACATCGTTGTGCCCCGTGACGCGATTCCAGGCGACGCCGCCATCGTCGCTCCGACCAAGTCGAGCGTCTTGTTCCTGATCCCGTGGGAGGACCACTGGCTGATCGGAACGACCGATACGCCATGGCAACTCGACGTGTCGATTCCTCTGGCCACCGCGTCGGACGTCGAGTACCTCCTCGAACAGACGAACGCGATCCTGGCGAAACCCATCACACCGGACCAGGTCGTCGGGGTGTTCGCCGGCCTGCGACCGCTCCTCCAGAAGGGAGTCAAACCGGGGACGAGAACAACCAAGGTGTCACGGGAACACACCGTCGCCTCCCCGGCACCCGGGCTGACCGCGATCGCGGGAGGGAAACTCACCACCTACCGGCTGATGGCCCGCGACGCGGTGGACCATGCCCTCGGGGAACGAGCCGCGGCGCTGCCCTCGGTCACACACATGACACCGATCGCCGGTGCCGCCCACTTCGAAGAGGTCAAGCAGGAATCGTCGACGTGGCCGGAACGCTTCGGATGGGACGAAGCCACGGTCGCCCACCTCCTGCGCCGCTTCGGCGACAACGCCCGTGAGATCGTCGAGATCTGCGAGAAGGACGAGGCGAACGCCAAGCCGCTCAGGGCCGCACCCGAGTACCTGCGAGCCGAGATCGTCCATGCCGTCACCCACGAGGGGGCGCTGCACGTCGACGACATCCTGGCGCGGCGAACGCACATCGCATTCCAGGTAACCCACCGCGGCGTCGCCGCGGTCCAGGAAGTTGCGGCGATCGTGGCCCCGCTCCTCGGCTGGGACGACGACCGACGCGACCGGGAGGTGCGGGAATACGCGACGCTCGCCTCTGCCGAGATGTATGCGAGAGAACTGCACGACGACCGCGATGCGACCCGCGTCTTCCTCGAGCACCTCGGCCGCGACGCAGAGTACGTGGGCGTAGAAACACGGGCGTCGATATGCTGAAACGACGGGGACGCACACCAGTGAACTCGGCACCCGCCACCTGCCGACCGGGGGACGGGTGATCGCAGCGAGAGACGTCCAGGGTGCACCCGTGAGGGCGACACGAAGGAGGCAACCGGGAAGGCAAGAACGCAGTGGAGAAGTAGGCAAAGGGCGTGCCTTCGTGCCCTCCGCCGGTTGGAGAAGGAGCACGGCCACCTCGACTGGATGACCGTGTCACACGCAACACACATCGGGAGTGGAGGTATTCGATGACAATGTCATCTGACCCGCAAAGCGGGTCCACGGCTGTATCGGGGGGGAGGCGTCGCGGAACCTGGTTCTCTGACGGGTCGAAGCGGCTGCTGGTGATCTCCTTGTTGATGATGCTGCTCGGCAGCCTCTTCGCGAGGTGGATCCACACCGATTTCGGAAGCACCACGGTCACCGAGGTTACGATCGCTGCCGGCGACGGGCACCTGATCAGCGCCTTCCTGTACATGCCCGACGGGGTGTCGCCGCAGAGTCCGGCGCCGGGCATCGCCATGTGGCACGGGTTGAACAACTCCAAGGAGTACATGCAGAACACGGCGCTGGAGATGGCCCGGCGCGGCTACGTCGTCGTCTCGGCAGACATGACCGGGCACGGCGAATCCAACGGCGCCAACCAGGACATCGGATGCGGCGGCCCTGCGACCCTGACCTACCTGCAGGGCGTGGCCGGGGTCGACACGTCGCGGATCGGCCTGCTCGGCATGTCCCAGGGTGGGTTCTGTGCCACCACCGCGGCGGCTCTGTCGCAGCCTGACGGCTACAGCTCGATCTTCTTCATGGAGTCCGAGCCCAACCCTCCCGGCCCGCCGTTCGTGGACGCCTATATGGGCATGCACAACATGGCGTGGAACATCGGCAGGTTCACCGAACTCGGCATCATGATCGCGGTCGACAAGGGCAACGACGCCACGATGTCGCCGGCGCTGCTGCCGTTGTTCGGCATCGACGGCCCGATCGTGCCTGATCAGGTGTACGGATCGATCGCTGACGGCACGGCACGCATCCTCTACACCCCGTATGAGGACCACGCCTTGTCGACCGACTCTCCGGCTGCGATCGGGAACGCCATCGACTGGATGAACGCCACCTTGGGCGGGAGCACGATGGGCCGGAGCAATCAGATCTGGCCGCTCAAGCTGCTCGGCACCACCGTGGCGCTGTTCGGCGGGTTCCTGTTCCTGTTCGCCATGGGCGGCCTGTTGCTGCGGACCCGCAAGTACTCCTCGCTGGTCAAGCCGGTACCCGAGTACCGGGGTCTGACCGGCGGACTCTGGTGGGTCGGCGCCGTCGTGACCACGGCCTTGGGGCCGCTGCTCTACCTGTGGATCTGGGACCACATGTTCATGAACCCGTGGATCAAGGTGAACACGCTGTGGCCACAGACGTTCACCAACATCTACATGGTGTGGGCGGTCCTCATCGGCGTCATCGCCTGGGCGTTCATCGCGCTCGACCACTACACGGTGACAAAGAGGCAGGGCGCCACCCTCGACAACTACGGCATCAGCGAGCCCGGCGGCGGGATCGATTGGTCCATGGTTCTGCGCTC
>CAZQUB010000028.1:0-15400 GCA_964596225.1 uncultured Acidimicrobiaceae bacterium
CCACAACGTCCCGGGGTTGTGCCAGACTTGGAACGGTCGCTCAAAGTCTGTGAGGAACCATGGCAACACACCAGACCGGCGTCGTAGACGGGCGGCGGGTCGCCGTCGTGGCGGGGCTGCGGACCCCGTTCATGAAGGCCGGGACCGTCTTCCGCGACCTCTCCACCCTCGACCTCGCCTCCACCGCCGTCACCGAGTTGCTGCAACGCGCCACCCTCGACGGCGGCCAGATCGACCGCATCATCTTCGGAGCCGTCATCCCCGACCTCGCCGGACCCAACATCGCCCGCGAGGTTGGGATGCGGTGCAACCTGCCGCCGTCGGTCGACGCCTTCTCGGTGAGCCGCGCCTGCGCCACCTCCACCCAGGCGATCGTGAGCGGCACCGAAGCGATCCTGCTCGGGGATGCCGACATCGTGATCGCCGGCGGGGCCGACACCCTCTCCAAACCGCCGATCCTCTACAGCGACAACGTGGTCGACGCCCTCATGGCCGCCAACGCCGCCAAGGACAAGACCGGCAAGATCCGGGCCTTCGCCCGGCTCCGCCCCGGCGACCTGGCGCCCCGCCCCCCGGCCCTCGCCGACCTGTCGAGCGGCCTCACGATGGGCGCCGCCGCCGAGAAGATGGCGCGCGAGAACGGCATCGACCGCGACGCTCAGGACGCCTACGCCCTCGCCTCGCACCGCAAGGCGGTCGAGGCCTGGGAGAAGGGCGTCTACGACGACGAGGTGATGCCCCTCCCCATCCCGCCCCGCTACGCCGAGACCGCCACCCGGGACGGCATCCCCCGCGCCGACAGCACGATCGAGAAGCTCGCCGGGCTCCGCCCCGCCTTCGACCGGAAGTACGGGACCGTCACCGCCGGCAACTCGTCGCCTCTCACCGACGGCGCCGCCGCGGTGGTGCTGATGGAGGCGGCGACGGCGGAACGACTCGGCTTCGAGCCCAAGGCCTACGTGCGGGCCTGGGCCTTCACCGGACTCGACCCGGCATGGCAGATGCTCATGGGCCCGTCGTTCGCCACCCCGATCGCCCTCGACCGGGCCGGGCTCACCCTCGACGACATCGACGTCATCGACATGCACGAGGCGTTCGCCGCCCAGATGCTCTCCAACCTGCAGGCATTCGCCTCCGACGATTGGGCCCGGCGCCACCTGGGACGGGACCACGCCATCGGCGCCATCCCCGAGGACAAGCTCAACCTCTACGGAGGCTCCATCTCCCTCGGTCACCCGTTCGCCGCCACCGGCGCCCGCCAGGCTCTCACCATGGCCAACGAACTGCAGCGGCGCGACCACGGAACCGCCCTCGTCACCCAATGCGCCGCCGGAGGCCTCGGAGCGGCGCTGATCCTCGAACGTTGAAAGGACCCCCGTGACCAGCGAGCCGATGAACCTCACCAACGCCCACTTCGAGGTCGACGAGCACGGGGTCGCCACCCTCCTCCTCGACAGTCCCGGGATGCCCGTCAACATCCTGTCGCCCGACCTCAACACCGATCTCGACTCCGTGCTGGACCGGGTCGAATCCGATCCCGGCATCGTGGCCCTCGTCATCGGGTCCGCCAAGCCCGACACGTTCCTCGCCGGCGTCGACCTCCGGTGGCTGGCCGAGATCCGCCAGGCCGGCACCATTGTCGAGGCGCTCACCTCGGCCCAGGCGGACTTCCTGCGCCTCGAGCACCTGGCGACCGAGCACGGCAAGCCGGTCGTGGCCGCCATCCACGGCCCCTGCCTCGGCGGTGGCCTGGAGATGGCACTCGCCTGCTCGATGCGGATCGCCTCCGACGATGACCGACTCACCCGCATCGGCCTGCCCGAGATCCAGCTCGGGATCATCCCGGCCCTCGGCGGCACCCAGCGCCTCCCCCGCCTCATCGGGATCGCGGCGGCCCTCGACATCATCCTCGCCGGCAAGCGCATCCGTCCCTTCAAGGCCCGCAAGCTCGGCCTCGTCGACGAGCTGTGTCCCTCCGAGGTGCTGCTCGACGTCGCCCGCACCAGGGCACGGGAAGCAGCCGCCGCCGGGCCGGCGCCGACTTCCAACGCTTCAGGGCTGGCCCGCATCCGGAGTTACCTCTCCCCGTCCCATCTCCAGCAGCTCGCCCTCGAGGAGAACCCGATGGGACGCCGCCTCCTCTTCTCCAAGGCGGAGGAGCGGATGCTGGCCGAGACCAAGGGCAATTACCCCGCTCCCCCGGCGGCCCTGCGGACGGTACGCACCGGGATCGAAGAGGGACTCGAGGCGGGCTACGCCGCCGAGGTCGAGGAGTTCACCCGCCTCATCGACTCGCCGGAGTCCGAAGCGCTGCTGTCGATCTTCTTCGCCACCCGGGAGATGAAGAAAGACAGCGGCGTCGCCGGCGACGCCGAAGCCCGCCCGATCCGCAAGGTAGGAGTGCTCGGAGGCGGCTTGATGGGCGCCGGCATCGCCGCGGTCAACGCCACCCGCGCCCACGTCCCGTCCCGGATCAGGGACATCGACGACGGCGGGGTGCGCCGCGGCATCGGCCATGTCGCCAAGGTGCTCGACGGCGAGGTGAAACGGCGCCGCATGCACCGGCGGGACGCGGCCCGGGTCCGCCAGCTCGTCACCGGCACCACCGACTGGTCCGGGTTCGGCAACGCCGACCTGGTGATCGAAGCGGTCTTCGAGGACCTCGCCCTCAAGCAGGCGATGGTGCAGCAGGTCGAAGCCGCCACCGGCCCCGACACCATCTTCGCCTCCAACACGTCGTCGATCCCGATCTCCCTCATCGGGGCCGAGGCGACCCGGCCCACCCAGGTGATCGGGATGCACTACTTCTCCCCCGTGGAGAAGATGCCGCTGCTGGAGGTGATCGTCACCGACCAGACCGCCGACTGGGTCACCGCCACCTGCGTGGCCTTCGGGAAACGGCAGGGCAAGACCGTGATCGTCGTCAACGACGGCCCCGGCTTCTACACCACCCGGGTCCTCGGCCCCTACCTCGCCGAGGTCATCCACCTCCTCGAGGCGGGAGCCTCCATCGAGGCGATCGACCGCGCCATGGTCAACTGGGGCTTCCCGGTCGGCCCGGTGACACTGGTCGACGAGGTCGGCATCGATGTCGCCGGCAAGATCGCCGGCGTGCTCGCCGAGGCATACGGGGACCGGATGATGATGCCCGACCGCTTCAGCCGGCTGGCGGACGACGACCGCAAGGGCCGCAAGAACGGCCGCGGCTTCTACCGCTACGAGCACGGCGAGAAAGGCGGGGTCGACGAGAGCATTTACGAGACGCTCGGGCTCGGGCCCCGCGTCATGCTGCCGGAACGGGACATCCAGGAGCGGCTGGCGCTGCCGTTCATCAACGAGGCCGCCCGCTGCCTCGAAGAAGGCATCTTGCGCTCCGCCCGCGACGGCGACATCGGCGCCATCTACGGCCTCGGCTTCCCGCCGTTCCGCGGCGGCCCGTTCCGGCACCTCGACCAGTCCGGGATCGCGGCCGCGGTGGAGCGGATGGACGCCCTCGCCGACGCCCACGGCGACCGGTTCCGGCCGGCCGGGATCCTGCGCGACCACGCCTCCTCGGGCGAGCCGCTTCGCGGTTGAGCGAAGCATCGCGCCCTTCGGACTGGCGGAACGGTCCACGGGACGGCACTATGCGCCGACCATGCTGAATCCCGTCAAGGTGGAGTCGATCGCAGGCGCCACCCTCGTCATCACCTGGGAAGACGGCCGCACCGACGTGCTGCCGGCCTCCCTCCTCCGGGCCGCCTGTCCCTGCGCCGGATGTCGTGACCCGGGACACGAGCCCCCCTCCGGAGCCGGGGCCGACCTTCGCCAGGTCCGGGTCGTCGGCGGCTACGCCCTCGGCTTCACGTTCGGACCCGACAACCACGAAACCGGCATCTTTCCCTACGACCTGCTGCGCCGCCTCGGGGAGGGTTGACGGGCGCCGGCCCGGATGGCGGGCCTCCCGGCGGCGACGGTAGCCTCCCCCGTGCGGTCGAGGAGGAGGTTCCGTGACACACATATTGGGGTTCGGCGGCTACGTCCCGGCACGGGTGATGAGCAACGACGACTGGGCGGAGATCGTCGACACCACCGACGAGTGGATCAGGACCCGCACCGGTATCGAGCGGCGCCGGTTCGCCGCCGACGACGAAACCACCCTCGACCTGGCGGCCGCAGCCGCCACCGCGGCCCTCGACGATGCCGGCCTCGAACCCGGCGACATCGGCGAGATCATCGTCGCCACCGACACCCCCGAGCTGTACACCCCCGACACCGCCGCGCTGCTCCAGGACCGCCTCGGCTGCGGCACCATCCCCACCTACGACCTCGGCGGCTCCGGATGCGCCGGGTTCATCCAGGCCCTCGACGTCGCCCGGGCCCGCATCGCCTTCGCCCCGAAGCGGATCCTCGTCGTCGGCGTCGAACTGATCTCGCGCCTCATGGAGTGGACCGACCGCGCCACATGCGTGCTCTTCGGCGACGGCGCCGGCGCCATGGTGCTGGGACCGGACGGCGGCGCCGCCGAGATCCTCGACGTCGTCGCCGGCACCGACGGCTCCAAGGCGGAGATCCTCACCGCCCCCACCGGGGGCACCCGCCACCCGTTCAGCACCCAGATCGAAGCACACGGGGGCCACCTGCACCTCGTGATGAACGGGCGGGAAGTCTTCCGGGAAGCCGTCGTCCGTATGACGACCGCCGCCGCAGCCGTGCTGGAACGCAGCGGAAAGACCATCGACGACGTGGCGCTCATCATCCCGCACCAGGCCAACAAGCGCATCATCGACGCGGTGCAGCAACGCCTCGGGGTCGACGCATCGACCGTGTACGCCAACGTCGACGAGTACGGCAACACCGGATCGGCCTCGGTCCCGCTCGCCTTGTGGGAGGCCCGCACCAAAGGCCTCGTCAACGACGGCGACCTGGTGGTGCTCACCGCCTTCGGCGCCGGATTCCACTGGGCCGCGGCCGCGCTCCAGTTCTGACCCGCCGGCCGTTCGGCGCCCCCGCCGAAGAGGCCTCGACCGGGAACGAGAGAGCCGGAGCCCTCAGCCCTCCGTGGCCCCCTGCAGGATGCCGAACATCGCACCTTGCGGGTCGGCGAGGATCGCGATCCGGCCCACCCCGGGAATGTCGAACGGTTCCGTCATGACGGCGCCTCCGGCATCCCGGGTGGCGGCGGCGACCCCGTCGGCGTCCGCCACCGCGAAGTACACCAGCCAATGCGGAGGGGTGCCGTCGGGCAGCTGCCCCTTCATGTCGTACATCCCGGCCACCTGGCGGCCGGCGTTGGAGAACATCGTGTACGGCATGCCGCCGGTGTCGCCGTGCTCGACCTCCCACCCGAACAGACCCGTGTGAAACGCCTGGGCGGCGGCGGGGTCGGCCGTCGCCAGCTCGACCCAGGCCAGCGAGACGGGCTCGGAGAGCAGCTCGGCACCCTTGTGACTCCCGTCTTGCCAGATGCTGAGGACGGCGCCGGTGGGGTCCTGCAGGATCGCCATGCGCCCTTGGTCCATGACGTCCATCGCCGGCATCAGGATGGTTCCACCCAGCTCGGCGGCACGGGCCGCGGTGGCGGCGACGTCGTCGACGGTGACGTAGCAGCTCCAGGCCGGGCGCATCCCTTGGGCCTGCCGGTCGGCCCGGATCTCGCCCAGCCCGGCGACGGTCTTCCCGTCGCTGCGGAACTGGGTGTAGGTCTCGCCCGGCGCCGACGGGTAATCCTGCGAGGCCCACCCGAAGAGCGACTGGTAGAACGCCTTCCCCGCCGCCTGATCCGTGGTCATGATGTCGATCCAGTTGAATTCGCCGGTCGTACCCATGATGTGACCTCCTCGTCGTCCGACCGCCTGCACCCGCAGGCGCTCCGCTGCGTCATCATCCCGGGCGGCTGCGACACGAACCATCAGATCACGCCACCCCGGCGCGGACCCTACGCGCCGGAAGGCGTAGAGGCCAGAGTGGGTAGGCTTGCCGGACGTGACCAGTGAAGGGCCTTCGGCCGTCCCCACCACCCCATCGACCTCCCAGGCTGCCCTCGAGCGCGTCTCCGAGCTCGCCCCGGCGGGTTCGGGCGACGTCGTCACCGCCTTCGCCCGCGCCTACCTGCGGCGACTCCCCGCCGGGCCCCTCACCCACCTGACGCCGGGAGAACTCGCCGCCCACATCCTCGACGTGTTCGCCTTCGCCGACGGGGCCGGCGGCGACTCGCGGGCGGTCCGGGTCTTCAACGCCGAGCCGGCGACCCACGGCTACCACTCGGCGGGAACCGTGGTGGAGATCGTCGCCCCCGACAGCCCCTTCCTCGTCGATTCGATCCGGGCCGCCATCCAGGCGCACGGCTACCGGGTCGCCAACATCGTGCATCCGGTGATCGGGACCCGGCGCGACGGAGACGGTCACCTCCAGGCCATCCTCCCGGCCCGGGACGCTCCCGACCGCGAATCCCTCCAACACCACTGCCTCGACCGGCGCATCGACGAATCGGACGCCGCCACGCTGGCCGCCGACGTGGCACGGGTCCTCGACGACGTGACCGCGGCGGTGTCGGACTTCGAGCCGATGCGAGATCGGGTCGCCCGCATGATCGAGCTCGCCAAGACCACCGGAGCCCGCTACGGCCGGGCCGAGATCTCCGAGGCGATCGCATTCCTCGAGTGGCTCCTCGACCGCAACTTCGTCTTCCTCGGCTACCGCGAATACCGGATCGTCGACGAAGGCGGGGAACGCCGGTTGCAGGTCGCGGCCGACTCGGGCCTCGGCATCCTGCGCGATGCCGCCACCTCCGCCTCCGCCCTCCCCCGGCCGCTGTCCGAACTGCCCCCCGATCTGCGCGCCCGCTACGAGGAGGGCGACCTGCTCGTGATCAGCAAGACGAACCGCGTCGGCACCGTCCACCACCGCCGCAAGATGGACTACATCGGCCTGCGGCTCATCGACGACGACGGCAACGTCGCGGGGGAAGCCCGCCTCATCGGGCTCTTCACCACCAAGGCGGCCATGGCGGAGGCGGCCTCGGTGCCGTTGCTCCACCGCAAGCTCCAGCACGTCTTCGAAGCCGAGGACCTGATGGAAGGCACCCACGACCACAAGGCCGTGACGCAGATCTTCGAATCGTTCCCCAAGGCGGAGCTGTTCGCCATGTCGGCGGACGAGGTGCGGCAGGCGGTGATGGGCATCCTCGATCTGCACGAGGAACGCAGAGTCCGCCTCTTCGTCCGCCACGACCCGTTCGGGCGCAACGTGTCGATCCTGGTCGCCCTCCCCCGCGACCGGTTCAACGCCGCCTTGCGGCGCCGACTCCAGGACATGTTCCGTGAACGGTTCCACGGCACCACCGTCGACTACCACCTCGCCCTCGGCGAAGCCGACCCGGCCCAGATCCACTTCACGGTCTGGGTCGACGGTGACATCCCGGACGTCCCGTACCGCGATCTGGAACTGGCCGTGGTGGCCCTCACCCGTACCTGGGAGGATCACCTCGAGGACCGGCTCCAGACCCGGGTCACCGGAGAAGAGGCCGCCCGGCTCACCGCCCGGTGGGCGCCCCGCTTCCCGGAGTACTACCGGGCGTCGGTCGACATCGACATCGCCGCCGGCGACGTGCTGTGCCTCGACGAGCAGGTCACCCGTGGCGAGCCACTGCTGATCGGGCTCCAGAACGAGGAAGTGGCAGGACCGGGGGCTCCCCTCACCCGGGTCGCCCTCTACCGCCAGGGTGAGAAGATGGAGCTGTCGCAGATCGTGCCCCACCTCGAGGCGCTCGGGCTGCGGGTCGTCGAGGAGGTCCCGACCCGTCTCCGCCCCAATGGAGATCTCGTCTTCATCCACGACTTCGGTGTGCTCGACCACGAGGGGCGGCGCCTCGACCTCGACGCCTGCGGACCCCGCCTCGCCGCGGCGCTCCAGGCGATCGTCGAAGGCCGGGTCGGCTCGGACTCGCTGAACCGGCTCATCGTCCGCGGCGACGTGACCCACGAGGACATCGCCGTGCTCCGCGCCTACCGCACCTACTGGCGCCTCGTCACCGCCACCTTCACGATCTCCTACATCAACGACGCCTTCGCCGCCCACCCCGCGCTCGGCACCGCGATCTGCCGCCTCTTCGCCGCCCGCTTCGCTCCCGACGGCGACCCGGCAACCGAGCAGCGCCTCCACGACGAGATCATGGCCGGGCTCGACGAGGTGACGTCCCTCGACGAGGACCGCATCCTGCGCGGGTTCGTCGGCCTCATCGACGCCACCGTGCGGACCAACGCCTACCGCCCCGACCGCACCAGCCTCGCCCTCAAACTGAGCTCCGCCGACGTTCCCGGCATGCCGGAACCACGCCCCCTCTACGAGATCTTCGTCGCCTCCCCCGACGTCGAAGGCATCCACCTCCGCGGCGGCATGATCGCCCGCGGTGGCCTCCGCTGGTCGACCCGGCGCGACGACTACCGCACCGAGGTGCTCGGGCTCATGAAGGCCCAGATGACGAAGAACGCCGTGATCGTCCCAACCGGTTCGAAGGGCGGGTTCGTGATCCGCCGCGGCGACGACGGCGATCCCGCCGCCTCCCTCCGGAGCCGCTACATCACCTTCATCGAGGGGCTCCTCGACGTCACCGACAACCTGATCGACGGGGCGGTGGTGCACCCGCCGCAGGTACGGATCCACGACGGCGACGACCCGTACCTGGTGGTGGCGGCCGACAAGGGAACCGCCACCCTGTCCGACACCGCCAACGAGGTGGCGGCCCGCTACGGCTACTGGTTGGGCGACGCCTTCGCCTCCGGCGGCGCCGCCGGCTACGACCACAAAGAACTCGGTATCACCGCGCGCGGGGCATGGGAATCGGTCAAGGCCCACTTCCGGGAGCGGGGACTCGACCCGCAGACCGATCCTTTCACCGTCGCCGGCATCGGTGACATGTCCGGCGACGTGTTCGGCAACGGCATGCTGCTGTCGCCGATGATCCGGCTGGTCGCCGCCTTCGACCACCGTGACATCTTCCTCGACCCCGATCCTGATCCGGCCCGCAGCTTCGAGGAGCGTCGCCGCCTCGCCACCCTCCCCGCCTCCTCCTGGCAGGACTACGACCGCGCCGTGCTGTCGCCAGGGGGCGGCGTGTTCTCCCGCAGCGCCAAGTCGATCGAGCTGTCCCCCGAGGCGCAGGCGGCGCTGGCGACCGGAGACGCCATGGTGACTCCACAGGAGCTGGTGAAAGCCATCCTGCGCGCCCCGGTCGACCTGCTGTGGAACGGGGGCATCGGCACCTACGTCAAAGCCGGGACCGAGTCCCACGCCGACGCCGGCGACCGCAGCAATGACGCGGTGCGGGTCGACGCCGGCGAGTTGCGCTGCGCGGTGGTCGGCGAAGGCGGGAATCTCGGGTTCACCCAGCGGGCCCGCATCGAGTACGCCCGCGGCGGGGGCCGGATCCTCACCGACTTCATCGACAACTCTGCCGGCGTCCACTGTTCCGACCGTGAGGTCAACCTGAAGATCCTGCTCGGGATCGCCGAGGAGCGGGGTGAATTGGATCGGGCGGAACGGGACGTGTTGGTGGCCGAGATGGCCGGAGAGGTGACCCGCAAGATCCTCTACGACAACTTCCTGCAGGCCCAGATCCTGTCGCAGGAGGTGGAGGCGTCGCCGGACCGCATGGAGGCGTACGAGGAGGTGATGTCCCAGCTCGAGGAGGAGGGACTGCTCGATCGTGCCATCGAATTCCTGCCCTCCTCGGAGGAGATGACGGATCGGATCCGGTCCCACCAGGGCATGACCGGGCCCGAGCTGGCGGTACTCCTCGCCTACGTGAAGCGCAGCCTGATCAAGGCGCTGCGATCCTCCGAGCTTCCCGACTGGACGTTCTTCGCCGCCGACCTGTGCAACTACTTCCCCGAGCCGGTCATCATCCGCTTCGGGCACCTCGTCGAGGCGCACCCGCTGCGCCGGGAGTTGATCGCCACAATCGTCGCCAACCAGGTGGTCAACTCGGAAGGGATCACGTTCGTCTCGCGCCTCACGGCGGAGACCGGAGCCGAACCGGCCGCGGTGGTGCGCGCCTACCGCATCGCCCGTGCCGTCACAGGGGCCGAGCGGCGCTGGGCCGACATCGAGCGGCTCGTCACCGAGATCGACCCCGACACCGAGCGAGAGCTGATGCGCGGGGTCGATGCCCTGGTGGAGCAGACGGCCCGCTGGTTCCTGCTGCGCGGCGACGACCAGCCGATCGAAGCCACCATCGCCGCCTTCGAGGAGGACCTGGCTGCCCTGGCCGATGCCCTGCCCGGGGCCGGACCGGCGGCATGGGTGGCCGATCACCAGGCCGTCGTGACCGACCTGGTCGACCGTGGCGTCCCCGCCGAGGTGGCGGCCCGCCACGCCTTCCAACAGGACCTGGTGCTCGGCCCCGCCATCGTGCAACTCTCCCACGGCACGGGGCGGGGCCTCGAGGCGGTGGCCGGGGTCTTCTTCCATCTCGGGGAGAAGGCACGCCTCGACTGGCTCCAGCAGCAGGTTGACGGTTTCATCCCCGCCAACCACTGGCAGCGGCTCGCCCGCCAGGCGGTCGAGGACGATCTGGTGATGCTGCGTCGTGACCTGGCGGAGCGGGTCCTGGTCTCGACCGGGAGCCGCCCCCCCGAGGCCGCGGTCGAGGCGTACCTGGAGGAGCGGCCGGGCGGTCGTCGCAGACTGCTGGCGCTGATGTCGAGCCTCGCCGCCGACGGCATCGCCGACATGGACGCCGCCATGGTGGCGATCCGCCAGGTCCGGCGCGCGGTGGGCTGAACGCGCCGGGCCGATCACCTGCGTTCTCACTCCATGATGCGGAGGGTGCCGGGCAGGTCCATGCGGCGGAGACGGCGGGCGGTGAACAGTGGCGCCAGCGCCACCGCCGCCACACCGACGGCCACGACCGCGACCAGCGTGGCCGGGGACACCATCAGCTCGAGGCTGATGTCCGGAATCGTCTCGGCGGCGAGCGAGTTGATGAACCACCACAGGATCCCCATTCCGCCGGCGAACCCGAACACGGTGGCGACCACACCGATGACGCCGTTCTCGACGACGGCCATCCGCAGCGCGGTGCGCACCGGTACCCCGTAGGCGAACATCGTGGCGTATTCCCGGGCCCGTTCCTCGACCGCGATGCTGGCCGAGTTGAAGGCGATGAGCACGGCGAGGATCAGCACCGCGAAGCCGACGATCTGGAGGATGCCGATGAACTGGGCGAGTAGTTCGTCGAGCTCGTCGGCGGCGGTCGACGCCTTCTGCGCCGACGCCACGCCGTCGAGGGTGAACAGCTCACGGATCACATCGTCGGACGTCGCACCCGACGCCGGTGTCACGTCGACCACGTTGACCAGCCCGGCCGCCCCGAACAGGTCGGCCTGACTCTGATCCAGGTAGGAGACGAACCGGAACGGGTTGGGATGAGTCGCCGCCACCCGCACCTCCGTGTCGACCAGCGTGAAGGTGGTCGGACCGGTACGGAACGGATGGGTGAGGGTGACGGTGTCCCCCACCGCGACGCCGAGGTCGTGGGCCGCCCCCTCGGCCAGGACCAGCCCTTCGGTTCCCGGCCCGGCGGCGCCGGCGACGATCGTCGGCCGGTACACGTCGTTGCCGAGGTCCATCACATCGATGAGCAGATCGAACGATTCGTCACCCGCCGAGACGGTGCCGCCGAGTTCGAGCACCGGCACCACTTCGCCGACGGTGGCGGCGGTGTCGATCGCGGCGATGTCCGGCGAGGTGACCAGATCGATGCCGTCGAGCTGGACGATGACACGGTCGGGGCTCGTGCCCTCGATTTCGGCCGCCCCGTGGTTCAGGGTGGTGACAAACGAGTCGATGGCGCCGAAGAAGCCGACGATGACGGCCATCACCGCCGCGATGCCGACCGCCGTCAGCAGGCTGCGGCGCGGCGCCCGCATCAGGTTGCGGAACGGCATTTGGTCGAACGTGTCGCCGGGAAGGTGGATCCGTTGCACGACAGGGGCGAGCCCCCCGCCCCGAGAGGCGAGATGCCCGGTGCGGATCGCCTCGATCGGCCGCACCCTCACGGCCCGCCACACGGGGTAGGCGGTGGCGGCGAGTGGCACCAGGAACCCGGCGAGGGCGGCCCACAGGAACAGGCCCCACTGGAAGTCGGTGATCCAGACCGGAAGGGGGAGGAAGTCCACCAGCACCGCGCGCATGCCCTGCCCGATGAGGGTCCCGACCGCCACTCCGAACACGATGCCGAGGAACGCCACCTCGGCGCCGACGAGGAGGGTCCGCAGCGCGATGCGGCGGGGCGGGATTCCGAGTGCCATGGCGATGCCGATCTCGCGCCGCTGCGACTCGGCCAGGCGGCTGATGAGATTGAAGGCGGCGGCGACCGCGCCCGCGAAGATGAGGAAGGCGAAGACGTTGTAGAACTCCTGATCGTTGTCGACGTCCTCGAACAGGATCCGGTAGGAGGGATCCTCCTCCCTGGTCGTGACGGTGAACCCGGCCGGGAGCGCCGATCCCAGGGCGGATTCCAGCTCGGCGGCGACCACGTCACGTTCGGCGTCGGGGGTGATGGTGACGACGAGGTCGTTGACCGACCCCGGCAGCCCCGCCAGCTCCTGGGCGGTCTGGAGCGAGGTGAGCAACGGCGCATAGGTACCTTGTGCGAACGAGCTGGAGTTCTCCGGAACGGTGATGAAGAACTCGGGAGTCATCGCCCATCCGGTGTACGCCAGTTCGCGGCCTCCGCTGACCACGATGGTGCCTTCGGCGGGGAGGTCGTTGTGGTTGGCGAACCCGTACTCGAGGAGGACGCGCGGCTCGCCGGCGTCGGCCGCGGTGAGCCCGCGACCGGGGCCGACGTACCACCCGTTGATGTGGGGACCGCCGTCGGCGACGTCGGCGCCGATGATCACTCCGGGGACCAGAACGGTATCGCCGTCGTGGGAAGCGTCGACCTGGATCGGCTCGACGAGGCGCTCTTCGGCGCCGCTGATCCAATCGGCGTGGGCGATGGTGGCGGTGGCCGCCGTCATGCTGCCGGTGGCGACGGTGCTGCCGGTGGCGAGCCGGACCCGCAGGTCGTACATGTTGAGCAGTTCGACGCTGGCGCGGTTGGAGGCGCGCCGCCAGTTGGCGCTGCTGCTGAGGCCGGCGAAGGCGCCGGTGCCGATGCCGATGACCAGGGCGATGGCGAGCACCTTGACCCAGTGGGACTTGAGGTCCCGCCACGACCAGCGAAGGAGGAGGCTCGGTGAGGTCATGGCGCTACCAGCGGAGGTCGGAGACGGACGCCTTGCCTCCGGCAGGTGGCCCGTCCGAGAGGACCCGGCCGCTGCTCAGTTCGACGACGCGGTCGGCGACCCGGGAGATCTCCCGATTGTGGGTGACGACGAGTACGGATCGGCCGTCGACCGCCTGAGCTTGGAGCAGGTCGAGGATCTGGACGCCGGTGACGAAATCGAGTTCCCCGGTCGGCTCGTCGGCGAGCACGATGGGATTGCCGGTGGCGAGGGCGCGGGCGATGGCGACTCGCTGCTGTTCCCCGCCGGACAGCTCGTGGGGGAACTGGTCGAGACGGTCTCCGAGACCGACCTGGCCGAGGATGGCGGCGACGTCGATGTCGTCCCGGCCGGTGGCGTCGGCACCGAATTGCACGTTCTCGCGAGCGGTGAGACCGGGGAAGATGTTGAAGCTCTGGAAGATGAAGCTCACGGTGTGGCGCCGGAACGCGAAGAGCTCTTTGCGGGACGCCGAGGAGATGTCGCGCCCACCGACCTTGACACTGCCGCTGGTGGCGGTGTCCAGTGCCCCGATGATGTTGAGGAGCGTGGTCTTGCCGCTCCCGGACGGTCCGAGGACCACGACGAACTCGCCGTCGTCGACTTCGAGGTCGACGGCGTCCAGAGCGACGATAGGATTCGGGCCGACGCCGTATCGCCTGGTGACCTGATGCAATTCGATCATGACCAACACCTCATCGCTTCGAAATGCCCGGCCCCGAGGGTTGTCTCGGGGGCCGGGCTCCACTAATCTCAATCATATCAGGAATTACTGAAAGAACTGATAGGGCCGAAAGTCCCGAGAGGAAACAAACTGTCGTGATTGCTCCGCTGCCCAATGACGTGGCGAAGATCGTCGAAACGATGAGCCTCGTGTTCGAGGGGTTCGGGTTTCCGCGCATGGCGGCGCGCATCTTCGGTTTGATGATGGTCAACGACGAGGAGTACGCCACCCAGGCAGAACTGGTCGAGATGCTCCAGGCGAGCACCGGCTCCATCAGCACCATGGTGCGCCTCCTCGAACAGCTCGGGTTCCTGGAACGAGTCTCTCTCCCCGGCGAGCGACGGGACCGCTTCAAGCTCACGTCCGACCCGCTGGTGGAGATGACGGTTCGCCGTATCGAGGCGGCCGGCCGGGTGGCGGATCTGTTCCGATCCGCCCGCGAAACCGACGAGATCGGACCGAAGGCCTCCGCCCGCCTCGCCCGGGCCGAGGCCTTCTACCGATTCTTCGAAGAAGCGATGCGGGAACGATTCGACGAATGGAAGGCCATGGACGATTCCTCGTGAGCCGCGAGTGAGGCGCTAGAGGAACTCGGACATGTCGTGTACGGGACCGTCCCCCCGCCAAGGGAGCCGGTAGCGGCCGCCCGATTCGTTCCCCAACCACAGCACCGCCGACCAAGGAAGACGGATGATGCCGAGGAGGCGCAGCGTGTCACGATGCAGGAATACGCCGAGCAGGTAGTCGAACTCGTCGGGGACGCGTCCCAGCTCGAACATCGTCCCGTCGCCCATGGTGTGAACGGTGCGGGCCCGCACCTTGTAGCTGTGCCCTTCCGCGTCCCACAACAGGTCCCGGTCGGCCCGTGCCCGTCGCGGCCGGGAGTCGAGATGGAGGCGTTCCCGGGCGTGGGCGCGTGCCAGGGCGTGCACCTGCCGGGGATCGCGACGCTCCCCCTGGACCCGGCGCAGCCGAGCACGAATATCACTGCTGGTCGCCATGATCTCCACCCCAGAGACCTGGTCGAAGTGTACCGAGGGTCGCGAAAGGCTCCCATTCGGATGGGGCGATCGACCCCTTCAGAAACACTCTGAGCGCGCCGATACGATGCACCATGTGGCGACGAGCACGGAAGAAGATGCGCGAGGAAGCCGCTGCCGAAGCAGCGGAACGCACCGCTCGCGAGCTCGAGGAACGCACCAGCTCCCGCCTCCGAGGCATCGACGGGTACGAGTTCGATGAGCAAGAGGCAGCCGAGGTCGAAGCGCGCATCCGCCGGATGACCTACGGCCACAAGGTCGAGAAGTAACGGGCTCAGCTCCCGATTCGTTCCTCCGGGTTGAATCCGCGCGTTCGCTGTTCCTTTGCGACGTCGCCTGCCGCCGTTGTGTCTCCCCCTTCCCGAGGGCGTGCCCACCACCCATGG